>JAFWPM010000086.1 GCA_017509565.1 Kiritimatiellia bacterium | reverse complement strand
CGCCGGATAGAGGTTCTCTACGGGCCTGTGAAGGCGGAGAGGATATTCCGCCGGTGGAAGGCATTGCGGAAGGCCGGGAACCCGGCCGCCGAGGAGAGTGAGCGCGCGGCCCTGCGCCGGCGCATGTACGACATTTCGGAGTTCGTGAAGACCTTCAAGCAGCGCTTCTCGCTGTGGTACTGCTCGAACATCGACAACGTGGAGGGGACGATCTGGCAGGGGGCGTTCCACAGCGTGCTGGTGGAGGGGAGCCACGACGCGCTGGGGGCGGTTTCGGCCTACATAACGCTGAACCCCGTGCGGGCGCACATGGTTGACGACGCGTCGAAGTACGTCTGGAGCGGCTACGGGGCCGCTTGCGCGGGGGACAGGCGCGCCAGGGCGGCGCTGCTGTCCACGAGCCTCGGCGATGCGGGCGCGGATGAGAAGTGGGAGGCCTACGTGTCGCGGCTGGAGATGGAGGCCGTCGATGGCGGCGAGGCGGCGGCGCCGGTGGGCGGGGATGAAAGGCAGGCGCCAGGGCATGGCGGCGCCGTGGTGAGGATCAAGCTTAGGGAGATGCGCCTGAAGGACAGGAACATCTCCAGGGGGATGGCCTTCGGGTCGAAGGACTTCGTGAAGGCGAGGATAGGCGAATACAGCCGGACGGGGAAGGCGGGGACCAAGCCGGTGATGTTCGGCACTGGCGAGCGAAGTACGCCGCTGTTCTGCACCGGGAGGCGAAGCGCCTGAAAAACAGGGAAGGCAGGGCGAAACTATGGCCTACACCATATATATGAAGGGTGTCTACCTTAAGTTGTGAAAATGAAAATAAAAAAAGGCGCCACGCGCACTTGCCAAATTGCGCATCATCGTGTAGAATAATGCAAATGCGCGAATGCCCTAATCGTGGGGATCTGCGCCAACAATAACCCAAGAAAGGAACTAATGAACCGCATCATACTTAACGAGACCAGCTACCACGGCGCAGGCGCGATAAAGGAACTCGCGAAGGAGCTGAAGAACCGCGGGCTTGCACGCCCAATCGTGTTCTCCGATCCGGGCCTAATCAAGTTCGGAGTCACGAAGAAGGTCCTTGACGTCCTCAAGGCCGGCAAGATCAAGGCTGAGATTTTCAGCGACATCAAGCCCAACCCAACGATTGCGAACGTCAAGAACGGCGTAAAGGCCTTCAGGGCCGCGAAGGCCGACTGCATTGTGGCCGTTGGCGGCGGCTCCTCGATGGACACCGCGAAGGCCGTCGGCATCATCGTCGCCAACCCGGCGTTCGCAAATGTCCGCTCCCTCGAAGGCCTTGCTCCGACGAAGAAGCCGGCCAAGCCGATTTTCGCCGTGCCAACAACGGCCGGCACCGCAGCCGAAGTCACGATCAACTATGTTATCACCGACGAGGAGAAGAAGCGCAAGTTCGTCTGCGTTGACCCGCACGACATACCCGTTGTCGCATTCGTCGACCCCGACATGATGGCCACAATGCCGAAGGAGCTCACCGCCTACACCGGCATGGACGCCCTCACCCACGCGATCGAAGGCTACATCACCAAGGCCGCATGCCCGATGACCGACATGATGCACATCGAGGCAATCCGTCTCATCGCGCTCAACCTGCGCGCCGCCGTCGCCAAGAAGCCGGCTGGCCGCGAAGGCATGGCCCTCGCCCAGTACATCGCCGGCATGGGATTCTCCAACGTCGGACTCGGCGTCGACCACGCGATGGCCCATGGCCTTTCCGCGCTCTACGACATGCCACACGGGCAGGCCTGCGCGATTCTGCTTCCGACGGCGATGCGCTTCAACGCCCCCGCCAGCGGCACCAAGTACCGCAACATCGCAATCGCGATGGGCGTCACCGGCGTCGACAAGATGAACATCATCCAGGCCCGCAAGGCCGCCATCGAGGCTGTCGAGAAACTTGCCGCCGACGTCGGAATCCCGAAGGATCTCAGGGGCGTCCTGAAGAAGGAGGACATCAAGTTCCTCGCGAAGTCCGCCTATGACGACGCCTGCCGTCCCGGCAACCCGCGCGAATGCAAGGTCGCCGACATTGAGAAACTCTACAAGTCCCTGCTGTAGAGCCCAACGCGGCGCGGCGGTTCCCGCCGCGCCGTACCTTTCAGCGAAGCCCCTTGCGGCGGCAACCGCCGCATTCGGGGCTTTCGCGTATCCATCACATGTGGCATATCGTTTAAATGCAATCCATCTGGACAAAGAAGGCCAACATCGGCCTGGCCTGCGCACGCGGGCTCGCCCCGTACGCGCTCCGCGAAGTCCGCGAGGCCGGCTGGAAGGTCACGGCGCACGACGCTTCATCGGTGACCGTATCCGGGACGCTTGCCGACGCAATGCGCCTAAACCTCACGCTTCGCACGGCGCACCGCGTCCTCTTCCCCGTTCTTGAGGCCGAGGCCAAGAACATAGACCACCTCTACCGGCACGCCGCGCAGGTCCCGTGGGAGGAGTGGCTTGAACCAGATGGATACTTCAGCGTCACAGGCGTAGTGAAGAACGATACTGTCCGCGACACAAAAATCCCGTCGCTCAAGCTCAAGGACGCGATAGCGGACAGGATGCGCGAAAAGTGCGGGCGCCGCCCGGACTCCGGGCGCGAGCAGACGGGGGCCGCCGTGTTCCTGCTTTGGCAGGAGCGCGCGCTGCGCGTGTTCATCGACACCACGGGCGAGCCGCTTTCCCGCCGCGGCTACAGGCTCATACCAGGAAACGCGCCGATGCAGGAGCCGCTGGCCGCCGCGTGCGTCATGGCGTCCGGCTGGAACGAGGACACGCCGTTTGTCTCGCCGATGTGCGGCAGCGGCACTCCGGCAATCGAAGCCGCCCTAATGGCAAAGCGCCGCGCGCCCGGCTCGTTCCGGAAGCACTTCGCCTTCATGTCCCTGCGGGGCTTCGGCGGCGAACCGGCGGACATGTGGCGCAACATGAAGGACGAAGCCGCGGCCAACGAAACCCCGTCCGCGCAGATGCCGCGCATAGTCGCGACCGACATTTCGCGCGACGCCGTCCGCATAGCGCGGGCCAATGCCAAGGCCGCGCGGGTTGACCAGTTCATCTCCTTTGGCGTCTGCGATTTTGCGGAAACGGCCGTTCCGCGCGGCGCCACGTCGATCTTCATGAACCCCGAATACGGCGAGCGACTTGGAGAGCGCGAGGCCCTAAAGCCGCTATACCGCCGCATAGGCGCATGGCTTGGCGACCATGCCGCCCGCTGCCACACCTCCATCCTCACCGCCAGCCCGATGCTCGCAGGCGAGACGGGGCTGAAGCCGGTCGAGCTAATCCAGTTTTTCAACGGCCCGATTGACTGCCGCCTTGTCAAGTTTTCCTGAGGACTAAGCTGGCCTTTGCAACGATTTTTGCTTGACACAGGCATTGACCCTAAATTCCTCTTTTGGGATGCAGCGATGCGCCTCATGAGCGCAAGAGACGTCAGCCGGCGGCATGATTTAGCCGTCGGTTTTCGATTCCGTCCTGCGGCATTTACCTCACTCCACCATCGGCAGAAGCATCTGTGGGCCGTCGGCAAGCGGTTCGAGGGGTCTTCCGCCGAGCCATTTGCGGAACGCGACCTTCAAAATGAGCGTCCATGTGCGCTCAAAGCCCAACTGTGGCGCAGTTGCGGAAATTCGTCCGAGGAAGGCGCCGATGCGCTCCAGCGCGTGTCGGATTTCTCCCGACGCCGTGTGCGTCGAGGTCAGGTGCATGAGCCGTCTGAGCCCGCTTGAGACGATTCTCCCGACGAGGCCGAGGAGCATGGGCCTTGACGTGACGGGCTCCATGTGCCTCTCTCCGTCCGCAAGCCTGCAGAACACGTTCCACCAGTTCGCGACGATGGCGGTGAGGCGCGCGGTCGCGCGCGTCGACTTGATGTCGCGCGTGACGAATCCGCCCCAGCCCCACTGGTTCTTGTACTCGTCGAAGTTGTTCTCGCAGTCTCCCCTGTCCCGGTAGAGCTGCGCCAGCGCGACGGGTTCCAGCCCCGTGTCGTTTGTGACGAGCGCGAAGAAGTCCCATCGCCGCCCCTTGGCGTCCTCGACGAACTCGAACTCCTGCTGCACCGGGACGACCGCGTTCTTTTTCGGACGCCCTCTCGGGCGCCTGGCCGGCTCGGCCTTCGGCTTTTGCGCGGAAGGCCTTCGCACAAGCAGGTATCTGCGCGTTGTCGTCCACCCGTCCAGCCGAATGAACGTGTCGGCGCACTGCCATCCGCCCGCGCAGTCCTTCCAGGCATCCGAGAACTCCATCCGCCTGAAAAGCGCGCAGACGTTGCGGGAGCGCCTGACCTTGAAGAGGTACCTGACTGCGCGCGCCTCGGCATCCCGCATTATCTCCTCGCCCCCGTAGCCCACGTCGCATCTCAGGAGCCTGGGCCAGCGGCTCTTCGGCAGACTGTCCAGAAAGCCCCTCAGCCACGGCATTCCGCACCGGCCGGAATGTTGCCTGCCCGGCGTGACGTCCACGCCGAGCGTCACTCTCGCCGCCCCGACGAAGAAGGTGTGGTAGTTGTGGCTCGGCCGCCCAGGCTTGTGCGGGTTGTAGCCGAGTTCCGCTCCTTCCTGGTGCCCGTACACGGTCTTCACCATGTTGTCCACGTCCAGCACGTAGGCGAACTGGAGAAGGGACTCCGCAACCTCCCGCTCGTGCCTGGCCAGCCATGCGTCGAGCATGGCCTCGTCGCAGTTCTTGAGCGCGCGCCGCACGGACTCGTCGGACATGACCTTCGTCATCCCCAGCAGCTCGGCGCACACCATGTCGTTCCGGATCCGCTCTATGTGGCGGTACCGCCTGAACCCGGCCAGAATCGCCAGCACCATCGTGCCGACCACGTCGCGCACCCTCGGCGCGTTCGGGCTCGTGTAGACGAACGGTGCGTCCTCGACGAGCCTGTCGAACATCCGGCTCACCTTCAGGAACGTGGCAAAGTACGACAGCCCTCCCACCTCGTTACCTTAGCGTCCTCGTCCCAGCGTATGCCAAGCGGTCCTCCAAAGGCGGCGATGTCGAGCGTACACCCTTGCGCTTCGTGGGAAGTTGTGCCATAATATTCAGTGACGGCGGTTTCCATGTTTCGTACTCCTTTCAATCTTTGAACAACTGTAATATACGAAATATCGGAACTGCCGTCACTCACCTTTTTGGTGAAAGCCAAAAATACTGGAATCGCCCGTTGCTATTGGCTTGTTCGAGCTTCCTTGATTCCCAACAGAGGAATTTAGGTTGAATGCTCTGGAGATTTCCTAGCTCTGAAGAGTTGGTAAAGACTGCCAATATCGAGAATACCCCTTGAAAAATCAGCCATTTTCGGGTATCATGGATGCACACTTAAACAAGGAGCTTGACCACTCTAACGAACTTTAACCACAACTAAACCTTTTGCGCATCTGCGCAACGCGACGTCCGCCTGAAAAGTGTAGGAAGCTTTGAAAGAAGAAGGACTCGGGTTGGCAGAAGCGCGCCCGCAACAGGGCGCGCTTTTTCTGCTTCCTCAATCTCTTCTTCGGGCATTCTTCCTACCGCCTTCAGGCGAGTTTGAGGCCAAGGGAAAAGGCGCGCCCTTTTTGATGCCGCCGATTCGTCTTCCTCCGCCGCGCCGGGGACGAAGAAGAACGGATGAAAACAGAAGACCAAGTGCGGGGCGCCGCAGAGACAATCCTCGGTTTCAACGACGGAGAAAGCGGCGTAGAACAGGGAACCGGGCAGATAACGACATTCAACCATCTTGGATTCGCGGGGAAAAACGACAAGCCGGACGGTTGGTATCTGCCTCATGACAAGAGCAAAGTCGCCATTGTGCTTGAAGCAAAGGCCGAGGGCATCGCCATAGACAGACAGCCGTGCGCCGACGAACTTCTGAAAAACGTCGCCATTGTCAGAGGGAAATACGCCCGTGTCATCGGCATTCTCTACAATGGCACGTCAATCCGCGTCTGGAAAAACACCGAGGAGGTTTCCGCGACCGTTTCCCCGGTTCTGGAAAGGAAGGACTACTACACGGGACTTTTCGCCTCCGCTCCCATCAACAAGCAGAAGATATACACCGTCACAAAGCGAATCAACGATTCTCTTGAATTCGACTTCAAAATGACGGACCTCACGGACCGCATGATCTTCACGGCATGCGCGCTCGTCGCCCAGCGCTACTGCCCCATGCCCGGCCTCGCCTCCCAAAAAGGCAACGGATACACCCTCGTCCACGCCTGGATCAACCACAACCTCGCCGTTGCCATCGGTTCCGGCGCCTCCGGGGTCTCCGCTCCAGCGGGCAAACTGGACATCCTCGTGCAGGAGTTCAACAAGATCGCGCCGTCCGTGACGGCCAACACGGATGCGCTGGACCGCATCATCGACGCCGTGTGCGACATCGCCGACCTCATCAATTCCGCGAGTTGGAACGGCGAGGACGTGATGGCGATTTTCTTCAACGAATTCAACCGATACCGGAGCAAGAAGAAGCTCGGGCAGGTTCTCACGCCGGACCATGTGACCTCCTTCATGTATCGCCTGATCGGCGTCTCGAAGGACGACTTCGTCCTCGACGCCGCCTGCGGCACGGGCGCGTTCCTCGTGAAGGCCATGTGCAACATGATGAACGAGGCCGGAGGCTACCATTCCGCCAAGTCCGCCGACATTCGCACCGGCCAGCTTTTCGGTATCGAGATGGACAGGCGCGTCTTCGCGCTTGCCTGCGCCAACATGCTCATCCACAAGGACGGTAAGACGAACCTCGAGCAACTGGACAGCAAACTGCCCGCCGCCGCCAACTGGATCAAGGCCAAGGGCGTCACGAAGGTCCTGATGAATCCGCCCTACGAACAGAAGAACGGCTGCACGGACATCATCGCGAACGTGATGGACGCCGTGCCGGCCGGAACGCTTTGCGCATTCATACTTCCGGACAAGAAGCTTGAAAAGGCGCATTGCTTCAAGTTGCTGAAGAAGCATACGCTGGAAACCATCGTCAAGATGCCGGAGGATCTTTTCTTCGGCGTTGGCGTCACGACGTCCGTCTTCGTGTTCCGCACTGGAACTCCGCAGGGCGAGCGCGACATCCTCGGCTACTACATCGAGGACGACGGGCTGGAAACCGTCAAGAACCAAGGGCGACAGGACGTCAGGAACCGCTGGCCGGCCAAGGAGGACTACTGGATCAAGGCCATTCAGAACGGCGACGACCCGGACCACGGCACCAAGCGCATCATCCACCCGACCAAGTCCACGCTTTCCTACCCGACGCCGGAAAAGCCGTTCGAGATTTTCGAGGAAGATTTCATGAAGACGATGATGGACTACGAACTCTTCCAACGTGGCATCGACGCCAAGGCGTTCGGAGACGCACTCGTCCGTCGCGTCCTCTACGCATCCGATATCTCGCAGACGGCCGATGAAGTCACGGTCTCGATCAAGAAAGGGGATGCGCCATGAAGAAGATTGTTACAGCAACATGGAAACCGTTTGCGCTTGGAGGCCCCGGAGGACTGTTTGACATCGTAAAGGGCACACGGCTTACAAAATCCAATATGCGGGACGGGGCAATCAATTTCGTCGGGGCAAGCGCAATGAACAATGGCATTACAGCGAAAATCGCCAATGACGAACACATCCACAGCGCGGGCACGATTTCCGTAAGCTATAATGGTTCTATAGGCGAGGCATTTTACCAAGCTGCTCCTTTCTGGGCATCAGATGACATCAATGTTCTTTATCCGCGCTTCACTATGTCGCGGGAAATAGCGATGTTTTTCCTGCCATTGATCCGCAGATTGGGCAAAAACTTTGCATTTTCCGACAAGTGGACCAAAGATCAGATGGAAAAGACGATGGTTCCACTTCCTGCTACATCTTCCGGCGCTCCCGATTTCGCATTCATGGAAAACTACATGAAAGGTGCGGAAGCGCGGGCCAAGGCGGCGGTTGATGCCCTAATCTCCGCTTCCGTGGCGGATTAGGCGCGACACGATGAACCGAGAACGATTTTGAAGCGGCGACTTGTTCATTGCGTGAAATGGCGACACACAACGGCGCAATAAAGCGGCATGCTATAATTATGTCATGTCGCAAGTGACAACAACGCACTTTATTTTTATGCGTAGGGCCTCAAGCCTCTGCGCTTCGCTTGCGTCATTTCATCTTTCGGCGAGTGTCTTCGTCGGCGGGAGCTCGTCGCCCGAATCGCGCACCGGCGAGCCGCCATACAGGCCTTTCATACCCAACGGCAAGACCGTTTTCCTCCTGCATGGAATCCGTGTGACAGGAAACGACGCCCGGGGCTGAGGAAGCGAGTTCTTCAAGAAACTCCTCCGCTCCGGCAGCCGCGCCGACTTCTGGATGGTCACATGGCGCGGCGACGAAGGAACCGGAGCGGACTACTACCTCAACGTCGAAAACGCATTCGCGACCGCTCCATACCTGGCCTCTCTCGTCAACTCCGTACAGGGCGAGAAGGTCATCCTGGCGCACAGCCTCGGCAACACCGTCGTCTCATCCGCGATGCAGGACTACGGAATGCAAGTCGGCAAATACTTCGCGCTCAACTCCGCCGTCGCCTCGGAGGCATACGACCCGTCGCTGGCTGACACCAGTACGAATTCCCCTCTCCTCTCACGCATGTGGACTGGGATGAATTCGAGCCACGAACATGGAGCGCACAATGGCATTCCCTGTTTGCGTTAAGCGACGACAGGTCGCGGCTGACGTGGGAAATCGTTTTTCTTCTGTTGCCCCAGTCATCTACAATTTCTATTCTTTTAACTTTTTCCTGCAACTGGTCTCTAGGGGGCATCTACTATATGAGTAGATTTCAATTTGCAATATTGGCAATGGTGGCATCGGCGGCGCATCTAGGATTTGCCATGCCCCGATTGACGGCAACAGGATTGCCCGCAATGGTCACAGTAGTTGTGTCAGATGAAGATGGCCACCCAGTATCGGAAGCCGAAGTTTCCGCCACATTCGTATTGTTTGGGGAATCAGGTGCAAAAATTGAAACAGGGAAGTGGCTCCCTTGGAATCAAGAGGTGCAAATAACACTCGTGGAGAATCGGGCCAAATTTTCTTCCCGGAAAAAGCAAAAGGAAATATCCATAATGTCTTCGCAGTGTTACGGATTTGACCTTGAAAAGGGCATTCTTTTCCCCTTCAGCGCCGCAACTGATTTAACGGCTGATTTCTTCTTAACGGCAATCCCGGGCGATGCCTATACTCCGCGTCAAAGAATATTGTTTGGCGTCCGCCTGTTCTCAACAAATGATTGCAATGGGATAACCGTGGTTAGGCAACATTCGTCAAGCATTTACCCATAAGCAACAAGATTGCCCAAAGGCGGATGGCAGACATCCCGCGACTTCACAATCACACAGGAAGGAGACGGGAGCCAGACCAGCACCTTTCCCGACAGCGGGTACATTGGCTTTTTCAAATCATCTATCCAACAAGGGGCGAGGGAAAATGTCATTTTAGCCTACTGCCGGATGCAGAACGGGTGTTGCACTACAAATGCCGCGATCATGCCCCGCTTTTCAGCTGAACTGCCATCAACTTTACAGCTGACATGGTTCACCTCCAGTGTCTCGAATGGCATCTTCCTGACACAGGCAATGGCCGCAAATGCGGACTTGCCAATCCCATGCACGTTTGCTAGAATTTGAACGGCAATCGGCAGGATACCCGGCATGGTAAAATCATCAACAGTGGCAGGGACGTGTCCCGCGGACATGGGCGGCAGACGCGCCGTTGTCCTTTTTATCGGCTTTATCGGCGGCAACATGATCCACGAACTGCGGCTTGAAGGGGCGCGGCGTTTCTCGCGTCCGTTCGGCTGGGATGTGGAGGTGCTGCGCCATCAGGATTCAAGTCCGTCAAGGATACGCGCCGCCATCGCGGCGATAAGGCCCGACGGATGCCTCGTGGACCTCTCGCTTGTGAACAGCCCGATGCCCCGCTCCATTTTCGGGGAAACCCCCGCGGTGTTCTTCGACCTGCATTCGCGCCGCTCCTGCGCAAGCGTCGCGAACGTTCTATGCGACAACGCCGCCGTGGCGGAAACGGCCTTCCGCGAACTCTCCTCGGGGCTTCCGCCGGCCTACGCCGTGGCCACATACAGGATGCGTCGGCTATGGGCACGTGAACGGGTGGCGAAATTCCGCTCACTGTGCCAGGAGGCGGGCGCCCAGTGCTCAGTCCTGGCGGAACGCCATGGCGAAAGCCCGGGGGGGCGCGCGGCCCGCATCGCCGCATGGGCGGCGTCCCTCCCGCGGAATGTCGCCGTATTCGCGGTGAACGACTTTACCGCCAAGGAGGTCCTCGACGCATTCCAGTCCATTGGCCGCCATGTCCCGCGCTCCGCGACCGTAATTGGGGTAGACGGATTGGACGCAAGGCAGGAGGTCGCCACATCGCGCATCTCCACCATTCGCCTGGACTTCGAGCGCACCGGGTACATTGGCGCGCGCATTCTCGCCGAAAAGATGGCGAATGCCGGGGAATGGCGCCGGGACGCATTCTCGGCGACATTTGGCCCGCTCATGGTCATACGGCGCGAATCGACGCGCGGGCGCGGACGCAGCGAGCCATACATCCTGAAAGCCGTTGACGCAATCCGCCGCGAGGCGTGCGACGGTCTGACCGCCCGGGCCCTCGCCGGGCGCTTCCCTGTTTCGCGGAACCTCTTCGAGCGCCGCTTCCGGGAGGCGACGGGCCATTCAGTGCTTGACGAAATCCTCCATGTCCGGCTGGAGGTCGCGCAGTCGATGCTGGCAAGGCCGGGCATGCCAATTGGCGCGATCGCGGACTTCAGTGGTTTCGGAACGGTGCGCGAGTTGCGCAAGTTGTTCCGCTCCCGCACCGGGATGTCACCCCGGCAGTGGCGCGCGGCGCATTGCAGATAGCGCCAAAATTCTTTCACAAAAAGTTCCCTTTTAGGATCAATTCCGCATTTATAATGGTTATAAATTAACGCGTGGGCATGTGGTATGCAGGCGCAATGGGAGAAATGCAATATGCGTAGACCGTTTTGGAATTCAAATCTCGCCAGGGCATGCGGAGCCGTCGCCGCATTCGCCGCGCCGTCATTTTTCGCCGCGGAAACAGAGATCGAGGCAATCGACAATCCGAACGGCGCGTATTCCGTCGCCGCCGGCGACACCGTCACTGTGACAGGGCCAGTCGTCTCCACCGGAGACAGCGTTTCCGACCGCTTCGACAAGCAGGGTGACGGCACCCTCGTCCTCAAGGGCGACAACTCCTTCAAGCGCATCAAGCAGAGCGCCGGCACGCTCGTCTTCGACGGCGGCGCGACGACCGTGAGCGGCGGCACGGGCTCGGGCTCCGGCGACGGCATGAACGTCGTGCTCGGCGGGGACGAAACCACGTTCACTGGCGGCGCCTCCTTTTCTTTCGGCACGGGCAGCGGCTATGCCGGTTTCGGCTCCAAAGCGACAACAATCGAGAACGCGACGGTTGACGCCACCGGTCTCACGACGGAGCTGCTCTGCAACATGGTCAACGGAACGTTCCCCGCCAGAAGCCAGGGAATCGTGACCATCGGCGCCGGCGGGCGGCTCCGTACGAAAATGCTGCGTCCGCATCAGGGAGTCGGTGCAGCGGACCGCGACAAGTTCGGATTCCGCATCGTTGACGGAGGAGTGCTGGAGTTCGCCGCCGGGACAATCCGGTTGGACGGATCGCACTACGGATTCATTCATTTCGACGGCGGCAAACTTGTCGGCTCCGCCAATTCCACGATCACCCTTCCGGGCGTCGTGGCCCCATCGAAAGGAAACGTCCACACGCAGTGGGCCAACTCGCCGATCACCATCGGGCCGAAGGGCATGACGATCGAGAACATTTCGACCAATCTCGCCCAGATTACCTGGCAGCGGCCTCTTGAGACCACACCGGGGGCGGATGGCGGCGCGCTCCATGTCGATGGCTCCGGCTATGTCATGATCAATTCCACCAACTCCTTTACAGGCGGCTTCTATCTGGACTCCGACGACGGCGTTCTGGTCCGCCCCTACTACGACTCGACGTTCGGCGCGGAACCCGCCGCCCCGCAGGACAATATCTTCGTTTGCGGCGGGAGCACCGTGATGTTCGCCGGGAATCTCGCCGTCTCGTCGAACCGCAATGTCCGGATTTCCGCGGGCAAGACCTTCAACGTCATTCCGCAGGGCGGCAACACGGTGGTGTTCAACGGCGAAATCAACGGCGAATGCAGTTCCGGAAGTACGCTGCCGACGACGACCGTGTTCCGCCCGGGATGGCAGTGGATATTCGAGCCGTCGTTCTGCGACAAGGTGGCGACGAACGCCTGGAAGAACGGCATGGTGGCGCTCGACCCCGGCGACGGACGCACGAACATGCCGGGACGCATCGCAGTGCGCGGCAAACTCGACATCGCAAGCGGCACGACGCTCGCAAGCGCGCCGGCAAGCGGCGGCACGGGCGCGAACGCCCCGGTCTGGGTGTATGGCACCGGAAACACGGCCGACGACGGCGTTTGCGGCGTCCTCGCGGTCTCCGGCGGGACGCTCGCCATCGCCACGAACGCCGCCGCGAAGGGGCGGTTTTTCCAAGTGGACGGCCGCGGGCGCGTCGACGTCTGCGGCGGCAGGATCGAAACCGGTGGCGGCGAATACCTCAACGCCCTCAACTCCTACGGCCTCACCACGATCCGCGATGGAGGCGTAATAGACTGCGGTGATGGAAAATTCCGCGTGGCGCAGACTGTGGGCGACAACGCGACTGTGGTGCGTCTTGCGACCAACGGCCTGCTTCGCTGCTCGCAACTCTCGCTTGACTTCAACAAGCGCCCCGTCGCGACCTTCCTCTTCGACGGCGGCTATCTCCAGACGACGGTCGACAACAGTTTCTGCGCCCAAGGCCTCAACACCGCGTGGGATGGCATCACCTTCGCCGTCGGCCCCGGCGGCGCCGGCTTCGACGTTCCCGCCGGGAGCAACATCTGGATATACCGTCCGCTCGTGAGCGGCGTCGCGGAGGGCGAAACGGACGGCGGCCTCATGGTGCGCGGCCCGGCCAAGACGGCCGTCTGCCTCATGACGGCCCAATCCTACAATGGACCGACGACCATCGACTCGAACGAACTCCAGCAGCGCTCCGGCGACGACCTCCTGCCCGCCGGGACGGACATCGTTCTCAAGAACGGCGGCATCCTCGCGCTCTGGACCTACGGCCAGGGAGGCGGCGCGGCAAGGGCCACGGCGGCGACGCTCGGCGGCGTGAGCGGGAGCGGCACCGTCCGGTACGCCACGGCCGCCACGTTCGCCGGCATGTTCGCGCCGTCCATCGGCGGAACGATCCGCTTCCAGGAAGCGCCCAAGAGCCTCTCGGGCACCCTCTCCATAGAAGGCGACGCCACGGGGTGCGGGAACTTGAAGTTCGACGCCGCGCAGGACATCTCCACGCTCTCGCTCTCGGTCGCCGACATATCGCAGTTCGACAAGGACGCCCCCAGTGGGCGCTACAAAATCATTGACGCCCCAGGCGGATACGCGGGCAGCTTCCGTTCCGAGAGCGGCCTTGGCGAGGACTGGCGAGTCAAATACGCCGCCGATGGCGTCTACCTGAGCCACCCGAAGGCATTCGTGCTGGTCGTGAAGTAGCATCCCGCACTTGCGGCGCCACTTCCACTTTGCTAGAATTAGCGCCATGAATCCGAAGCATTTGAAACATTTGGACGTCCTTGCCGCCATCCTGGCCTCGCTGGCCGCCGGGTGCCTCCACCGCTTGGAAAATGCCGATTCCCGGGCAGTGCCGGAACCGCAGGCCGCGCCGATTCCCGCAGCCCTTGCGGCACCCGGCGCCGGGGTGGTATTCGACAACGCGCCCGGACACGCGGCCGCGGCCGGCGCGGCGACATGGGCAAGCGGCGGCCGGCCCGGCAAGTCCTGGCGGCTGACTGACTGGCGCGGCGGCGACACCGGCATCCGTGGCGATTTCGACGCGGATGGCCGCGCAATGCTGCCCCCCCTCGCCGCCGGCTACTACCACCTCGTCGCGGGCGAGCCGCCCCGGCGCCTCGCCACGCTCGCCGTGGTTGACGCCCCCCGCCGCGACCCCACTTGCGGGGCCGCGGACGCGGACTCCCCCTTCGCAATCGACACCGCGCTCTCATGGATAGCGCGGCCGGGGTCCTTCATCTGCCCGTGGAACAACGGCGACACCTTCGCCACGGTCGCGGGCCTGATCCGCCTCGCCGGGTTCCGCCATGTGCGCGAACGCCTGTCGTGGAAAGCAGTCCAGCCATCCCCCGACGCTCCGCCCGCCTGGGGCCGCTACCTTGACAACGCCTCGCTCTTCTGGACAAACGGCATGGCCGTCTCCGGAATGTTCCACGACGCCCCCGCCTGGGCCGGCACCGCGGCGCCGCGCGAGAGCCTCCCGTCCGACCTCGGCGCGCTATACGCCTTCTGCCGCGCGGCCGCCGCGGCCTTCGGCGACCGCATGGAGGACTGGGAATTCTGGAACGAGGAGGACATCCACTTCGCCAAGGAGCCCGTCTGGGAATACGCCGCCGCGCTGAAGGCCGCCTATCTCGGCTTCAAGGCCGCGCGCCCAGGCATGCCCGTGCTGAACGGCGCCCTGTGCCAGGTGCCGCGTTCCACGCGCTACAACGCGGTATTCCTGCAGAACGACGCGGCGCGCTACTTCGACGTCTTCAACTACCACACCTACATCCGCCTCTGCAAGTACCCGGAGGTCTTCGCGGACCTGCGCGGGCAGCTGCGCGACGCCGGGGCGTCGGACAAGCCTATCTGGCTCACGGAATTCGGGACCAACGCCGAAGGCCACTCCGCCAGAGACGGCGCGAAGGAGGGCATGAAGGCCCATTCGCCCGCGCAGGAGCTGGTCCACGCGGAGACCTACCCGAAATCGCAGATCGCCCTCATGATGGAGGGCGTCGCCCGCGCCTACTGGTTCGTGTTCCCGGCGTTCAACGAGCGCAGCGGCTTCAAGGACTGGGGCGTAATGCGCCGCGACGGGACGGTCAAGCCCATCTACGCCGCGATCGCCACCGCCATTCGGGAACTTGACGGCGCCGCGCTGCTCGGCGCCCTCGACGCCCCGGCTGGGATCCGCGCCTACCTCTTCGGGCGCCCGGACGGCACCCAGACCGTGGCCTTCTGGAGCGAATCGCCTATCGACACCTCCACCAGCGGGGAGGTGGCGGCGGAGCCGGACTTCGCCCGCGAATGGGTTCTGGACCCGCCCGCCACCGCCGCCGGGCTCCGCCTCGTTGACATGTGCGGCATTGCCTCGGCCGCCCCCGCCGCCGGCGGCCAGCTGGCGCTGCGCGCCACGCGCTTCCCCGCCTACCTCTCCGGCCTGCGCGG
>JAFWPM010000085.1 GCA_017509565.1 Kiritimatiellia bacterium | reverse complement strand
GATCATCCTGCGCAAGGGCTGGCAGTGGTACGCCGGCATCGGCAACTGGAAGGCCGAGCGCGACGAAAACGGCAACTTCGTCCGGACGATCTCCGGCAACGCCGGCACCAAGGTCTTCGCCCTCGCCGGCCAGATCAACAACGTCGGCCTCGTCGAAGTCCCGATGGGCACTACGCTCCGCGAGATCATCTACGAGATCGGCGGCGGCATCAGCGGCGGCCACACCTTCAAGGCCGTCCAGACCGGCGGCCCCTCCGGCGGGTGCATCACGAAGGAGAACCTCGACACGCCCATCGACTACGGCTCGCTGATGAAGATCGGCTCCATGATGGGCTCCGGCGGCATGATCGTCCTCTCCGACAAGGACTGCATGCCCGCGATGGCCAAGTTCTACCTCGGCTTCACCAAGGACGAGTCCTGCGGCAAGTGCACCCCCTGCCGCATCGGCACCCGCCGCATGCTCGAAATGCTCGAGAAGATCTGCGACGGCAAGGGCACCGAGGAGATGCTAGTCGAACTTGAAGACCTCGCCAACACGATCAAGGACACGGCGCTCTGCGGCCTCGGCCAGACGGCCCCGAACCCGATTCTCTCGACGCTCCGCTACTTCAAGGACGAGTACATCGCCCACGTCCGCGACAAGAAGTGCCCGTCCGGCACCTGCACGAAGCTCTACAAGCTCCGCATCACCGACGGCTGCAAGGGCTGCACCAAGTGCGCCCGCAACTGCCCGGTCGGCGCGATCACGGGCGAAGTCCGCAAGCAGCACGTCATCGACCAGGCGAAGTGCATCAAGTGCAACGCCTGCATCAGCGCGTGCCCGTTCAAGGCAATCGTCAAGGAGTAGGAGATTTTCCAATGGCCAACGTCACTGTAATCATCAACGGCACGAAAGTGGAAGTGCCGGCCGGCGCGACGATTCTCGACGCCGCGAACAAGATCAACGTCCACATCCCGACGCTCTGCTACTGCCCCGACGTGGGCTGCGGCGTCGCGAACAAGCCGGCCAGCTGCCGCCTCTGCCTCGTCGAGGCCAGCGGCATCCGCGGCCCGCGCCACATCCTGGTCCCGGCGTGCGCCACCCCGCTGTCGCGCGACGGCGTGGAAGTCTGGACGAACAGCGCCCGCGCCATGAAGGCGCGCCGCACGGTCCTCGAACTTCTCCTCTCCGACCACCCGCAGAACTGCCTCACCTGCGCCAAGAACCAGGAGTGCGAACTCCAGAAGCTCGCGGCCGAGTTCGGCATCCGCGAGATTTCCTACCAGGGCGAGCGCAACCTCTACCCGGTTGACCAGAGCGCCGCAATCATGCGCGACCTCACGAAGTGCATCATGTGCCGCCGCTGCGAGACAGTCTGCAACAAGGTCCAGACCGTCGGCGCCCTCACCGGCAACGGCCGCGGCTTCCCGGCCAAGGTCGGCACCGCCTCGATGATACCGCTCGCGGACAGCTCCTGCACTTTCTGCGGACAGTGCGTAAACGTCTGCCCGGTCGGCGCCATCACCGGTGTTTCCTACACCAAGAAGGTCATGGCCGCGATACACGACCCGAAGAAGACCGTCATCGTCCAGACCGCCCCGGCCGTCCGCGTCGCGATCGGCCAGGAATTCGGCTTCAAGCCGGGCGAGCCGATTACCGGCAAGCTCGTCGCCGGTCTCCGCGCCCTCGGTTTCGACAAGGTCTTCGACACCGACTTCTCCGCCGACCTCACCATCATGGAGGAGGGCAACGAACTCGTCGGCCGCGTGAAGAAGTACCTCGAACTCTCGAAGGCCGGCAAGTCGGCCGAGGAGGCGCAGAAGGAGGCCCACCTCCCGATCCTCACCTCGTGCTGCCCCGGCTGGATCAACTTCCTTGAACACCACTTCCCGGACCTGCTCGACATCCCGAGCTCCTGCAAGAGCCCGCAGCAGATGTTCGGCGCAATCGCCAAGAGCTACTACGCCGAGAAGACCGGCGTGAAGCCCGAGGACCTCGTCGTCGTCTCCGTGATGCCCTGCCAGGCCAAGAAGTACGAGGCGGCGCGCCCTGAATTCGAGCATGACGGCGTGAAGGACGTTGACTACGTAATCACGACGCGCGAGCTGGTCCGTCTCCTCCACGAGGCCGGGATCAACCTTGCCAACCGGCAGGACGACGAGTATGACAGCCCGCTGGGCGAATCGACGGGCGCCGGCGTCATCTTCGGCGTCACGGGCGGCGTGCTTGAAGCGGCGCTCCGCAGCGTCCACACGATCCTCACGGGCGAGAACCTCTCCGGCGACGCGATCAACTTCCGGGCCGTGCGTGGTCTGGAGGGCGTCAAGGAGGCGAAGGTCGAAGTCGCCCCCGGCCTCAGCGTCAACGTGGCCGTATGCTCCGGCCTCGGCAGCGCCCGCAAGGTGCTCAACATGGTCCGCGCCGACCGCACCCGCTTCCAGGCCATCGAGATCATGGCCTGCCCGGGCGGCTGCATCAATGGCGGCGGCCAGCCCTACATCAACGGCGACCGCAAGGCCGCACTGGAGCGCCGCATGGCAGGCATCTACGCGGAAGACGCCGGCAAGCCGATCCGCCTCTCGCACGAGAACCCGGACATCAAGAAGCTCTACGCCGAGTACCTCGGCGAGCCGGGCTCGGAGAAGGCGCACCACCTGCTCCACACGGTCTACCACGAGAACCTCCGCGGCTGATGGCCGATCGTGGTGGCGAAAAGGCGGGGCGGCGGTTGCCGCCCCGCCTTTTCCATTTACTGCGGCACGCTAGCTGTCCGACCTCCTGCGGCCAAGTTCGTAGTAGATCATGCGCGGGGTGATGCCGAGGGCGCGCGCGGCGGCGCTCTTGTTGCCGCCAGCCTTCGCCAGGGCTTCGGCCACGACCTTGCGGCGGTAGCTGGCGACAAGGTCGTCCAGCGTCATGTCCTCGGGCATGGCCGGCGCAAAGCCCCCGGCCGGGTGGCTCGCCGGCCGCATCGGGGGCGGCAGGTTCTGTATGCGGATTGTGTCGTCCCCGGCGGTCAGCACCGCGCGCTCGATGCAGTTCTCAAGTTCCCGGACATTGCCGGGCCACTTCCAGTCCAGAAGCGTCGCAATCGCGTCGGGCGAGAACTGCCTGACGGCTTTGCCGTATTTGTGGTTGAACTTCTCCGCGAAATTGCGGGCAAGCAGCAGGATGTCCCCGCGGCGCTCCGAGAGGTCCGGCATCTGTATCGAAAAGATGTTAAGGCGGTAGTAGAGATCTTCGCGGAAAAGCTTTTTCTCCATCAGTTCCTCAAGGTTCCGGCTCGTGGCGGCGATGAAGCGGACATTCGACCGCAGTTCCGCGTTCGAGCCGACGCGCGAAAAGGTCTTTTCCTGGAGGAAGCGCAGCAGCTTGACCTGCGTCGCCGGGGTGAGGTCGCCGATCTCGTCGAGGAAAAGCGTCCCGCCGTCGGCGGCCTCGGCGCGGCCGATGCGGCGCTCTATGGCGCCGGTGAATGCGCCCTTCTCGTGGCCGAACAGCTCGCTCTCGATCAGGGTCTCCGGAAGGGCCGCGCAGTTGACCGTCAGGAATGGCCGCCCGCGGCGCTGTGAAAGCTCCACGAGAGATCGCGCGACAAGCTCCTTGCCTGTCCCCGAATTCCCGCGTATCAGGACCGTCGCGTCGGTCGGGGCCACCTGGCGGATCTGGCCGTAGACCTCCCGCATGGCGTCGCTTTCGCCCACGAGGGCGGGGGAGACAGGCTCAAGGCGCGACTTGAGCGTCTCGTTCTGCCGGACGAGGTATTCGTGTTCGCGGCGCCGGCTTGTCCGGATTTCTATGATGTCCGGGACGATCGCGCCGAATATCTCCATAAGCGCCGCGATCTGGCGCGACATCGCGCCGTCGGCGTCCTCGTCCTCGCGGTCAAAGCAGAAGAACCCCACCGGGCTCTGGCGGTAGAGTAGCCTGATTGTAATGTGCGAGACGCCAAGGTCCGTCTCGCATGAGGAGCCGCCATGCGGGAAGCGTCGCTCCATCTCCTCCTTCGGGACAATTGCGGCGCTGAAGTAGGGGGCGAGGTCGGGGCCGAGCGCGTCGAGCGTCCCCCACTGCATCTGCCCGCCCTTCTTGAGCGCGAAGCCAAGATGCTCGCCCGTCGCGTAGCCGAAGGACCCCTGCTGCACGACAACCTCAGCCGTGAGGAGACCGAAGCGTTCCTTGAGGACATGGGCCATCGACGTCAGGAGCTCGTTTGTCGTGGCGCTTTCCACCAGCAGTTGCGCAAGCGCGCGGAATGCTGAGACGATTTGTTCGGATTCGTAGACCATTTGTCAGTGCCTTGTGGCTGAAGATGCAATGGGGAGGACGGGCAGGCGGGATGTCAGTCCCGGCCTTTCGACTCCGGGCGCCCGCCGCCGGGCTGTCCGTGCCATGTAGGCATCCGAGTCTTCCAATTGCGTTTCGATTGCGTTGTCCATGGTGGAAAGTCCCTGCCGTCCAGCGGTGGAATCCCCTTTCAATACGCCAAACGGAGACATGTTGGACGGTTTTTGTCCAATCAGTCATGTTGTTCGACGATTATCGTAGCATTTTTTTTGCAATTATGCAAGAATTGAGGAAAAATAAAGCGTTAAAATTTTTCCATTGCCTTTGGCACGGACTTTGCGAACTGCAAACCACCATGAACATTACATCCAAAATAATGATGACGGGGGCGTTTGCAGCCTCCGCGGCAACGGCTTTTGGCGCCGGGTTCGGGCTGAACGAGGTTTCGGCGCGCGGCAACGCGCTGCAGGGGACGCTTGTCGGCTCCACGCGCGACATCTCCGCCGTGTATTTCAACCCGGCCAACATGACCGAACTCAAGGACGGCGGCATCTACACGATGGCCGGACTGACGCTCCTGCGTCCGGACTTCTACACCTCAGTCGCCGGCCAGCGCGTCGACCAGGACGAGAAGATATTCGTCGACCCGCACTTCTACGTTGGCGGCAGGGTCGCCGAAGACTTCTGGTTCGGCTTCGGCGAATACTCCGAATACGGTCTCGGCACCCGCTACGAGAACCGCAACTCCTGGCCGCTGGCCGCCGACAGCGCCAAGACGACGATCACGAGCTTCACGCTCAGCCCGACCGTCGCGTGGCAGGCGACGGAGGACCTCTCGCTCGCGGCCGGCCTCCGCCTGCTCTACCTCGACGTCATCATGGACCGCATGATCCCGCAGGCCGGCTCAATGCTCCACATCACGGCCGACGACTGGGTTTGCTCCTACATCCTGTCCGCCGCATACCAGCTTACAGACACCGTCCGCGTCGGCCTGGTCTACCGCGGCAAGAGCGACGTGAAGCCCGAGGGCGACGCCGAACTCACCCGCATCGGCTACAAGTGCGACGCCGACGGCGAGCTCGACATGCCGCAGTCAGTCATGGCCGGCGTCAACTGGCAGGCCACCCAGAGGCTCAACCTCGGCTTCAACGCCACCTGGAACGGCTGGAGCAGCAACAAGGACATCAAGCTCAACTTCGACTCCCCACTCCTAGGCTCCGCCGTCGCGCCCCAGGAGTGGCACGACACCTGGCGCTTCAGCCTCGGCGGCGAATACCAGCTCAGCGAGTTCTGGTCGATGCAGCTTGGCGTCACCTTTGACGAAGATCCCAGCGACATCGACCATGCAAACACGATGTGCCCCCCCGGCGACCGCAACCAGGCCGGCATCGGCTTCACCTACGCCAAGGACGACTGGGCGGTCTCCTTCGACTACATGTATGTCTACATCCACGACACCGAGCGCCAGATCCACGGCGTGGACACCCGCATCAGCGAGGCCCGCACGGACACCTTCGGCCTGACCTTCTCAAAGCGCTTCTAGCAAAACCTACGATTCCGGAAGCACAGGGCGGCGCGCCATCGGCGCGTCGCCCTTTTTTATTTGCCCGGTGTGCGGCAAACGCATGCCGGCCTTCATTTTTTGCACATTGGCATGTTGCGGGCAACGTGGCGCCGAATGCCGCCGCACAATTCGCGCGGCCGCGTTTTTAGCTTGACACTTTCCAATTGATGCCCCATTTTGGCACGTCATGTGCTAACTATATACGCATGACTATACGCGACTACATAGACATTGCCGTCGAAAAACGGGCCAAGGCCCCAGCTCAGAAGTTCTTTTCCAGCAACAGGCTTGTTGTCCGCACCTACGGCGAATTCCGCAACCGCATCGTGCGTGTCTCATCGCTTGTCCACGGCCTCAGGCTTGAGCCGGGCGTCGACAACGTGGCCCTCATGCTCGACAACTGCCCCGAGTGGGAGGAGATATACCTTGGGCTGTCGTCGGTTGGCTTCACAGTCGTGCCGATAGACCCCAAGCTCAAGGAGTCGGAAGTCCGCCACATCCTGTCGGACTCGAAGTCATCGGCGATATTCGCCGGCGCTAAGCAGAAGCCGACGATTTCCGCCGTGGCCGAGGGTCTGCCCTCCCTTCGCATCTGCATAGTTCTTGGCGGCGGTGGCGATGGTGGCGGGGACTGCCTTTTCTTCGACTACGCTGCGCTGTTCGAAAAAGCCTCCGACGGCGCCGGAGCCAGGGCGTGGTTCGACGCCCACGCCCCGTCGTCCGACACGGTCGCGTCGCTGATCTACACTTCCGGGACCACCGGGCTGCCGAAGGGCGTTATGCTCACCCACGGCAACATCACTGCGAACGTGAACTCCGCCGTCGAGGTCGAGGGCTTCAAGTCCGACGACGTGTTCCTTGTGGCCCTGCCGCTATTCCATGCCTTCTCCTTCAGCTTCAGCTTCATGCTCGCCATCGCCAGCGGCGGCTGCGGCTGCTTCATCCGCTCGCTGAAGACAATATCCGACGACATACGCCTGTACCGCCCGACGACAATCCTCGCCGTCCCGCTGATGGCCGAGAAGATGTTCGCCAAGATTGACGGGAAGATTTCGGCCAGCGGGGCCGCGAAGTTCCTCCGGCGCGCCGGGCTTGGCTTCGTTGTGTCCCGGCTCGTCAGGGCCGCGCTTGGCGGGCGCGTCCGCCGCATGGCGATAGGCGGGGCCCCGACATCGCACGCCGTCCTGGAAGGCTACGCCAGATACGGCATCCCCGCCAAGGAGGGCTATGGGCTCACTGAGTGTTCGCCGCTGGTGTCGTGGCCGGGCATCGGCGTGAAGTACCGCGTCGGCACCGTCGGCCCCGTCCTCCGGTGCATGCAGTACCGGATAGCCGACAAGGATTCGACCGGGGCCGGCGAACTTTGCGTCAAGGGCCCGAACGTCACAATCGGCTACTACAACAACCCGGAGGCCACGGCCAAGGCCTTCGACGCCGACGGGTATTTCATGACGGGAGACATAGTCCGCGAGGACGACGCCGGGAACATCACCATTTGCGGCCGCAGCAAGGCCATGATTGTCAACCGCGAGGGCAAGAACATCTACCCGGAGGAAATCGAGCAGGCGCTGTCCCGGTGCGACCTCATCGCCGAGTCCCTTGCGCTTGGGTACAAGGTGTCCGGCGAGACCGGCGAGCATGTCGGGTTGATCGTCCAGCCCAACGACGAAAACTGCGCCGCGCTTGGCGGGACCCGGGACGAGCGCGACGCCGCCCTT
>JAFWPM010000009.1 GCA_017509565.1 Kiritimatiellia bacterium | reverse complement strand
GCCGAGGGCATCCAGCAGGACTCGCCTGCGCGGGGTTTCGGAGGCAGCGGGCGCAAGGCCGCCGATGTCCGCCCCCTCCATGTCCACGTCCCAGACCGGCGCCTCGCGGAAGGCGTGGTAGGTCCAGTCCCAGCCGTATTCCTCGAAGAGCTCGATGCAGTCGCGCAGGTAGTTCTCCGCGCCGGGCGCGTATGCCGCCGCGCTGAATTCGCCGACGTAGATCCTGCACCCGTGGCGGCGCTGGAATTCGACGACCGGCGCGAGCTCGCGGCGGATGAAGTCCTTGTCCCAGACCTCCCCGCGGAAGGCGCCGGGCCATGTGAGCGGCCGGCCGTCGTCGGTCGCCGGACTGCCGGCGACGCCCTGGTGCGTGTACTCGGTGGGCTGGTACATGTGGCACTGGTAGATGACGTTGTCCATCGCGAGCGGCGAGAGGTAGCGGAAGGCGCAGGCGCGGTCGGCGAGGTTGCTTTCGACGATTATCGGCGTGTCGGGGTCGATTTCGCGGACGGCCTCGGCGGCGAGGCGCTGCACTTCCCAGTAGCTGAACGGCGCGGGCCCGCGCTGGTTCGGCTCGTTAACCAGATCGTAGCCGTAGATGGCCGGATTGCCACGGAAGCGCGCCGCGATGCGGCGCCAGGTATCCAGATAGGCGGCGAGGTAGCGCTCGTCGCGGAACATGTTCATCTCGTAGGGCCGGCCGCGCAGGCCGCGCTTGCCGCCGGGGACGGCGTGCAGGTCGATGCAGACCTTCATGCCGCGCGCGGCGCACCAGCCAAGGACCTGCTCCAGGTTGTCGAGGCGGGAGTCAACCCAGCGCGCGTATTCGGCGAGGTCCTGGTTGTCGTCCACCTTCCACCAGTTGCGCGTGATTTGGAAGCGCACGAGCGTCGCGCCCCATTGGCGAAGGGTCTCGATGTCGTCTTCGCGAGTGGCGCGGCCGGGGAGCATGCAGCCGCGAAGAGGCGCCCCCCTCCTGCCCCCCGGCTGGGGGGAACCTGCAAGGCCGCAAGGGCCTTGCGGCAGGTTGGGCGGCTGCGGGTTGTCGGTTGTCGGCTGTCGATTGTCGCCGGCATCGTCCGGATACCGGACGCGCCAGTCCCGGTTAGTCGGGGCGAGGCCCCAATCCTCGGCTTCGACGCGGAGTGTGGAGAGGTCGAAGTCGACGCGGCCGGTGCAGCCTTCGAGGCCGAGGATCAGTTCGGCGCGGCCGTCCTGCGGCACCGCCAAGTCGAATGGGCTCAGGCGCAGCTCGGCAAGCAGGTTGGTGAACGAACCGCGGGGCAACGCCGCCCCGGGCCAGCGCTCCCGCCCAAGGTCGCAGCGGTAGTGGAACATGAACTTCGGGCCGTTCCACGGATTGTCCGGCTCGGTTATGTTTTCGCCCGAGACTCGCACCGATGCGCGGACGCCGAGGCCTTTCGCAAAATATGGCGTCAGGTCAAGCGGAAACACATGGTGTTCCAGCAGATTCGTGGAGCCGGGCAAAATCTCCACGACCAGCCGCTTGTTTTCGACGGCCTGAGCCTTGACAAAGAGCTGGTTGGGGGCAAGCGCCACTTTGCCGCATGGCGCTGGCAGCGCCACTTCGGCGGGCTCGTCGCCGGTGTTGACGGCGTAGAGGTAGTTGGTGCCGTTCCATTCCCCGCCGCGGATCTTAACGAGTTCGGTGCTTTCGGGAAGCTCTGGCAGGACGACCGGAGGGAGGGAGCGGAAGGCGAGGAGGAACGGCGCCAGCCGGTCTTCCATGCCGTAGGTGCCGACGAGGAATCCGCCTTTGGAGAGGCCGAGCGCGTCGCCGAAGCGCAGGGGGCGCGCGAAATGCGCGAGGGCGTTGTCGCCACCGGGGTTCAGCGTCGAGACGCGCCACTTGTGCTCGTCAAGCCAGTCGCAGGAAAGCGTGTCGCCGCGCGCTCCGATGGCGCTTTCCCAGTAGCGGTCGTGCTGGTTGGCCCATGGGCGCGAGGCTTCGCCGAGCGGCGACCAGAAGTCCGGCGAGGCGTCGAGGTCGCGGATGCGGGCGACAGCCTCGTCGCGTGCTTCGGGATCGTCGAAGCGGAAGTAGCGGTCAACGTAGCCCCAGCGGTAGTCTGCCGGTATGGAGGTCTGCATCACGACGAGGTTCGAGGCGGCCGCTTCGAGAGACGGGACGTCGAGGCCCGCGCGGCGCGCCGCGGCGCGCGTAAAGCCGGGCTTGCCGAAGTCGGGGTGCCTTACGTCCGGCGGGACAAAGTAGTTCACGTGGAGCTTGGCCCCGGGATGGGCGGCATTGAGCTTCGCGGCGAGGCGCGCGTAGAAGGCGGTCACCTGATCGCACCGCCACTGGATCCAGGCTTCCCGGAGCGCCGGGTCGGAGCGCAGCCACTCGGCGTAGTCGCGGCCGCGTTCCGCGCAGGACGAAGCCTGCGCATCAGGATGGGCTTCAAGTGCTCGGGCGATCGGAGCGGGGGGGGTCAGCCCCCTCTCGCGACAGAAGGCCGCGACTGCGTAGTCGTTGTAGCCGCTGTCCTCGTCGCCCCACCAGAGGCAGCAG
Source organism: Kiritimatiellia bacterium (assembly GCA_017509565.1). Lineage (GTDB taxonomy): Bacteria > Verrucomicrobiota > Kiritimatiellia > RFP12 > JAAYLN01 > RGIG5952. The sequence goes on along the minus strand of JAFWPM010000009.1, from coordinate 631 downwards.
TGCCGCGTAAGATGCAGGCAGACTCCTCCGAAGGACGGATGCGCGGCGCCTTCCGCGACAAGAGTATCGAAGACGCGCTCGATTTCCGCCTGCACGCCGGGGTGGAAGAAGTTGAAATTGGGCGGGGTGTTGTGCCAGAGTCCGGGATTCGGCCTGCCAGTCGCGTGGATGGCGATCGGCGTGGGGTGGAGCGAGCCGTCGGAGAGCGATTCGGCAGTGACGGCGCCGGGTTCCCAGGGGATGTTGTTCAGGTTTATGGTTGGGATGAAGGAAAGGCCCTCGGCGTCGAACGAGTCGTAGAGGATATCGCGCCAGTGCGGAGCGTGGCGGCGAGGGTTGTAGTCGCCTTCGCCGATGAGTCCCTGGTACCAGGCGCCAGGGTAAAAGAGCGTGTCGAAGCCGGAGAAGCGCATGACCGCGGCGAGGCGCGAGATTTCCTCGGAGAAGCCCTCCGGGGAGCTGGCAACCAAATGCGGCAGCCCGAACTGCAAGTTAAGGGCGGGGTCCTCGTAGTAGAGCGCGGCATGGCGGGGGGAACCCGGCGCTGCCGCGCCAGGCACGGGACAGGCGGCGCCGGGCACGGGACAGGCCGCGCCGGGCACGGGACAGGCCGCGCCGGGCACGGGACAGG
>JAFWPM010000084.1 GCA_017509565.1 Kiritimatiellia bacterium | reverse complement strand
TGATGCGCGAGGTCACCTTCTTGGCCGCGTCGCTGCGGGAAATCGCGATGCCCTTGGCAATCATCTCCGTCTTGGAGAGATCCTGGACGGTCGATGCGCCTGAAACCGGCGGCTTGAGCGTGACGGCCTTGGGCGAAAGAGGCGACACCGGCGGCGTGGCTGGCGCCTCGCCGGGACGGCGCAGCTGCGGTTTCCTGAAGACTATCGTCTTCGGGGCGTCCGAGGCCGCCGGCGCGGCGGCGCCGCCTGGGGGCGGCGCAAGCGTCACGGGCTTGAGCGGCGACTGCTTCGGCGGCAGGGCCACGGTTTCTTCGGTTGTCGGTTCGTCAGCCATTTTCGTTCCTCGCTTGATGATGTGCTTCCCTGCGGTTCGGACATGCGCCTAGACGGCCATGACTTCCGCTTCCTTGGCCTTGAGTTCGGCGTCGATCTTCGCTATCGCGGCGTCGGTGTCGTTCTGTATGCGCTTGAGCGACTGGTCGCGCTGGTCCTCGCTGATCTTTCCGTCCTTCTGCAGCGCCTTTATGGCGTCGTTGGCGTCGCGGCGGACGTTGCGGACGGAGACACGGGCGTCCTCGGCATGGCGGCGCGCCACCTTGACGATCTCCTTGCGGCGCTCCTCGTCGAGTTCGGGAATCGGGACGCGGACCACGCGGCCGTCGTTCATAGGCGTGACGCCGATGTTCGCCGCCTGGATGCCCTTGGCGATGTCGCCGAGCGCGGAGGGGTCATAGGGGGTGATCGTGATCAGGCGCGGCTCCGGAATCGAGATGTTCGCAAGGTCGCGGAGGCGGGTCGGCGTCCCGTAGTAGGTGACCGGGACATTTTCGACTAGCGCCGGCGAAGCCTTGCCGGTGCGCAGTCCGGAGAACTGCTCCTTGAGGAGATCGCGGCTCTTCGCCATTTTCGCTGATGCGTCCTTCAATACTGTATCTAGATCCATGGGTTTATTCTCCTTAGGGTTCCTGGGTTCGTTGTTGCTTGTTTCAGATTTGGTCGGGGACATCGGCGACCAGGGTGCCGGCCGGCTCGCCGCGGACAACGCGCTCCAGCGCGCCCGCGTCGAAGAAGTCGAACACCACGATCGGCACGGAGTTGTCCATGCACATTGCGAAAGCGGTCGAGTCCATCACCTTCAGCTGATGGTCGAGCGCGGTCCTGTAATTGAGGGAAATGTACCGCCTTGCTGCGGGGTCCTTCTTCGGGTCAGCGGTGTATACGCCATCGACCTTGGTGGCCTTGAGGAGGGCTTCGGCGTGTATCTCGCTGGCGCGGAGCGCCGCGCCCGTGTCCGTGCTGAAATACGGGTTCCCCGTGCCGCCCGCGAATATCACGACGCGCCCCTTGGAAAGATGGCGCAGGGCCCGGCGCAGTATCATCGGCTCCGCGACGCGCGGCATGTCTATCGCCGTCATCACGCGCGTCGGCAGCCCCTCCTTCTCCAGGCCGTTCTGCAGCGCGAGCGCGTTGATGATCGTCGCGAGCATGCCCATGTAGTCGCCGGAACTGCGGTCTATCCCGGCAAGCTCCCCGGTCGCCCCGCGGAAGATGTTGCCGCCGCCAAGGACAATGGCGACCTCGCATCCGAGATCCACGGCGGCCTTTACCTTGCGGGCCATGGCCATGACCACCTCGGAGGATATGCAATCGCCCGTCCTGCCGTCGCGCAGGACTTCGCCACTGAACTTCAGCAGAATCCTCTTGTATTTCAATCCACTTTCCATAAAAAAGCAAGACCTTTACCAAACCTGCTGAAATTATATCATATTTCCGTGCCGCGCGCGATAAAAATATCGGAGGGCGCGGCGGGGGCCGGCCGGCCGCCACCCACGGCCAGCCTCGCGGCCCGGCGTCCGCCTTTCGTTTTTCCCAATAGTTTGGTACAATTTTTCCAATGCCTAAACCAGTTCCATTCCGTCTCGACCGCACGGTCGCCGCGAACCTGTCGGACCAGCTGGCCGACGGGCTCCGCTCCGCCATCGCCTCCGGGTACTACCGCAAGGGCGATGTCCTGCCGACCATTGTCGAGCTCGCCCGCGCCCTCGGCACAAGCGTCCAGGTCCCGCGCGCCGCAATCGCGGCGCTGGCGGCCGAAAACGCCGTCAGCCCCCGCCGCGGCGTCGGATGCGTCGTTGTCGGCCGCAGGCAATCCGTCTGGAAGGGGCGGGTTCTCGGCATCGTGCCGGCGGAACGCGAGGGCGCCTACCACACCACGACCTTCCTTGGCGAAATGCGCCGGGTCCTTGCCGCCGCCGGCTACCTTTTCGATGTCGTAACGCTCGACCACAGGTCCGCCGGCTCGATTGACTGCGGGCCCCTCGACCAGGCTCTCCAGCGAAACTTCGATTTCGCCTTCCCCCTTTTCTGCCCCCAAACGGTCCTCCGCCGCATCGAACGCTCCGGCGTCCCATTCACTACAAAGGAGGCCGACCGCGGCGTCGAGACCCCCCTCCCGCAAATTGGCGACATCTCGCCCTTCCTCGCCCAGTGCCGCGACCTTGGCGTGGGCCGCATGCTCATCGTCGGCATCGGCGCCAGGTCGGCCTTCAACGCATTTTGCGCCATTTTCACCGGCGCCGGGCTTTCCGTCGAACAGCGTCTCGTGCGCTGCAGGCACAGCGAAGGCTATCTTGAGCGACTGGAACGGCTCGGGATGGAGTTCGTCATGGAGCGCTTCTCCAAACCCCGCGAAACCTGGCCGCAGCTCATCTTCTGGGCCGACGACTACCTCGCCACCGGCGGCCTGATCGGCTTTTTCCACCTCGGCATTTCCATCCCGGGCGACATCTTCACCGTCACCATCGCAAACAAGGGCCTTGTCCCCGTCTACCCGCGCACCCTCGCGCGCTTCGAGTTCGACCCGGCTGGGACCGGGCGCGGCGCAGCAGCGGAGATTCTGCGCCGCCTCGGCGGGGAACCGCCACGCCCCATCCCCGAGGTCGTCCGCTACATCCCCGGGGAAACCCTCCCCCACCACCCGTGAATCCGGCAGACGCAGCCGGAATTTAGTATAATTGAAGGCATGATAGCGATAATCGACTACAAGGCCGGGAACCTGACAAGCGTCCGGCTCGCCGTTGAGGCGCTCGGCGCCTGCGCAAGGGTGACGTCGGCCCCCGGCGACATCCTGTCGGCGGAAAGGATAATCTTCCCCGGCGTCGGCGCAGCCGCCGCCGCGATGGGCACCCTCGCGTCCCTGGGCCTCGACAACGCCATCCGCGGCGCCATTTCCAACGGAACCCCATTCATCGGGATCTGCCTAGGCGCCCAGATACTCTTCGAACGCTCCGCCGAGGACGGCGGCGTCGGGACTCTCGGGATCCTCCCGGGGGAAGTCGTCCGGCTCGCCCCGCGCGAACCGCGCGCGAAAATCCCCCACATGGGCTGGAACCAGGCCGACTTCCACAAGGCGCATCCTGTCCTCGACGGGATTCGCGACGGCAGCGACTTCTACTTCGTCCACAGCTACCGCATGGCGCCCGCCAGGAACGGCGACATCCTCACCACCACGGACTACGCGGGCGAGGTCTTCGCATCATCCGTGGCCCGCGGCAACATAGTCGCGACGCAATTCCACATCGAGAAGTCCGGGAAAACCGGTCTCCGGATGCTTTCGAACTTCCTCGCGTGGGACGGAAAGGAGTCCCCGAAATGCTGACCTTCAGGATCATCCCATGCCTCGATGTCCGCAACCGCCGCGTCACCAAGGGCGTGAAGTTCCAGAACAACGTGGATCTCGGCGACCCCGTCGAAATGGCCCTCCGCTACTACGAGGACGGTTGCGACGAACTGGTCGTCTACGACATTACGGCCTCCGCCGAACACCGCCCGATCGACATCGGCATCGTCGCCGACGTCGCGAAGGTCGTGCGCATCCCGTTCGCCGTCGGCGGCGGCATTTCGTCGCTCGACGACATGCAGCGAGTCCTCCTCGCCGGCGCCGAGAAGGTGTCCGTCAATTCCCTCGCCGTCGCGAACCCGTCGATAATCTCCGATGGCGCCAGGGCCTTCGGCTCGCAATGCATCGTGCTCGGCATGGATCCGGTAAGGACCGACGACCTCGCCCGCTTCCCCTCCGGCTACGAGATCACGACGCGCGGGTTCCGCTTGAGAACCGGCATGGACGCCGTGGAATGGGCCAGGCGCGCCGCCGGCCTCGGGGCCGGCGAGATTGTCGTGAACTCCGTCGACGCCGACGGCACCCGCGCCGGCTTCGACCTCGACATCACCCGCAGGATCGCCGACGCCGTAAACGTGCCAGTCATAGCGTCCGGCGGCGCCGGAAAGCCCTCGCACCTGTCCGACGCCTACAGCGCCGGGCACGCCGACGCCGCGATCGTCGCCGGCATGATCCACACCGGCGAATACACGATTTCACGGATAAAGGCCGAAATGCGCGGCGTCCCCCTGCGCAGGTGACCCCTCCCCCGTGTGGCGCGCGCCATGCCGGGCGTCCCCTCCCTGCGCCGCCATGGCCAGCATCAAGATTCCATCCACCGCACTACCATGAACGCCCCCGTCAAAGCCACCGCCGACACGGCCGCCGCCGGCGCCGTCACCCTCTCCTGCGACAACCCCGGTGACTGGAAGTTCTCGTTCAGCGCCATTCCCGGCGAAACGGGAACCGTCCGCATCGCCATCAAGGCCCCGGAGGAAGCCTTCCCGCCCGCCTTCGAGGTCGCCTTCACCGTTCCGCAGGGCGACGTCCGGCACATCTGGCACCCGTTCGCCGAAAATGGCTTCATCCCGCCTGACTGGGACCGGCGCGGGCGCCACCGCACAAGCATCGCCTCTGGCATGCCCGTTTTCGCGCTCGTCGGCATGGATGACGCAAACCGGCTCTGCGCCGTCTGCTCCGAGGCCTTGCGCGTTCTTGACACCCATGTCGGCCTGGTCGAGGAAACCGGCGAAATCAAGTGCGTGGTCGGCTTCTTCGGTACGCCCGAAGCGCCTCTTTCCCGCTACGAGGCTGAAATCCGGCTCGACGCGCGCCCGCGGTTTTTCGGAGATGCCGTCGCGGAGGCGTCCGAATGGCTTTCCAGCCGTCCCGGCAACGACCCGTGCCTGCCGCCCCCGGCCGCGTTCGACCCGCTCTACTCCTCGTGGTACGCATTCCACCAGAAAGTCCACGCCGCGGTCATCGAAGCCGAGTGCGCGGCCGCGGCCAACGACGGCATGCGAGCCTTCATCCTCGACGACGGCTGGCAGACCGACGACGAGTCGCGCGGCTACGCCTTCTGCGGCGACTGGGACGTCGCCGCGTCCCGCTTCCACGACGGCATGGCCGCGCACGTTTCGCGCATCCACGCCACCGGCATGAAATACATCGTCTGGTACTCGGTCCCGTTTGTCGGATACAGGAGCCAGAACTACGGACGCTTCCGCGGCAAGTTCCTGAAAGACGTCCCCGGCTGCTCCTGCTCCGTCCTCGACCCGCGCTTCCGCGATGTTCGCGAATTCCTGGCAGGCACCTACGAGCGCGCCCTGCGTGAATGGGGCATCGACGGATTCAAGCTAGATTTCATCGACCAGTTCAGCTTCGAAGGCGAAGACCCCGCCGTGAAGGAGAATTTCGCGGGGCGCGACATCCGCTCGCTGCCGGACGCCGTCCACGAACTGCTTTCCGACACGATGCGCCGCCTCCGCGCCATTAAGCCGGACGTCCTCGTCGAGTTCCGCCAGCGCTACATCGGCCCCGCGATCCGGGCGTTCGGCAACATGCTCCGCGCGGCCGACTGCCCCGGCGATGCCGTCGCGAACCGCGTCCGCATCGCCAACCTGCGGCTCACCTCAGGCGCAACGGCCGTCCATTCGGACATGCTCATGTGGCACCCGTCGGCGACGCCTGAGGCCGCCGCCCAGCAGGTGCTGGCGTCACTCTTCGGAGTAATCCAGTATTCGATGCGCCTCATGGGACTGCCGCCCGCGCACCACGCCATGATGCGCCATTGGATTGCCTTCACGCAAGCGCACCGCGGTGCGCTCCTGCACGGGGCATTCCGCCCGCACGGCCCAGCCGAAGGATACTCCGTCATCGAAGGCGAGACAGACCGCGAGTCCGTATTCGCGGTCTACGCCGCCAACGCCGTCTGCCGCATAGCCGACCCGCCTCCTGACGTTTTCGTCGTCAACGCGACCGGATGCGGCCGCCTCTACATCGACCTCCCGCGCCCCCCGGCGCGCGCCATGGTCTTCGACACCTTCGGGCACCCGGTCTGCGGCGCCCTTCCGGACATCGGTCGCCAGGGCCTCTCCGCCGGCGTCCAATGCGTCGCCCTTCCCGCCTCCGGCTACATCCACCTATCCTTCTAGCGCACCCCTCCCCCTCCTCGGGCGCTGTTTACAATTTAAGGGAGACACCCTTTTTTATATGGATTATGGCGGACCAGGTGTCACAAAATTGTTGTCGTTGTCTTTTTTTATACCTATACCTTAATATGAAGGGTGTCTACCTTAAGTTGTTGACTTCACTATCCGGATATGGTTTAATAAGTATCATTAAAACCCTTCCCGGAGTTGCAGATGATTCCGTTCAAAAGCATTTCCTTCGTGGTTTTCATCAATTGCCTGGCCTGTGAAGTCGGTTATTTCCTCCTTCGGCGCAGACATCGTGGCCATGAATCCAGGTTTTGTTCTGTTTTCCGGCTAGCCTCGTTTTTCTGGCGGCCTGTAATGGCCGTAGCCGCTGTCAATATCTGGATGCGCATGTCAGACTCATCGATGTCCTCTCGCCTGACCTATCCATTCTACGCAAATCCCTGGAGCCGCAACGACATGTCGTTCGCATCCCGCATTGCCGGCCTGCTTTCGTCCGAGTTGTCAACGGCGTGGCTTGCCCTGTCGGCGATTCTGGCATCCCTTGCGGCATTGGCGGCGGCCCTGACAGCCAGGCGGCAGCGCCAACGGAGAAGTCCGAACTATGCGATTGCCATTCCTGCGCTGTTTGTTCTCGCGTTCGCGTTCTTCGTGTCGCTTGCAAGCGTACCATACGGCTTTTTCACCGGGGAGGGGCAAAAATGCTCCATGCTAGCCAACTGGCATGAATCAGGCGCGACCATGCTCTATGCGCTTCCAGTCATAAACAGCCCTGGCCGGAAACAACGCCACTACCTGCGCGATTTCCACAAACTCCAGGGACAACTGGAACCGACCATACATGCCGCCTCGCATCCTCCCCTGGCCTCTCTTTTCGTCCGCTGGATCGGGAGCGTGGCCGGCGTTGACTATTCCGACCCGTCTGCGTGGCGCGATGCCAAGGTTCGTCTCCGTTTTGCGCTGGGGCAGACCGCAGTGTCCGCGCTGAACGCCATCCTGGTATTCCTTATCGGCGCCGCCATGTTCAACACGAACACTGGCCTGCTTGCCGCAATTTTATGGCTGGCGGCGCCTTCGGTAAGTTCATACGCCACGTTTGCGCCCGACATGAACTACGCGATTTTCTTCCACGGGGCGATTCTGCTAACATGGCTGACAGCGACGGCGCAGGACTGGAAACGCGCGCTTCGGTTCGCCTTCCCGCTCGGGTTGTGTTTCTCGATGCTCGTCCTGATGACCTTCAGCTGGTGCATAGCCACAACCATTTTCGCAGTCGCCGTAGTTGCGTTTGGAATCCGCGACAGGCGGGGCGCCTGCGACATTCTTCTTCGCGGTGCACCCGCGCTTGCGGCGATGGCCCTGATTGCCGGCTGGACGATATTGCACCACCACATTGACTACGTCGCCATCTACCGGAACAGCAGCGGGTATGTGGCGTCCTTCTACCACCACAGATCATTTTCCGAAGCATTGCTGGCGCTGGCAGGCGGGCAGGTAGAGTGGCTATCGTTGCTGGGGCCGATGGCATGTTCGGGGTTCATCGCCTCCATGCTGCAACCGCAAAGCCGCGCGCCATCAGTGAAAGCGCCGACGGGACCACGAGACTGCGACAGTGATGGGAAGTTCTTTGCCGCATTGCTACTCTCGGTCTTCGCCGTGCCAATTCTATTCGGGCCGCCATGCCTCAAGCACGAAGTCGCAAGATGCTGGATATGGATGGCCGCCGTACCGCTTGTAATTTCCGCAAGATACTGGCAAAAGCACTTTTCACCATCGGTTTGCGGCATCGTGGTTCTTTGCTCCGCGTTTTCCGCGCTTTTCCTGCGCCTGTTTGTCCGCTTCCTCGCCTAGCCGGGCACTGTTCGCCATGAGCGGACAGTGCCGTTTTCCAGGCGAGTTCCGCAAATGAGGTATCCGGAGTTCTTCGCGGGACTTGCCGTGATAGCGGCGAACCTCTGGGACGTGTTCACAAGGCTCGGCGACGACGGCATGCACCACGAGGCCGCCACGTCCCGCCCGCTCCTCCAGTCTTGCATCGCGAGGCTGTCGCGCCACGCGCGGCGGGGAATCGTCACCATCTACACCGCCATGAGCGAAAAGGCCAAATCTCATCTGCGTCGCAGTTGAGCCTTGAAGAGCGCCGCCAGCGCATAATCGCGCACGCATTCCGCAAATACGGCACGATTCGGCGGATGTTCCCTCCCGACATCGGCGGCCAAATAACCATGCCACTCGCCTGAACCGGCCTTATGCCATCCCCACTAACGACTTTGCCTGTCAACTGTGCCTGGTAGGCTTTAAACGCCTTTGTTTTCAACTGCGATTTTTAGGCTAAAGAATCGGCCGCTCCAACTCCGCACGCTATTCGGAGAAATGCGGTCAGCGCAAGGACGGGCGGGTTGCCCAGATAGGCGATAACTATCGCACACGCCGTGGTCAGCCAAATCAATGTCGAGGTTCCACAATAAGCTATAGCGCAAACGCGTGACGGATGACAAGTAGCGGCTATCCGAACCGGCATCATAGAGGGTATTTCCGTAGCCGTGGCCGGCATCAGCGCGTCGCCATGAACAAGTGGCATTCAGCCGGAGCCATAGCCCAGGCAGTCTTCCCAGCTGCGTCTAGAGGCCTTGGACCGTGCCAGGCTTCCACGGCCAGAAAAGCGGGCGGTACCAATAGCCTCGGCCTTCAAGAATTTTCCAGCCAATCCCTAAATCGGGACCGATAAACGGGGCGACAAAGTATATTCTATCCGGAAACACGTCAATCATCACGGTGTCCTTTTCCACTGCGCGCTCATAAACGGCCTTCTCATCCTTGAACGTCAGGATGTCAGCATCCAGAACAGGATTGGCGAACTTGGAGAAATGCAAAAAACCGCACGGACCGCCGCCGGCCCTGGGGAGAACGCAAAGCCCAACGGTCTGAAGCGATTCGCAAAGGACGTGGCTTCCGTCCGGCCGCCCCGCGAAAAAGTCGTAGAAATAGCCGTCGCTTCCGACGTTTCCGAACGTTTCCACAACCATGTCCTCCACACCATCTCCCGTGAATTCGCACCTCAGCACCTGCACGACGTGTTCCGGCGCGACCGCAAATTCCTTCGATTTTATTTCGCCGTCTTCCATGGTGTCGATCGTGATTGTCTCTCCAAGCATTTGGTGTTCCCGCACGTCCTCAGGGAGTTTACCGATGGACACCCACTCGCCCACGATGCCCTTTTCCGCGTATGCCTTGGCAACCTCTTCGCTCTCCATGGGGGAATCCAGGTTCAGTAGCGACCAAAGTGTTGCGTATGGATCGGTTTCGAACCCCTGTTTTGCCGCAGCCCTTGCGGCGAGTTCGACAAAACCGTTCCAGTCCTCGAACCCGGTGTCGTGTTCCTCGCGCGCAAAGGCGAGAGCACCCTTCGCGCGCTCACGCTGATCGGGGGACGGCTCTCCGCGGGAAAGGACGTTTTCCAGTTGTTTCTTCGCCTGATAAAGAAGGCCGCACGTTGTAAGAATGGTGCCGCGGCTGACCATGGTATTGTCGAACGGCTTGCCGTTGGCAAGAATTTTTCCGCCCTTGATATTGACGAGGACAAGGCGCAAGCCGGCGAAATTGCGTTTCCCGCGTTTCGGGACTGTTACAAGCGTAGTCGCCAAATCATATTGAACCGGCAGGTTCTTCCCTGGCGCGCAAAGGAAGCCTCCATACTGGTTGCGGGTGAAGAGAAACGTCCCCACATCTCCGTCCAGCCATGCAGGATAGTCCAGCACCTTGACCGCATGCGCCCATTCCTGCGAAGTCGGCATGGAGGCAAACACTCCTCGCGGCAACTGGCTCGCATACCTCTTGGAGAACTGCTCGCAACAAATCAGCGCCTCTTCCCACTCGATTCCCCTGACCGGTTGTTCCGGAGGCCGTCCCTCGGGAATCCGCCTTCCCGTCCAAACTGCGAACTCCTCCTCTGAAACGGGCTTTTCGGCAATCCAGAAAAGAGGCATGGTCACGATGTCGGCATCCTTGTCCTGGCCGCCCGTGGTTTCCATAATCTCTGAAAGGTTTAGGCGGCTTTTCCCATCGACCGGGATAAAAGTCCATTCCCTATCCCCATCCCGAATTGTCAAGCGTTCCGCCTTCATTCCGGATTCCCCGCCGCATCCGGCAAGGGCGCAAACCATCACGCCCGCTACCGCCATAGCCATTGCGTTATTCGCCATTGCATTCATGTGTTCCTCCAAGTGCTTCGAAATCAAAATGGGACCTTGAAATCCTGTCCGACGCCGGTTTCATCCTGAATTGCCCGCAGCCCCTTGTCCAGAGCCTCCATGCGCAGACGGTAGGCATCCTCAAGAGCCTCGAAGAGACCGGCCTCGAAAAGCGCCTTACCCTGTTCGTCGCCCAAGTCTAGGCATATCTCTACCCCAGCCGGGCGCCCATCGCCATAGAGCGCGATCTTGAAGAAGCCGTTTTCCGACTCCCCCGTAAAAACACTCTCGTCGAGCCGTTCCCGCATCTCGTCTATCCGCTTATGAACCAACGCCGCCTTCGCGTAGAGCGTTTCAGGCGAAGATGCCAAACTGCTCGTCATTTCTTCTTCATTACTTTTGCCCATAAAACCACCGTTGTTTATTGCCTCACTCGCCTTAACACTCGCCTTAAAACTTGTAGCGCTCACACCAGCGGCGATAATCCGACAAGTCAATCTGCTTCAACGCCTGTATATCTTCTTGAGTAAGCCCCTTCCCTGATTTTGCCGCATTAATGATTATTTCGTCGAACTTCTTCATTTCGGCTTCCATTTTCCGATGCGGGAACATAAATAATGCCTCGCAGAATTGTTGCCCCATCTTATCAATATCTGCCTGATTGGAGTTGGCATTCTTGTTGGTTGTTTCATGTTGGGGTCTAGAAATTGAAGCAGTGTCTTTCAGTTTGCTTCTGTAATTTGGGGAAAGGGTTTCCATTGATGTTTCCACCTCTTTCCATCTTTTTTTTTCTTCGACCAAACTTAGCTCAGCCTCAACAAGTTTTCGCCATGCATAATCTTCCCACTCATCCTTATGTATTTTTCCTTTACCTCTTTTGCATTCACCATTCGCCTGTTTCCGTTCGCCCCCTCCTTGCTTGTTATGCCGCGCAATATGTTTATTTGGCACATTCTCTTGAACTTTAACAACCTGCTTTGTGCCAACAATGCGTGGCAAACAATCTTTATGCAAGTTTTCTTTGACAATCTGATCGCCATGTTTACCCACCCTTTCTTGATGCGATTGTTTGTTTCGTGCAAACAACCAATCTATCAGTTTCACAATCATGCCCATGTCCTTATCCCTCCTATTCTATTGCCGTCCAATCTCATCTGCTGCAAGCCGAAAGCCCAACACATCTCCATCCAAGTCTTTATAAACATTATGAGCGAACTCGCATCCCATCGCTTTGATCTGCGAAGTATCATTACCGCATACAACTCTAAAATCCTCATAACGCTGTTTTTGTTCTCCAAAGAAATGCGTGGGTGGCGGTATTGATTGCGTCCATTCCTCTAAAAAGCCAAACATATCATACAGCCCCCAAGCATTTGGGATAGTCTGTGCCACAAGCCGAGATTGGTCGGAAGATCTATCAATACGATCAAGTCCATTTTTAAAAATCTTTGTTCCATCTGCAAGACAAAACGCTTTAGTGTCACCAGCATGTCGAGCGAACTTCCATTCTTCTTCGGAAGGGAGTCTGAATGAAAGACATTCAACTTGTTTATTCAACTTGCTTATGAAGGCTTGGCATTCAAGAAATGAAATGCCATAAGCGGCGGTTATTCCATTTAATTTCACCCCATAAAAGCTAGGCATTTTTGACCAATCGCTCAACGGCTTGAATCCAGCGGCGATGAATGCCATCCCGGAAATGTATGGCTTTTTTGACGTTTTCATGATTACCCGCCAAAGTTCATCCGTTACAGGCGTCTCACCCATCCAGAAACCACGTTGCATTCCATTTTCAGGGATCCATCGCATATTAAAAGGAACTCCACAGACTATAATTGTTCGTTTTGTCCCGGCGACAAGGGATTTCTTTGGGTTCACCTCGGATAATCTGGTATTCATTTTGATTGACGGTATAGTCTGCCGACTAATCTCATCTGCCACAAGGCGAAATCCGCTATCTCTGCGCGACTTGTCTGGATCTGCCGCATCTCGTCCCGCTACTGAACACTGGTAAACTGAACTGAACACTCCTCCTCCCCTATAAAACCGCCGCTTGTCTTTCGCATCTTGAGTCCATTCTTCCACATTACCAAACATATCAAAAAGACCCCATGCGTTTGGTTCTTTTGTTGCGACAGGATGAGTCTCTTGATTATAACGGGTTGTCAAATCTGTATAAAACCACGCGACGCGGTCAAGATTCGTCTCATTAATTTCTGAACCATCACTAAGCCGACAAAAAAGGCCATTTGATCCAGCATGAGAAGCATATTCCCATTCGGTTTCGGTTGGAAGCCGGAATTTAAGTTCGCAGGAAGTGGCGTTTATTTTTCCAAGAAACTGTTGACAGTCGTTCCAAGAGACACACTCAACCGGTCTTTTGGAATTCCCTTTAAAAGCTGATGGATTGCTTCCCATGATTGCCGTCCACAATTCCTGAGTTACTGGTGTCTCGCACATCCAAAAACCAAATTGTTCCTCATTCCCCGGAATCCATCGCAAATTGAATGAAACTCCGCAGACTGAAATTGCTCGTTTCGCGCCAGCAACGAAGTTTTTCTCTTTGACTCTTTTGAATGTCTTGGAACTCAATTTTGACACCGAGACAACTTCATCTGTAGATATAGATCTTATAGTCTGCTTCGCGTTGGCGATGCAGGGAAAATACTGCTCGTGTATGTCATCTCTACAAACATGGTTGCCATGTTTACCCACTCTTTCTTGATGCGATTCTTCGTTTCGCATGAACAATAGTTTTATTAGTTTTGTAATCATGTTCATTCCCTTCCCTTTTGTTGCCATCTTGGAGCCACCTCCATTAAAACGAAACTTTGAACGCCACGACGCCAATTGCACGCCGCCACGTCTTCCCTCGCCGGACAGCCCGGTCATTCCCTTCGCCTTCAAAAATAGGCATATTACTTTTCATTTACCAAAACAACAAACTCTTTTCATAATGAGCAGACTTACACATTCATTTTGCTATTCTCTGTGCCAGAAATTCGCAATCGGAGTTCCATCAAGGAAAATGCAAATGGCCATTCCGCCCAGATTCCATCCATTGGAAATGTCTGGGATCATGTCTGCCGCCCTTATCATACTCATATCAACTGAAAGGTCCACTTTCAGTCTAAACATTGCACGACCTTCCGCGAAAGTCCCGCCAACTGTTAGCAAAGTATCACCACCACGTCCTTTCGACCGTTCCTTGTTAGGCACATAGTAGATGTCACTCCATAATCTATCGCCGCTTGACAAAGATGTTTCCATCATAATCCAGCCGCCATCTGCCCTTTTTCCTTTTCCTCCGCCCCTGAACGCAATATTTGGCATTGCGTTATTCAAATTGTAGACACTTTTCACTGTCGGTTTAGCCCTTATTTCAACCATATGTTCGCCTGAAACCGGAATGTCTATTCCGAATTCGAAAACAT
>JAFWPM010000083.1 GCA_017509565.1 Kiritimatiellia bacterium | reverse complement strand
TCTGTCACTTCTGTCATTTCTGTCATCCCCCCCCTTTCCTTCCTCATCCGGGTGGGCCAGGAGCTTGGTGGCGTTGGCGAAGCGGATGGGGACGACATCCTCGACGAACGGGCGCAGCCTCTTCACGATTTCGACTTGGGGAAGCGCGGTGGCGCCGCTCTGCTCAAGGCCCTCCTTCAGCAGCGGCACGTATGCCGCCGGGTCGAGCCAGTGATTGCCAAAGTAGTCGCCCTCGACCTTTGCGGCGTTAGTGAGGATAATGTGTCTCGCGCCAAGCGAAGCCAGAGGCGCCCATAGCCTGCGCATCACCTTCGGGCGCGGCATGGCGAGCATAAGGTCGAACCACGGGCGCGGCGGTTCGCGGTCAAGCTCAGGATGCGCCAGGATGACACCTGACGAGGACACCTCAAGAACCTCGGCGCGGCCGACCATGCCGCCGAGTTCCCCAACCCTGATGGAGTCGCCGGGACTGGAGCGCAGGACACCCGCCACATGCGCGGACTGCCTAGCGTCAAGCGCGACGGCCCCGCCGCCGGCGATCTGGCCTGGCTCCAGCAGGACCATGTTCATGGCGCCGTCCATCCAGGTTTGTGGACGCGGTTCTCCTCGTCCTTGTTGAGGACTTCGACAAAGTACTTCCTGCCGCGCGCGAAAAGCCCGTGAACGGCGTCGGCCCCCTCGGTCTCTATCACGTCCTTGATCAGCGCGATCATCGGCCGCGTGATGCGCAGCCCAGGCAGGAACACCGGGATGCCTGGCGGATAGGGAACCAGCAGCTGGCCGCAAATGCGCCCCTCGCTCTCGTCAAGTGGGACAAGCTCGCCGTCGCACAGCGCCGCGTCGCGCGGGAGGACCGCCGACTGTTCGCTAATCGCATCCGGGATCTCGGCGATCCTGAACTCCTCCTCAGGCCTGCCGATGCAGTCGGAAAACTGCCTGCATACGCGGTAGAGATACTCGAAGTTCTCCTCGACCGTGCCGACTGTCACCAGGAACAGTATTGTAACCGGCGTAGCCTTCTCCCACTGGATGCGCGCCTTCAGCAGGGCCTTTTCGAAGCGCAGGCGCGCCTTCTCGTTCTTGAACGAGACGACCATCTTCAGCGGGTCGAGGAGGTAGCCGTCCGCCTGCCAGTCGACTCCGGCGCCGGAGAGGGCGTCCAGCGTGGGGAAGCAGTCCTCCTCCGGCAGCCCGCAGGCGTGCGAGACGCGCCTCTTGAAGTCCGCCACCCAGTGGAGGCGCTCCTCTATGAGGCTCAGTCCCTCAAGGCGCATTTGGACGTCGGCGAGGTCGAGGGTCGCCAGCATTGGGTAGTGCGGGGAGGTGGAGTGCCAGTAGCGCAGGGTTTCGTGGAGGTCGTGGTAGAACTTCTCGGACGAACCGTGGTCCTTGATCCCGAACCTCCTGCGGAGCCAGCGGAACTGTTTTGACGAATCCTCCTCCAGCAGGCGCCTGAAGCGGGTGGAGACATGGATCATCGAGGCCTGGGAGAAGGCCGAAAGCGCCTTGTGGGTTGACTGCACGGCGAAGTGGGCGCCTCGGATTTCGTTGACGGCGTTGTAGCGGACGGCCTCCCCGTCCGGCAGGGAGGCCGTGTAGAACGGGTGGAAGTTGAGGTATGGGGCCCAGGCCTCGTCGGCGTAGAAAAGGACGCCGGCCTCCTCGCACATCCGGCCAATCTCCCATGTCGGGTACAGGACGCCCTCGTAGGTGCAGGTGGTGATGATCAGCAGACGCGGCTTCAGCCCGGACGGTGAGTGCCGGAAAAGTTCCTCTTTAAGGACGGACAGCGGAATGGGGCCCCATGTCCCGTAGCGGGAGTTGTAGCGCGCGGGCAGGTAGCGTGGCACGGCCCCGGCCATGACGATTGCGTGGTGGACCGACTTGTGGCAGTTGCGGTCCACCAGGACGACTTCGCCCGGGCGCAGCAGCGTCATGAGCATCGCCTTGTTCGAGGTGCTTGTCCCGCCAGTGGCGAAGCAGGTCTGGGCCGTGCCGAAAATGATCGAGGCCAGGCGCTGGGCGGCGGTCAGCGGGGTGTCGGCCTCCGGCGCAGAGAGGTCACCGAGGCTTTCAACCGAAACCGACAGGTCGGCGCGGAAGCTGAACGACCCGAAGGCGTCGTGGATCCCGCCGAGGAAGGGGGAATATTCGAAGGCGTTGCCGCTGTTGTGGCCTGGGGTGTGCCAGCTCGTGCCGGCCTTGGTCTGCACGTACTCGCGAAGGGCGCGCCAGAAGTGGGGCGACCAGAAATACGTGAACATGCGCTCAATGCGGGCCTTGGCCCTGTCCGGCGCCTCGAAGACGCCGCGCGCCTTGCTTATCCAGCGGCGCGACTGAATCGCGACCTTCCTGTGGCCGGGCCGCGTTAGGATCACCTTCGGGATTGCCGGGAAGTATGCTAGGAAGTATTTCTGGAAGGCCATCCCGTCGATCAGGAACTCGTCGAGGGCCCTTGGGCCGTCGGGAGAGTCCAGTTCGTCATCGAAGAGGAACAGGCAGCAGTACTTCGCGGCGTCGGAGACGAAATGCCGGTCGTTTTCAACGGCGAACAGCAGGTTGTCAAGCGCCTTCGGGGTCGCGACTGGAATAACCTTCAGGCGCGGGAACTCGATTGGCTCCCCGAAGGAGAATATCTTCCTGCAGAACGACCTGAAGGCGTCGGACAGCCCGTATTCCATCTCGGTGAGGATGGCGCCGTCGTCCGGGGACGGGGAGTGCAGGTATATTATGTTGAGCGGGTGCGGCATGGCGCACTAGAAGTAGAGATCCCTCTCGCCGGCGCAGATGCGGTTGTAGCGGTCCATCACCACCGGGTAGAATTTCGGATATTGTTCCCTGATTGCCGCGAGTTCTGCCTCGATCACCGGCTCGCACGCCCTGATGCTTTCGGGCGAGGCGAAGTCGTCGAGCCACTCGCGGTAGGTGAGGACGGCGTTTATCTTGCAGAAAGTCCCCTCCTTGCCGGTCTTGAGGGCGTCCATGATGCATCCGCCAGTGCGCCCGCAGCGGTACCCGGCGGTGCAGAAGCTGGTGATGATGCCCTGCCTGGCGAGGTCCACGATCATCTGTTCGAGCGAACGGTTGTCGCCGAGCAGGAACTGCTGTTCGTCGATCTTCTGCCCGCTGTTGCCGGCCGCGTAGCCGCCGATGTCGATGCGCGTCCCGGCGTCCATCTGCGTCAGGCCGATTTTCACGCAGCGGTCGCGCAGCTCCTTGGTCTCGCGGGCCGTGACGATGAGGCCGGTGTAGGGCACCGCGAGGCGCAGCACCAGCACGGCGCGGAAGAAGTCGTCGTCGGAGAAGGCGCTTTTTGCGTTGGCCACGTCGGAGCCTGATGCGGCGTGCATGCGCGGCACGGAGAAGGTGTGGGGGCCGATGCCGGAGAAGCGTTCGAGTTCGCGGGCGTGGACGCACATTGCGGCGACCTCGTACTTCCAGTCTGGCTGGAGCCCGAAGAGGACGCCGAGGCCAACGTCGTCGATGCCGGCGTCGAAGGCCCTGTGCATGCAGGTGAGGCGCCAGCCCATGTCGCCCTTGACGGTGTCCGCCGGGTGCATTTCGGCGTATGTCCTGTGGTCGTATGTCTCCTGGAAGACCTGGAAGGTCCCGATGCCCGCGTCGTGGACGACCTTGAGGTCGTCGATGGAAAGGGGCGCGGCGTTGACGTTGATGCGGCGGACGCAGTTCACCGCGCCGGGGCGGCGGCCCGGGACCTTGGCGGAGTAGATGGTCTCAAGGGACTTCGCGATGAACTCCGCGCCGGTCATTGGGTGTTCCCCGTAGACTGCCATGACGCGCTTGTGCCCGAGTCGAATCATCGCCTCGGCCTCGGCGCGGATTTCATCCTGCGTCAGGCAGCGGCGGCGCTCGCGGTGGTTGTCGGCCGAAAAGCCGCAGTAGCGGCACCGGTTGACGCAGTACGAGGAAATGTACATCGGGGCGAAGGTGACGACGCGGTTGTCGTAGACCTTGTGCTTCACCGTCCAGGCGGCGTCGGCCATCTCGGCGATGAGGTCGGGGTCATCGACGGCGAGCAGGGCCGCCACTTCCGGGCCGGAGAGCGTCTCGATTGCCAGCGACTTCTGGATAATGTCGCGGATTCGGGCGGGATCCACCCTGGAATTGTCCCTGATTTCGGCGCGGATGGCGTCGTCGTCGATAAAGTCGCGGCCGTTCGTGTAGTAGCGGTCGATTTCGTCGCGCTTGATTAGTTTGTCGAGAAGGCCCCGGCCAGTGGCCGGCGCGGTGATGTTGTCCATAGTGGTGGAATCTCCTTTGGGAGGCGCGTTTTCGCGTCTTTCCAGTATACCATATTCCGGCGTTGGCGCGGCGCTATTCGGCGAAGACGTATGCGGTCGGGTGGTCCTTCGCAAGGGCGGAAACGAACGGCATGATTTCCGCCAGGCGCGCATCCGAAGGCGCGAAGACAAGCAGCACGGGCAGGGATTCCCCCATGGCGGCAACGGTGGCGGCGGCGTCGGCCGGCGTCGCGGGGTGGAAGTCGCGCGTCGAAAGCGCCGGTTCCAGCGAGTCCTGGGCCGACCAGTCCTCGATCGTCCGCACCAGCGCCGCGGCAAGGCCGCCGCCTGCGTCCCGTGAGAAGCGCAGTTCCCAGGGCTGGGACGGTCGCGCCTTGCGGTCGCGCCACGCATCATCGGGCAGGAAGCCCTTGTAGTAGACCTGGCCTGGCGCGGGGCCGGCCGGCCTGATGCCGTCGTCGCCCTCGATCTTCGCCAGGAGGCGCGCCCCGGTTGCCGCCTCGGCCACCGTAAGCGCCGGATCGAAGGAGATGCGTGCGGTGATGTCGGAGCCGGCGGCGGCGCGGACCCGCCGCACAAGCGCGGCGGGGTCCTCGAATGCAGCCGCGCCGCCATCGGCGGAGACCATGAAGCCGATGGCGCCCTCGCGCGCCGTCACGCCGATGTCCAGCGTCGTCGCTGGATGCGGTGAACGGGAGCGGCGGAAGCGGATTCTGTATAGCGCCCTGGCGTCTAGGCCGTGGTTCGGGTCGAGGACGTAGCGCCCGTAGGCGGCCGACTGGTCGCTGCGCTTGGGGATGTCCAGCACCGTGTGCGCGTCGTTGTAGGTTGAAACTACGGAATTTGGCGCAATGGTGTCGCACAGGCGCCCGCCCGGCACGTCGGGGTCGTCGCGCGAACCGCAGTAGGTGAAGGAGTCGATTGCGAGCGGTGCGCGCGTCTCAAGGTCGATTATGTAGTTCTGGAGGGGCTTCCAGGCGGAGTCGCCGGACTCAAGCGGCGCGACGTCGATGGCGACGCGCTCGCCGCGCGGCCAGAATTCAAAGGCCCCGTGGCTGACGTTTTGGCCGCGCGGGACCCCCAGCGACTCGATGCCGGCGGCAATTGCCCCGGGCCGCGCGAAAGTGCGGAAAACCGCCTCGTAGCCGCGGTCGCTCAGCTCTCCCACGACCGGGAACTCGACTGTCGCCGCGGGGTCTATCCCGCAGAACTCGGCCAGGGCCGTCACGGTCCCCGCAGCGGCGTCGACGCGCAGGGCGGCCTCCGTGCCGCCCTGCGACCATGCGGCGATGGCGGCCGCCCTGGCGGCATCGGGGCCGCCATCCTCGTCGGCGGCGGCAATGGCGGCGCAGCCAAGCGCCATC
>JAFWPM010000082.1 GCA_017509565.1 Kiritimatiellia bacterium | reverse complement strand
TTGATGTAGTTCGCGAGGCGCTCGCGCGCGTCGTCCATTGAGATGAAGGCCCGGATGTCGCTGTCGTCCGAGGCGTTGAGGTTGCGCCCCTCCTCGCGCTCCTCGATTATGGCCTGGGCCGTGAGGTCGTCGTCAACCCCGGGAAGGGTAAGCAGCGCGTCAAGGCCGTCGGGGGAATTCGGGACGGAGTTGATGTTGAGCTTGCCGTCGCCGTAGACCGTCAGAAGGCGCTCGATGCCGTTGCTGACCACCACCGAGGTGTCGCCCCGGTTGTCGGGGTCGTAGACGCCCCCGGTTAGGAGCGCCTCGGTGAATCCGCGAATGAGGAGGAGTTCGCGGACGTTGGCCAGCGGGGCGTTCGCGGCCACGTATGGCGGCTCCAGATCCTCGTAGTAGTCGCTCTCCGCCCCGTTTTCGCGGGCAGTGTCGTCCTCGTCGATCCAATCGAAGAAGGAGTCGATGATGTCGGGCCAGTACGACTCCGGCACTCCGGTGATTTCAAGAAGGCGCTCCCAGTCGTCTTCGGTGAGCTTGTTGACGTTGCGCTGCGACCCGATGGGTTCGATGTCCACGGTGACGCTCCCGGCGTCGTCGCCCGCGGATGTCGTGAATTCCCTCTCGATGCGGACTGAGCGGCCGTAGTGCAGGTCGCTGGATTCGTTGTAGCGCGTGTCGCGCTCCTTGTCGGTGTCGGTCTCGGTGCCGTCGATTTCACGGCTGTGGTCGAGGTAGGACTTTGCAAGCTCGAAGCCGGACATCGCGTTTGCCTCGGCCTGGATCTTCCGGCGGGTGTATGAGACGATTTTGCCTTCAAGATGGGCCTCGAACGCGAACGAAACCACAATCATCGAGAGGATCCCGATGATCCAGAGAACGAGAATCAGTGCGGAGCCGCGCCGCGGCGTCATTGTGCTTCCAGGTCTAGCCACATCCACAATTCCAGGCTTCAGTACTGCTTTTCGTATTCGCCCTTGCCGAGGCGTTTGAGCTTTGTGAAGCCCGCGGCCCTTGCCCGGTCGTCCAGGGAGGACATCGAGCGGCCGAGAGCCGGCGCGGATATTGCGCGGACAACCGGCGCTCCGCAGTCGGGGCATTTTTCCAGACGCGGGTCGGTTAGGTGCTGCATCGTTTCAAAGCCGTCGCGGCATTTGGGGCAGGACTTCCTGGCGGGGTCTTCCGCCACATATTCATAAATAGGCATTGCAATCTATTCTAGCAAATTTCACCGGACATGTGGCTTTTTTGCCGCGAGGATGAGGGTTCCGGGAATCGCGGCGAGTTCGCCCTCGTTGTCGGCCCAGTCGGCGCTCGTGTACGGAGGGACGCCGTCCTTCTGCTCGGCGGGTTCGCTGAGCGCGGTCACGTCCAGGCCCGCTGTGCGCAGCCAATTGAACCAGGACGACACCGGCCAGGCGCGGGAAATGACGTCAACCTTGCCGCCGCTCCGGCGTATGTCGTCCGGGGGCGAAAAGTAGTTTGAAAGGAACAGCCCCATGCCGCATGGGTTGCCGTCCTCGTCGATGTTGTCAACCCATTCGCCGTTGTAGAGGGGATGGACGGTCGAGATGACGAGCGTCCCTCCCGGCGCGAGGCGCGATGCGCATTCCCCGATTGCGGCCGCGGGGTCGTCGAGGAACTCGAAGGCGTGCGAGGAGTGGATTAGGTCGAACAGCCCCGCCACCTTCCCGCCGAACTCCTCAATCGGCGAAAGGCGGAACGAAACCCTCACGCCCTCGCGGCGGGCAAGCGCCCGCGCATGCGCAAGCTGCTCCCTCGAGATGTCGATGGCATGGCACTCCAGGCCCCTTTTTGCCAGGAAAACCGAGTTCTGCCCGCCGCCGCAGCCTAGCTCTAGCGCGCGGGCGCCTGCCGCCAGAGGCGGCAGAATCCCAAGTCGCGAGTCCCCGGGAATCTGCGGCCCGAAGTGGAAGTCGTCAACGGAAATTTCCATTATGCGCTGGTAGGCCGGGGAAAGCCGGTTCCAGTAGTCGCGCTGCATTGAACGCATGTCCATGGCAAAAACAACCTTTGCAAAAACCCTGTTTTTGCATGAGGGCGGCGCGGTGTCGCGCCGCGGGGTCCATATTTGACGCGAAGCGCCTAGAGCTCCGCCGTGGCAAGGAAAGCCTTTAGCTTCTTTATGTCCTCTTCGCTAAGTGTGATGCCCTTGCCCATGTTGGAATGGTCGGGCGACCAGTCGCGAAGGTCGTACTTAGGCTCGCGATCGTTCCACGAAACGAGGTTGAGCTCTTTTTTCCACCCCTTGGAGCCTTCGGAAAGCGTGCAGAGGTTCTTTGTGACTTTGAACTTGAACTCTTTTGGCATACTAGTCTCCTTCAGTGAGAATTTTGAAGTTGCAAAATTATATCAAAAATAAGAAGTTTTTTTCAAATTCCCAAAATTTTCCCGCAAACGCCCCGGAGATTTAGCGCGCGAGGGCGCCGGATACGGCCGCCGCCATCGACTCCAGAAAGCGCGGGACCGAGAACTCCTCGGCGCGGGCCCGGCATGCGGCGGGGTCCCAGCGCGCAGCCTCCGCGCGGGCCACGGCACCTGCCAGGGCGTCCTCGCTTTGTTCGTCGAAGAAGACGCCGGTGGTGCCGCCTACGACGGTCTCCGTGGCGCCGCCGCGCCCGAATGCGACCACTGGCTTCCCGCAGGCCATCGCCTCAAGCGGGACGATTCCGTAGTCCTCCTCGCCGGGAAAAATCAGGAACCTGCAGTTCCTGTATAGTTCGAGAATTTCATCGTCGCTGCGCCATCCCATGAATTCGACGTTCGGCGCGGCCATTTCGCGCAGCGCGGACGAACTGCTCCCGACACCGGCAATCCTGAGCGGAAAGCCCGACTTCGAATAGGCCCGCACTGCGAGGTCAATGCGCTTGTAGGGGACGAGCGCCGAGACGACGAGGTCGTATTTCCCCGCGGCCCCGCCTGGCGCCGGTGTGCAGCGCCCCGTATCGACTGGCGGGTAGACCACCTGCGACTCCCTCCCGTAGAAGTCGGATATGCGCCTCCTCACATGGTCGCTTATCGCGATGAATGAGTCAACGCGGCGCGTGTGCAGGCGGTCCCAGCGCCGGAGGTAGGCGAGGTACGGGGCGGCTATGGCCGCCTTCGCCGGGCCAAGGTATTCGCGGGGGAACAGCCATGCGTACCGCATCGGGGTGAAGCAGTAGCAGATCATGCGGGCTGACGGGGGCGGTACGAACGCATGGGCCACGCATGAGTTTGTCGTCAGGAATACGTCGCAGTCCGGGACGCGCGTGGTGGCCGCGGCCAGTCCCATGATCGGGAGCATCTTGCGGTACGACCGCGCGACTCCGGGAATCCGCTGCATGAACGACGTCACGATTTCGCGGGAGCGGATCGGGTCGGAGACCGTTGACGTGTCGGCCAGAAGCGTCACGAGCGGCGAATCGGGCAGCGCCTGGCAGAAAAGCTCAAGGACGCGCTCGCCGCCGCGCATCCCCGTGAGCCAGTCGTGGCCGAGCGCGACGCGCCGTCCGGCAAGGGCCTCGGCAAGTGGATTCTTCTGTGCGCCGCTCATTTTAATTCCAGCGCCTTGCGGTAGATTCCAATGGTCTTGGCCGCGGTCGCGTCCCATGAGAACTCCGCCGAGCGCGCCAGCCCGCGCTCGGCCATCCTGGACTGGAGGGCCGGATCGCCGAGAATTCGCTCCAGCGCCGCGACGAATGCCTGTTCGTCGCCGGTGGGCAGGACTTCGGCGGCGCCGCCGGAAATTTCAGGCTGCGAACCCCCGTCGGCGCATATCACGGGGGTGCCGCAGCGCATGGCTTCAAGCATCGGCAGGCCGAAGCCCTCGTATCTCGACGGGTTCACAAGCACCGAGGCGCTGCGGTACGCCGAGAGGAGCTCGGCGTCGGATGCCCCGTGCAGGAACGTCACATGTTCGCTGATGCCGCGGTCTTTGGCGTGCTTGCGCGCCTCAGGGTAGCGCGGGTCGTCCGGGCCGACTATCAGCAGATGGGCCTTCATCGACGTTTTCTTCAGGAACTGGGCGAATGCGGCCACGAGGAATGGTACGTTCTTGTATGGGTCCAGACGCCCGACGTAGAGGACAATCTGCGCTTCGCCGTCAGAACGCTTCCGCCGCTCACCGGGGGTGAAGCGGTCGGAAACGCCGTCGTAGATCGTCACGAAGCGCTCGCGCTCGCGCCTTCCAAGTGACAGCGCCGCCGCAATGTCGTTCCGCGCCGTGTCGCTGCCTGTGATCGTGAATGCGGCAGTCCTTAGCGTGAGGCGCTGGCACGCGCGGTACAGCCAGAGCATGCGGCTTGTGGTGGAGCGCGGCGCGTATGCCTTGAGCAGCAGCGGGATCGCGTCGTGTATTGTCGCAATGCAGACCCCGCACCCGTGCCTTCTGCGCGCCGGGACGGGGTGGACCGCCGCCGCCAGCGACCCGAAGGCGCAGTAGGGGATCATGTAGTGGGGGGAGTGGAATAGGTCGCTCCCTACCGCGCGCAGGAACAGCGGCATCCTGAATTGGTTCAGGTATTTCTGCGGGGAGCACCGGATTATGTGCGTGGCGACTTTCAGCGATTGAGGGAAAGCGCATGCCGCCATTGCCGAATCGCGGAGCTCGGCGTTGCGGAAGACGAAGTGCCAGCGCCACGAAGGCTCCAGCGCCGGCAGCCGGCGCATCAGTTCCAGCGAGTAGACGGATATCCCTGAAGGGACCGGCGTAAGCCAGCGGGCGTCGAATACGACGTTTTTCTGTGATGGTGCCATGAATGCTATGCCCCTGCGACCTTGCGGTAGATTTCCGCCGTCTGGCGCGCCGTTTCCTCCCAGCGGAACTTCTGCGCCCGCGAGAACCCGCGCCGTTTGAGGTCCCCGCGCATTCGCCTGTCGCGCAGGAGCCCGTCGAGGGAGAGCGCCCAGTGGCCCAGGTCGAACTGCCTAAGCGTGAACGCCGCGTCGGAAAGCACCTCCTCCAGGGAGCCGCCGCACGACGATATCACTGGCGTCCCGCACAGCATCGCCTCAAGCGGCGTGAGCCCGAAGCCTTCGTAGAGTGAGGCCGTGGCGTACAGTTCCGCGCCGGCATATAGCGCTGGCAGGTCTGAGTCGGCCACGTCGGCGAGATGGTGTATCCTGTCGGCCTTCCTTGCCGCTTTGAACTTCTCCAATATGCCATCGCAGTTCCAGCCGGGACGGCCCGCGACGACGAGATCAACCTCGTCGTTCTTCATCATGTCGAATGCGTCAACGAGGAAGGGGAGGTTCTTGCGCGGCTCAATCGTGCCGACGGCGAGGATGTACGACCGTTCAAGGCCGGCCTTCGCACGGAGTTCCGCCACGGCCTCTTCCGAGGCGGGGGCGAAGTCGGGCGAGATGCCAAGGGGAATCGGGAAGAGCTTGCCGCGGGATTCCGGCAGAAGCTCCGCGATTTCGTTGGCGCTG
>JAFWPM010000081.1 GCA_017509565.1 Kiritimatiellia bacterium | reverse complement strand
TTCGGCAAGGAGGCCGGCGGGGCGCGGGATGAATCCGAAGGCCTTCTTGTCGTAGGCGGAAACGCAGCCGGCGGAGATGGCGCGCGCCGCGAGGTAGGGGAAGTTCGCCGTGGACAGGCGCAGCGACAGGTCGATGGAGTCGCCGGGGGCGAAGCGGACGACTTCGGCGAGGTCCAGGCATGGGAAGTCCGTTGACGAAGGGGTGTCGCCGCCCCGTCCGGCCGGTGGCGCCGCCTTGGACGGCGCGGCCGCGATGAGGCCCTTGGGGATGTGGACCTCGGCCATTGACGCCATGGAATGCGGGATGGGGCGTTCCTGGAGGCGTTTTGGCGGCCGGTAGTCGCTTGGGCGGTCCAGGTCGAGGAGCTGCGAGCCGCGGTCGCGGTGGAGTATGGTCGCGTCGAAATTCGCGCCGTGGCTTGCGAGGGCGGCGAGCGCATGGTGCAGCTGGAGGAAGTCCGGCCTGTGGCCGCGGTTGGAGGCGACTGCGAGGTGCGGCAGGCGCTTTAGCGTGGAGCCGACGCAGGCGGTCAGGCCGCCGCGCGCGCCGAGTTCGACGAATACCCTGAAGCCGTCGTCATAAAGGCGGCGGATTGTCTTGCCGACGCTGATCGGATTCGACCACTGGCCGGCCGCGACCTCCGCGATGTCCGCCGGAGTGGCGCCGACGATTGGCTGCTGCGTGGAGCAGGAGTAGACGGGTATTTCCGGCATTGCGGAGACGAAGTCGCCGTAGTACTTGCGGAAGTGGCCGGAGAATGGCTCCATCATGGCCGTGTGGAATGGCTTGGCCAGGGCGGGGAGGGGGTGGATTGCCGCGCCGGCGGCGGAGAGGGCGGATTCGACGTCGCGCAGCACGGAGTCCGTGACCGCGATTGTGAGCAGTTCCGGGGCCTGGTCGGCCGCGATGGCGGCGGCGCCGCCGAACGGGGCGATGATTTCGGCCACGGCCTCGCGGAGCAGGCCGGCGACTGAGAGAGTCGTGCAGTCGGGGACGGACTTGCGCGCCGAGTTGATTTCCGAAATCATTTTGTATCCGGCGCCCAGCATCATGATGCGGTTGCGCTTTTCGGGGAGCCTGACGGCGCCGGCGCATTCGAGGGCGACGAGTTCGCCGACGCCTACGCCCATGGCGGCGTCGGGCGCTATCCCAAGCTGGCGGAAAAGGAACAATAGGGCCGTGTCGGCGGCGATGACCGTCTGGATGGCCATTGGGGTGGGTAGCGAACGGATGTCGGCGGAGGAGTTCGCTGTGGCCGGGGAAGGCGGAAACACGTAGTGGCTTGGCGGTGGCCAGACAGGTTCGCCCATGTCGGCGGCCGCGGAGGCGACGGCGGTGTCGGCGGCGTCGAAGGCGGCGCGGCACGCCGGGAAGTGCAGGGCAAGTTCGCGCAGCATGTCGGGGTACTGCGTCCCTTCCCCGGGGAACATGAAAACGGTCCGCCCGGGTGCCGGGCACTGCTCGGTGCCGATGTAGATGCCGCGGTTGAAGGAGTTCCGGACCATGCCGGAGTCCAGCCGGGAAATGGCGTGGCCGAGCTTTTCGAAGAGATCCTGCGCGGAAGTGGCGACAATTGCGAGGCGGTACTGCCGCCCCCTGGCCTCGGTGGCGCAGGTGAAGGCGATGTCGCGGAGGGTGGCGGCCGGCGCGGCCGCTATGAAGCGCCGGACGCGCTCGGCCTCGACGGCGGCGGTCGCGGCGTCGTCGGCGCCTATCACGACAAGTTCGCTGCCGCGCATTCCCGGTGGCCTGTCTCCAAGTGCGTTCATCGGTTCGTCTGCTCCAGGACAAGGAATGAGGCCGTTCCGCCGAGCGCTATCGAGGAGACGCCGGCGCGGCGGGCGCTTCCGGCGTCGTTATGGATCCACGGGCGCGGGCGGGCGGGGACGTAGAAAGGGGTCCCGCCGATGTCTACCCCGGCGTCCAGGGCCGCTTGCGGGAGACCGGGCGGGATGACGCGGTTGTAGAGCGCCATCGCGGCCTTGATGGCGGACGCCAGGCCTGCCGCCGCGAGGCAGTCGCCGACAAGCGCCTTGACAGTGCCGAGGGCGATGGAGTCCCGCTGCGGGTGCATGTCGGCCGTGGCGGCGCAGAAGGCCTTCAGCTCCGCGCGGTCAAGATTGGGGATGCCGGCCCCGTTGGCCTCGAGGAGGTCGATCAGCCCGGTATCCTGGCCCCTAGGCGGCCACACCGCTCGGAGCGCCTCGGCATAGCCACCCTCGATGCGCCTGGAGTTGCCGCCGGATGCCGTCGCGACGGCCCTTACGACGGCGTAGATGCGGTCGCCGTCGCGGACGGCGTCCGCGTGGCGCTTCATGGCGACGAAGCCGCCCCCCTCGCCGAGCAGGGTGCCGTCGGCCTTCTTGGTGAATGGGCGCAGCGCGCCGCTTCTCGATATCAGCCCCATGCGCGCGAAGGGCATCAGCAACTGCGGAAGAACCGGGCCCTGGACGCCGCCGGAGAGCGCGAGGTCAACCCTTCCGGCAAGGAGGGCGTCGCACCCTGCCTGGATTGCGATGGCCCCGGAGATGTCGCCGCCGTCCACGCAGAATGCGGGCCCCTCGATGTTGCAGCTTTCGGCCACGGAGGCCGCGATCGCCTGCGGCATCAGCGCCCTTGCGCCGCGCGAGCCGATTTCAGGAATCGCCCCGTCAAGGGACGAGCGAAGCTCCTCGAAGTCGTCGGCGTCGCCATGCGGGAAGCAGCGGCGGATAATCTCCATAGTCTGGTCAACGACGAACCCATGCTGCGCCCAGGCCGCCTGGGCGGGGCCGAAGGATGGCGAATTGCCGACGTATGCGCCTATTCGCGACCGCCTGACGCCCTGTGCGCCCTGCGCCCCCGCGTCCTTCATCGCGGCCGCCGCAAGGTCGCCCGCCAGCACGGATTCGGGCGAGAGGCCCTCCTCGCCGTTTCGCGCGGGCGAGGCGCTGCGCCAAAGGTCCCCGAGCCTGCCGGCGTGAAGTGACGGCAACCGGCGGAAGGCATTGGCATCCTCGTGCAGGAAGCGCTCCGCCGCAGGGTCGTCGATCTCCCCGATTGCGGGACGGGCGGCAAGTATGCCCCGCCAATATTCGCGCAGGTTGGCCGCGCCGGCGAACCTGGCGGACATCCCGACTATGGCTATGAAATTGTCGGAACACGTCTCCATACTGTGTGCCGGATATTCTACCAAGGCGGAAGGGGCGCGTCAAGGGCGATACGGGCCTTCGCGCCTTCGCGCCCTGAAGAAGTCCTGGACAATCTTCCGGGTCTCCTCTTCAAGTATTCCTGGAACGGTTTCGGCACGGTGGATCAGGTCCTCGCTTGAAAGTATGCCGAATTTGGATTCCCCGCCGCGCCTGGGGTCGGACATCCCCCAGACCACGACCGGGATGCGCGCGAGGACAATGGCGCCGGCGCACATCGCGCACGGCTCCTTTGTGACGTAAAGCACCGTGCCGGTGAGCCTGAAGTCCCCAATTTTCGCCGCCGCGCCGGCAATTGCCAGAATTTCGGCGTGCGCGGTGGGGTTGGCGGACGACTCGGTCGAATTGTGCGCCTTCGCGAGAATGAGGCCGTCGGCCGGGACGCATTCCGCGCCGTCGGCCGGCTGGCGGACGATGACGCATCCTGCGGGGACCTCGCCGGCGTCGCGCGCGGCGAGCGCCTCGCCAATGGCGGCGCGCATGAAGTGCTCGTGGAAGGCCCTATCCATTCGGAGTCCCCCCCGGCGGCCGCCCCGCCGCGCCCGCTTCGCGGTCGCGGCGCGAGAATTCGCAGCCGCAGTAGTCCTGCCTGTAGAGCCCGAACTCCTTGGCAAGGGTGACGCTGCGCCTGAAGCCGTCGCGCTTCTTGAAGTCGAAAGGCCTGAAGGCGCCGCCTCCGGCGGCGCGCCCGGCCTCGAATACGGTCGCGCTTCTCTTGTGTGGGCTGACCGTCAGCGACGTAGTGAAGCCGATGCCCATGCGGGCGGCCTGGCCGGCCGCCCGCGCGAGGTTGAATTCGAAGCAGCGGCGGCAGCGTTCGCCGCCCTCCGGGGCGTCCTCGAAGCCCCTCGCGACCTTTTCGCGCCATTCCGCGTGGCTGGCGCCGGTGTCCTCGACGAACTCCGCGCCCATGATGCCGGCCAGCCTGCGGGCCTCGTCGCGGCGGTGCCGGTATTCCCCGTCCGGGGCTATGTTGGCGTTTGAGTAGAACACCACGGGCTCCAGCCCCTCGGCGCGAAGACGCTCGATGCAGGCCGACGCGCATGGCCCGCAGCAGGCGTGGAGCAGTATTTTAGACGCCTCGCCCATGCCCTAGCCCTTGAAGATGACGAATTTGCGCATCAGGAAGTTGATGGAGAGCGATGCGACAAGGTTCGCCGCGAGCGCGAGCGACGTCGGGACCCCAAAGATGGCGATGAGAGCGGTCTGCCCAGCCGCGCCGACGGCGAGGCTGACGCCGGAGACGAGGAAGAACAGGGCCGCCTCGACCGCCATGCCGTGCCGCCCCGGCTTGAACACGAACATCCTGTTGAGGATGTAGCAGACGGCGTTTGACACAAAGTATGCGGCGACGTTGCAGTACGCCGCGTTCAGCGACCTTGCCGCGTCGGTCATTTCCGGCAGGGGGACGCTGGCGAACTTGGAGATGATCGCGACGGCCTTGTCGTCGGCCGTGAGGCATGGGAAAAGGGTTATGGCCGCCGTGAAGAAGGCCGCGACGTTTACGCCAGTCGCGATTGCGCCGACGATGGCGTATTTGACGAACTGAAGCGCGGCGCCGAGGCGGCTTTCGCGCGCGCTTCCCCGCCGGCCGCCCCCGCTGTTGCGCAATCTGCTGGTGTCGTCCATGTCCGGTTATTCCCCGCCAAGGGAGCGGAATGCCTCGGGCATGGCCTTGATGATGTCCCTTGCGGTCATGCAGCGTTCGCCCATTGCCCGGGCGGCGATGTCGCCGGCCGTCGCGTGGGCGGCCACCCCCACGCGCGCGGCGATGGCGGGGGCGAGGCCCTGCCCGATCAGCGACGCGACTATTCCGGTGAGGACGTCGCCGGAGCCGCCAGTCGCCATTCCGGGGTTGCCGGCGGTGCAGATACTGGGGCGCGCGCATCCGGGCTCGGCCACGAGCGTCCCGTGGCCCTTGAGGACGGCGACGGCGCCGGACTCGTCGGCCAGCCTGCGGACGACGCCGACGCGGTCGCGGCGGACATCGTCGACATGGATGCCGAGCAGCCTTGCGGCCTCGGCGTGGTGCGGGGTCAGGACGCGCATGGCGGACCCCTCCCGGCGGACCATCGCCAGGCCCTCGCCGGAGGTGGCGATCAGGTTCAGGGCGTCGGCGTCGAGGACAAGGGGCTGGTCCGGCATTTTCAGCAGGGCCGCCACGATCGCCGCGGTCGCCGGGTTCTGCCCGAGGCCGGGGCCGATGGCGATGGCGTCGATGCGCCTTCTGGCGAAAAGCCATGTCAGGAAGGCGTTGTCGCGCATGCATCCGCCCTCCTCCTCGATCGGGTGCGCCATGGCCTCCGGCGCCAGGCGCGAAATCGGGCCGCAGACGAGCGATTCCGGAAGCGCGGCCGAGACCAGGCCCGAACCGGCGCGAAGGGCGGCGAGGGCGGCCAGCGCGGGTGCGCCGCCGAATCCGGCGCTACCGCCCGCCACGAGTATGTGGCCGAAATCCCCCTTGTGGGCGAAGCGGTCGCGCCGCGAGAGCGCCCCGCGGATTTCATCGCCGCATATCGGGTCGCACGTTTCGGCGTAGATGCGCAGCTCTTCGGGAATTGTCATAGGCTTTGCCTGTGTGTCATGGTTTGGCGCGGCGGCCCGACGCACTGTCAGTCGCGGCGCAGGAGGAGGCCCTTGAGATACAGCCCCTCGGGGAAGGAGAGGGATTCGGCGTGGTCGCCGGCCTGCCACAGCCGCCTGAGGACGGTGAATCCGGCCCCGGCGTCGACGGCCGCCTCGGCGACTATCTTGCCGAATATCTCCGGCGTAATCGCGCCGGAGCATGAGAATGTGGCGAGCAGGCCGCCGGGGCGCAGCAGCTTCATCGCCAGCAGGTTTATGTCCTTGTAGCCGCGGGCCGCGCCCTGGACGGCGCCCTTCGAATCGGCGAACTTCGGCGGGTCCAGGACTACCATGCCGAAGTCGCGCCGGCTGTCGCGGTATTTCCGCAGGACCTCGAAGGCATTGCCCTCGACGCATTGGAACCGCCCGCCGGAGAAGCCGTTCAGCTCCGCGTTCTCGGCGGCCAGCGCCAGCGCCGGCGCCGAGACATCGACGTTCAGGGCGCTTTCCGCGCCGCCGCCCAGCGCGGCAAGCCCGAAGCCGCCCGTGTATGAAAAGACGTTCAGGACGTCGCGCCCCGCCGCCATCCCCGCGACGATTCGCCGGTTTTCGCGCTGGTCCAGGTAGAAGCCGGTCTTGTGGCCCTCGCGAACGTCCACATGGTACCTGATGCCGTTTTCCGTGATTTCGATCCTGCCGGGGGGCTCCGCCCCGGCAAGCGTTTCCGGTTTCGCCTCGACGCCTTCACGGCGCAGCATGTCCGCGTCGGGGCGCCAGAATATGCCCTTCAGGGGAAGCAGTTCTGTGAGCCGGCGGGCGATTTCGCCCCTGAGGGCGATGGCGCCGGCCGTGTTGAACTGGCAGACGGCCCAGTCGGCGTATTTGTCAACGACGACTCCGGGAAGGCCGTCGGCCTCGGCGTTGACGAGGCGGCACGCGTCTGTCTCGCCCGAGGAAAGCAGCGGCATTCGCGCGGCGACGGCGGCCCCGAGCCTCGCTGCGCAGGAAAATCGCGCGTCCTGGCCGAATGCGACCATGCGCACCCTGATCTGCGACTGCGGCGACCACTGGCCGATGCCGAGCGTTTCGCCTTCTGATGATTCAACGCGGACCATCGCGCCTGGGGCCGGGGCGCCGTCCACCCCGGCGACAGCGCCGGAGAATATCCACGGGTGGCGGCGGAGCGCGGAGCGCTCGCGCCCGCTGCGCAGAACGAGGCGCGGCAGGCCATCCGCGCAAATCCAGCTTCCTTCGGCTTCCGTCATCGCTGTGGCTCCGGCGTACCGGCGTATTTGGCGCATAGCGCAAGCACGTCCCCGCCGCGGAAGGGCTTGGCCAGGAAGGTCGTGACGCCGGACGCGGCCATGCGGTCGTTCATCTCCTTCGCGCGGTACGCGCTCATGAGGATGAGCGGGATCGTGTCGTTGGCCGCCCTGATGGCGGCGCAGAGGTCGAGCCCGTTCATGCCGGCGCCCATCGAGGCGTCAATCAGGCACATTGAGATTTCCCCGACGTTGGCCCCGTAGGTGACAAGGCCCTCCTCGCCGTTCGAGGCCGTTACGACCCTGTAGCCGCCCTTTTCAAGGATGATTCTGACAAGTTTGACTATTGAGGCGTCGTCGTCAACGACCAGGATTGTCGGCCTTTCGCC
>JAFWPM010000080.1 GCA_017509565.1 Kiritimatiellia bacterium | reverse complement strand
GGTCTCGGACGGCGCGTCGATCCGCTACGACTTCAACCCACGTCTCGCGCGCATGGCGCACGGCACGGGCGAGGTATTCGCGTCGGTCTTCGCCGGCGCCGTCCTGCGAGGGCTCGACGCGCTCGACGCCGCCGCCCTCGCGGCGGACATCGTCTGCGCCTCCATCGAGGCGACATCCGCCGACCACTGGTACGGAGTCGCCTTCGAGCGAACGATCCCGTTGCTTGTCTCGCGCCTTGGCGGTGCCGTGGCCGAGTGAACCACCTTGCGCAGATTATCAAAATGTCTTCCGCCCCTCAAAACCGCCTCTTCGTCCGCATATCGGGTATCGAATGCCAGAACTGCATAGACGCCCTCACGCGCGCGCTCGGCGCGGTGGAGGGCGTTGCCTCCGTGCGCTTCCTGGGCCATGTCGCGGAGATGGAGATCGATCGGAGTGCCGACGGCTCGCCCGGCGGGCTCGACGCGCAAGGCTTCACCGGGCGAATCGTCGCCGCCGTGCGCGCGGCGGGCTACGAAACGCGGCCCGAATGGATTTCGCCGACGCGTCCATGGCGCGGGGCAATTGCCTCGCTGGCCATGGCCGCCGCTTTAGTGGCGGCATGGTGCGGCCTGCGCGCGCTTCTGGGATTTGACCCGCTCTCGCTCGCGCCGTCGCCCGATGGCGCGGGGTCGCTCGGCGCCCTCTTCGCAGTCGGCCTGCTGACGGGGTTCCACTGCGCGGGCATGTGCGGGGCGCTGGCGATCTCCGCCGCGAGCGGTGGTTCCCGTCCATGGGTGTCCGCCGCGCTTTACAACTTCGGCCGCCTCGCCACCTACACTGCGATAGGGGCGGCGGCGGGGGCGCTTGGCGCGGCCTTCCACGTCGGGCCGCGCATTCGCGGCGCGCTGCTGCTGTTCGCCGCCTGTGCCATGCTCCTCGTCGCGGCGCGCTCGCTGGGCTGGGTTCCGTTCGCGTCGCGTTCCGCGTGGAGGCGCAACCGCGAGTCCCGCACCCCGCGCGGCCCCGTAGCGCTCCGTCCGCTGCTCGTAGGCGCCGCCAACGGATTCATGCCGTGCGGGCCGCTCCAGTCTGTGCAGCTCTGGGCGCTTGCCAGCGGCGGCGCCGCGCGCGGCGCCGCCGCCATGCTCGCATTCGGCCTGGGCACGGCCCCGGCACTCTTTGCCGTAGGGGCGGCGGCGGGCTTCTTCGCTCGGCGCCGCGCGGTCTTCGGGCGAATCGCCGCGGCAATCATGATCGCCCTGGCGCTGGGCATGGCGCGGCGCGGGATCCGCGCCTGGTCCGCCGATCCGGGCACCATCACCTACGACTGCTGCGAAAGGCCGGGGAGGCTGGAAGCCCCTGAAACCAATGGGACCCCCGCCGAACCGGAAACGCCCTACCTTGGCCTTGCGCCAGGCGCGGACGGCTTTGTCGCCGTGCCCTTCTCGCGCGTCACGGACAAGGCCCTCTTCGTGAACGTCCCGGAGGCGGGATTGCCGACGGTGCAGCTGATTGCGCTGCGCGACCGCGCCGGACGCCCGCGAATTGCCTTCAACACGTGCCAGTCATGCAACCCGGCGCCACGCGCCTTCTTCATCCAGCTCGACGACGGGCGAATCCAGTGCCAGAACTGCGGAAACGTCTTCGGCCCCGAGGCCGTTGGCTCGCCGTCCGGCGGATGCAGCCCCGCGCGGATTCCCGGACTGGTGGAGGCCGCAGACGGCTTCAGGATTCCCGCTGACTCGATAGACGCCGCGCGCCCGGCATTCGCAAACTGGACCGGCCCCCTTGAATGACGCCACCATGTGAGGATTTGCGGCCATGCCACAGCTGGATTTAAAGTCAAAAGCCGTCCGCGACGCTCTCTGGTCCGCAAATTTCGGACTGGAGCGCGAGACGCTGCGCGTCACCGCGCAGGGGCGCATGGCGCACACGAGGCACCCGTTTCCGGCCGACGACCCCTGCATC
Organism: Kiritimatiellia bacterium; assembly: GCA_017509565.1. Lineage (GTDB taxonomy): Bacteria > Verrucomicrobiota > Kiritimatiellia > RFP12 > JAAYLN01 > RGIG5952. The sequence continues at coordinate 1,612 of JAFWPM010000080.1, read as the reverse complement.
GTCCGCGACTTCTGCGAAAACCAGGTCGAGATCAACACCGGGGTGCATGACTCCGTGGCGGGGGCGGTCGCCGAACTTTCGGCAATCGACGCGCGGGTGCGCCTGACCCTTTCCGCGCTCCCCGAGCCGGAATACCTGTGGCCATGCTCGAACCCGCCCTTCCTCTCGGGGGAGGAGGACGTCCCCATAGCAAGTTTCATCGGCCGGCGCGCGCCAAAGACGCTTTACCGGGAGCATCTTGCGTCATCCTACGGGCGGCGCAAGATGGCCTTCTGCGGCATCCACGCGAACATTTCGTTCGCGCCGGGCCTCATCGCCGCCGCAGCCGCAGACGAACCGGACCCCCGCCGCTTCGGCGACGCCCTTTATTGCGAACTGGCCGCAAAGGTGGCCGAACATGCCTGGCTGCTTGTTGCGCTTACGGCGGCAAGCCCCGTTGCGGACGCATCACTTGTGGAGGACTTGCAACCGGGCGGCAGGCATTCGAAGATGAACGCGCCTCAATCGTCGCTGTTTCTCGGCATGGGGTCGGTCCGCTGCTCGGAACTCGGCTACTGGAACGACTTCGTTCCCGTATTCGACTACGCCGATGCCGCGTCATGGGCGAAGAGCGTTGGCCGCTACGTGGACGCGGGGCTGATCGCCGCGCCGTCCGAACTCTACTACCCAGTGCGACTTAAGCCACGCGGGGCGAACAGGCTCGACGCCATCGAAAGGAACGGAATCGACCGGATAGAAATGCGAATGATAGACCTTAACCCCTTTTCGCCGACGCTTGTCGATGCGCGCGACATCGCATTTATGCACTTGCTGCTTGTACGCCTTTCGACACTTCCGCGCACACCTCATTCCGCAAAGGCGCAGATTGCCGCCGCCCGCAACGCCAAGGCGGCCGCGCGCTTCGATCTGGACATGGCGAAAATACTTGGCCCAGATGGCAGGTCAGCTCCAGTTCGCGACGCCGCGCTTCGCGCACTCGACGAGATCGCCGCCTTCGCGGCCCCGCTCGGCGCACCCCCGCATCTGCGCGAGGCCCTTGACTTCCAGCGCGACAAGCTGGAGCGGGCCGGAATCCGATACGCCGAGCGCGCACGCGCGGCATTTTCCGGGAATTTCGCCGGCGGCGTCCTCAAACTCGCAAGGGGGTCCGCAAATGTGTGAGCTTTTTGGTTTCTGCTCAAAGCGGGCCGTCCGCGCGAACTCACTGCTGCGCGCGTTCTACTCCCATAGCGCGGAGCACCCCGACGGCTGGGGCCTAGCCGCGTTCCACGACGGCATCCCGTCCATTGAGAAGGAACCGGCTAAGGCTGCGGACAGTCCATACCTCGCCGCGCGCCTTACCGAGCCAATCGAGGCTACTGCGCTCATCGCCCACATCCGGCGGGCCACTGTCGGCGCCAACGACCGAGTGAACTGCCACCCGTTTGTCGGGCGCGACAACCGCGGCCGCGTCTGGACCCTTGCCCACAACGGGACAGTCTTCCACGCCGCCGCCCTGGACCCCTACTTCCAGTCGCAGGAGGGGAGGACCGATTCCGAGCGCGTCCTGCTTCATCTGCTGGAGCGCGTGGGGGCGCGCCAGCAGGTGCTTGGCCGCGCCCTAAACCCCGAG
>JAFWPM010000079.1 GCA_017509565.1 Kiritimatiellia bacterium | reverse complement strand
CCGGCGAGCGGTCGCGCGGCGTCGTGGACGGCCGCGAAGTCCGGCGCTCCGCGGAGGGCTGCCAGGCCGGCTCGGGCGGATTCCAGTCGCGTCCCGCCGCCGGCGACGACATCGACTGGCTTGCCGGGGCGGAGGTCGCGGACCAGATCCCACGCGGCGCCCTCCATGCCGGTCCGGACGACCAGCGCGATGCTTCCGACGGTGCCGCACCCTGCGAAGGCCCGCAGCGAGTACGCGGCCATCGGGATGCCGAGGAGTTCGACAAACGCCTTGTCGACGCCCCCCATCCTTTCGCCTTTCCCGGCCGCCAGTATCACCGCCCCCGCTGTCATTGTCCCCTGTGTCAGACTCCTTGTAGCTATTTGAAAATTCTACCCGTTTCCGGCGCGATTTGCAAGGTGCGGGCTACTTCTTCGCAAGGAAGTCGTAGGCGTTGCGGAACATCTTCAGCCACGGCCCGGCGTAGCCGCTGCAGAAGCCGTCCGGGCGGTATGAAAGCTGCAGCGCGCGGAAGCCGCGCTCGGGATGCGGCATCATGATCGTGGCGCGGCCGTCCGGAGTCGTGAACCCGGTGAGGCCCCCGGCGGTGCCGTTGGGGTTCCACGGGTAGCGTTCCGCGGGCTTGCCGTCGTTCCCGAGGTAGCGCATCGCCACGAGCCCGTCGGCCAGGATCTGCTCGCGGTCGCCCGGCGCGAATTCGGCGCGCCCGTCGCCGTGGGCCACCGCGATCGGCAGCACGGAGCCGGCCATCCCGCGCAGGAACACCGAGGGCGAGTCGGGTATGCCCACGGTCGCGTAGCGGGCCTCGAACTGCTCGCTCTCGTTGCGGACGAAGCGCGGCCAGTTCCTCGCGCCGGGAATCAGCCCCTTGAGCTGGGACAGCATCTGGCAGCCGTTGCATACGCCGAGTGAGAGCGTCCCGGGGCGGTTGAAGAAGTCGCGGAACATCCGCGCCAGCTTCGGCGAGTTGAGGATGCCGGCGGCCCAGCCCGAGCCGGAGCCCAGGACGTCGCCGTATGAGAAGCCGCCGCAGGCGACAAGCCCGTCGAAGTCCGAGAGCGACGCGCGCCCCTCGTGGAGGTCCGTCATGTGGACGTCGACCGCCTCGCAGCCGGCCTCGCGGAAGGCCGCGGCCATTTCGACGTGGCCGTTGACCCCCTGCTCGCGGAGAATCGCGATGCGCGGCGGCATCACGAGCGATATGTCGCGTGTCTCGTCCGGCTCGTATGTCATCTTGAACTTCATGCCGGGGTCGGAGGCGTCGGACGCGAGTTCGAACTCCTCCCCCGCGCACTTCGGGTTGTCGCGAAGCGCCTGCATGTCGCGCGTGAGCTCGCTCCATGCCGAGCGGAACGCGCCAACGTCGCCGGAAACGACCCTCTTGCCGTCTACGGCGATTGAAATGGCGCGGTCGTCCCGGGTTTGGCCTATGCGCGTGGTGCACTTGGTGAGGCCGGCGGCGCGGAAGCGCGCCAGTACCGCCTCGACATTGGCGTCGGCGACCTCAAGGACCATGCCCAGCTCCTCGGAGAAGAGGGCGCCGAGCGGGCCGTTACGGCCGGCGGGGAGGTCGGCGTCGAAGCCCCTGCCGCCGCCGAAGGCCATTTCGCACAGCGTCACGGCGCCGCCGCCGTCGGAGCGGTCGTGGCAGGAGAGCAGCAGCCCGTCCGCGACCAGCGACTGCATCGCGGAGAAGAATCCGAGGAAAAGGCCCGTCTCCGGGAAGTCCGGAGGGTTGTCGCCAGTCTGGGCGAGAGTCTGCGCAAGGGCGCTGCCGCCCAGGCGGTCCATGCCGGCGCCAAGGTCAACGAGGATCAGGGCCGACTTGCCGCGCTTGAAGTCCGGCGTCAGCGTGTGCCGGACGTTGGTGACCGGCGAGAACGCGCTGACGACGAGCGACAGCGGCGACTGCTGGCGGTATGTCCTGCCGCCGTCCTCCCAGACGGAGCGCATCGAGCATGAGTCCTTGCCCACGGGGATGGAGACGCCGAGCGACCGGCATAGATTCTTCGCGACGGCCTCGACGGTGTCGAAAAGGCGGGCGTCCTCGCCGTCCTCGCCGCAGGCGCACATCCAGTTCGCCGAGAGCTTGACGCGGCCGATGTCGCCAACCCATGCGGCCGAGATGTTGGTCAGGGCCTCGCCCACGGCCATGCGGCCGGATGCCGGCGCGTCGATCACCGCGATTGGCGAGCGCTCGCCCACGGCCATCGCCTCGCCGGTCTCGGAGTGGAACCCGGTCATCGTCACGGCGCAGTCGGAGAGCGGCAGCTGGTATGGCCCGGCCATCTGGTCGCGGTGGACCTGCCCGGTGACCGTGCGGTCGCCGATTGTCACGAGGAAGTTCTTCGATGAGACGCACGGGAGCCGGAGGATGTTTTCAAGCGCCTGCTGGGGCGTTACGCCGCGCGTGTCGAGCGGCTGGGCGTTGAACGGGACGTGGCGGACGTCGCGGTGCATGCGCGGTGGCTTCCCGAGCAGGACCTCGATGTCCATGTCTATGGGGTTGTCGTTGAAGTAGGAGTCGTGGAGGACCAGGCGGCGGTCGTCCCGCGCGACGCCGATGAAGGCGACGGGGCAGCGCTCGCGGGCGCAGATGCGCTCGAACGCTGAGCGGTCCTCCCTGCGGATGGCGAGCATGTACCGTTCCTGGGCCTCGCAGCACCATATCTCCATGGGGTTCATGGAGGGCTCCTCGTTGTGGACCTCGCGCAGCTCGAAGTCCGCGCCGACGTCCTCGACGATTTCCGGGCAGGCGTTCGAGAGGCCGCCGGCCCCGATGTCGTGGATGGCCAGGATCGGGTTGCGGTCGCCCATCGCGCAGCAGGTCTCTATCACCTCCTGGGCGCGGCGCTCCATCTCGGCGTTGCCGCGCTGGACGGAGTCGAAGTCGAGCGCCTCCGCGTTCGTGCCGGTCGCCATCGACGACGCCGCGCCGCCGCCAAGCCCGATGCGCATGGCCGGGCCGCCGATCTGGACGATCCACGATCCGGCCGGGATGGGCTTCTTCTCGATGTGGCGCCTGTCGATCGAACCCATGCCGCCGGCGAGCATTATCGGCTTGTGGTAGCCCCAGAAGCGGCCGTCGGCCTCAAGCTCGAAGGTGCGGAAGAACCCGGCGAGCTGCGGGCGCCCGAACTCGTTGCCGAAGCGTGCGCCGCCAATTGGCCCCTCGATCATGATGTCGAGGGGCGTCGCGAGGCGCGAGGGGAAGGGCTTGTCCGCCGTCGGCTTCTCCCAGGGCTTCTCCGCCCCCGGGATGCGGAGGTTCGAGACCATGAAGCCCGCGATGCCGGCCTTGCTGCGGCTGCCGACGCCGGTCGCGCTCTCGTCGCGGATTTCGCCGCCGACGCCTGTCGCCGCGCCGGGGAAGGGGGAGATCGCTGTCGGGTGGTTGTGCGTCTCGACTTTCATCAGCAGGTCCAGCTGGCGCTTCGCGTAGCCGTAGCGCTTTGAGCCTGGGTCTATCGTGAACTGCTCGGCCTCGAAGCCCTCTACCACGCCGGAATTGTCCTTGTACGCGACGAGCGTCCCCTGGGGGTGGGCCTTGTGGGTCGATTTTATCATGCCGAAAAGCGAGTCGTCGCGGCGTTCGCCGTCGATTGTCCACTCGGCGTTGAAAATCTTGTGGCGGCAGTGTTCGGAGTTGACCTGGCCGAACATCACGAGTTCGGTGTCTGTCGGGTTGCGCCCGGCCGCCTTGTACGCCTTTTCAAGGTAGGCCGTCTCGTCCTCGCTCATCGCAAGCCCAAGCGCCTTGTTGGCTTCGTCGAGCGCCGCGCGCCCCTTGGCGAGCACGTCGAAGGAGCGCCCCGGCGCGGGCGGGCGCGCGTCGAAGAAGTCGGAGAGGTCGGTGTACACCCCCTCGGTCATGCGGTCGTGGATCGCGGGCAGCGCCGGCGCGAGGGCCTGAAGCGGGATTTCGTCACCGCGCGCGTCCGACACCACATAGTGGATGCCGCGCTCGACGCGCCTGACCTTGGCGCAGCCGGCAGTGGAGAATATCTGCGTGGCCTTTGTTGACCATGGCGAAATCGTCCCCTTGCGCGGGGTGACGAAGAACCCGTCGGCCGCCGGTGCCGCCGGGGTCGCGCCCTCCAGGAGCTTCGCGTAGCGCTCCGTCTCCTTGGCGTCGAAATCCTCGGCGAGGTCGAGCAGGTATGTGAATTCGGCGGCAATGCGGACTTCGCGTCCAAGCGCCGTCCCCACGGCCTTTTTCAATGCGGCAAGGCGAAAGTCAGAGAGGGCGTCGGCGCCCTTCCATATAGTCATCATAAGTAGGCTCCAAAAGATATTGTGAGTGCCTATTATACCAAAAAAGGGGCGATGAATGGGACAATGTTTTGACGGAATCGGGTGAAAACTTCGGGGTTTGAAAAAAATGCTTGCATTATTGGCGGCCGTGTGATAGAATAATTGCATTCCTTTCGCGGGGGAGTAGCGCAATTGGTTAGCGCACCGGACTGTCGATCCGGCGGTTGCGAGTTCGATCCTCGTCTCTCCCGCCATTTTTTTTGAAAAAGACGCGCAAATGCGCGCCTTTTTTGTTTTTGGCAAGTCCCGCGCCTGCGACCCGCGAATTGTGCACCCCGTATTTCTTCGCGCATCCGGCATGTTTTCGCGTCTGGGGCCAATGCCAAGACGCGCCGCGCGAGATTCGCCGAGACTACTGCCGCGCACGGCGAAAATAATATTTGACATACTGAAGGGAATTTCGTAAAATCAAAATGCTTTCAAATGGCAATGCCAACGGCGTTGCCAAATGGAGTGACAATTTATCGTGTATTCTTGCTTCAAGAATCGCCTCTGGAAATGTAGGAAACTTCTGGGTCGGGCGGTCGAAAGGCAGGGACGCGTGTGCATCACGCCTTCCTTCGTTATTCCGACCCAGGCCTCCTACAGCCTCCAGAGAAAACGCCGGGAGGCTTTTTCTTTCGTTCCAGCCCCCGGCGACCACAACAGGAGCGGAAGAAAGGAAAACCTGACATGCACATCAAAACGTATTTTGTCGCGGCTATGGCCGCCGCAGCCGCACCAATAGCCGCCTTGGCCGCCTCGGCCGACGTGGCTGAGCCTTTCCCGGTCGGTTTCGCATTTTTTGATCCTGTCCAATTCCCGTCTGCGGAAACGGACGTGACAGGATTCCGCCTAAGCATCTTTTATGGGCGCAACAACGACGTGATGGGGCTTGACATTGGTGCGCTCGTTAGCTTGGCTGATGGCGATGTTTTCGGTATGGAGGTGTCAGGACTCGTGAATAGTGTCGGCTCGTCGAGCGGATCTCTTCAAGTTGCCGGCATTGCCAACAACTGCTACGAGGACTTTTACGGATTGCAGATTTCGGGCATAGCCAATAAGGCGGGCGGCAATGTGGCCGGTGGGCAGATAGGTTGCTTCAATATGGCCGCAGACATGGATGGAACGCAGATTGGGGTTTACAACAAGGCAGCTGCGGCCAATGGATTACAAATCGGCGTAATAAATGAAGCCGATTCCATGTATGGCGTCCAGATCGGCCTTCTCAACATTATCCATGACAGCACTGTCCCCTACATGGCCGTGATGAACATGAAGTTCTAGGGGGCGTGGGAAATGGCCAATGAACTTGAAAACATGTTCGGGAAGTTGATCGGGTATGTTCTTCTTGTCGGCATATTAGGCATCCTCGCTTACGCGGCGCTCATGATAGCCTTGCCCGTTGCGATTGTCGGCGTGGTGATATGGGGAATCTACAAGGGTGTCACAGGTTACAGCCGATCACTTCGCGCAAGGAAAGAGTTCCTGAAAATGGTAGAGCCTCCACTAAAGTCGGTAGAGAATGAAATCACCCGCCAGGAACGTATGTCGAAAGAGGATGGCTGGGATGGAAGATTACGGCAAATAGAACTTGAACTTGCGAAAGTCCGCGTTTAGCGGCATTAAACAGAAGGGATTTTGAAGAATGGGCGACAGTCATATAATCAAGGATGTTTCGGAACTTGGCTCTTTTGAGAACGCATGCAACACTTTCAGGGAGGGGTTGCAGTCCATTGCGGGACGTTTCCAGTCGGAAACGGACGCTCTCGCCGGTGCATGGCGCGATGAAAAATACACCGAGTTGCGTTCCCGTGTGGAACCGATTTTTGCGGAGTGCCAGAAAGCCCTTTCCGTCGTGGATCAGAGTTTAATTCCTTTCATATCCAAAAAACGTGCTTGGGCTGAAGGCCGCCCTAGTGCCTAGGCAAGAAGGTGCAACACAAATGAGCGTTGAAATAACAAGCATAGCGCAGTGCGAGGCATATCTTTCGTCAGCCGGAGCATTTGGCCAGCAATTGCAGGCCTTGATGTCACAACTCAAATCAGCGATTGACAGGGCGGCTGGTGTCTGGCAGGACGATTCAATTCAGCGGGCGCAGGCGGATGTCGCTTCGTCCATTTCCAACATCAATTCCGCGTTTGCCCAGCTTCAGCCAGTATTGAACGCGCTGGCCGCGCAGGTCGCCTGGGCTAGGGCTGGACAGAGCATTTGAGGCATCGGCGGCGATGGGCGATTCCTTTATCGTAAAAGACCCTTCCGCAATCAGCGGCCAGATAGCGGCAGCCAAGGCTAGCATTGACGAGGCCAAGACGACCTACCAGGCGCGCAAGAAATTTCTAGAAGAAAAAATTGCCCAATGCCGCGAGTCGATAGCGCATGACGAAGCGGAGAAGCGGAAGTGCGAGGAAGCATTGCGGAGACATGTGGCGCAAATATCTCAAATCCAAATGAAGATAGAGGCCACCAGGCGGCAGCTGGAGTCTGCCAGACAGTCGCTTGACAGCGCCAAGTCCGCTTCACAAGGGAAATATACCGAAGCCGTCCGCGCAGCGGAAAACCGGGTTCTCCATCTTGAACGCCAATGGCGCGATTTTGAAAGCCAGCTGAAAGATGCCCAGAAAAAGAAAGCTCAAGAGGAAGCGAACATCAAGGTATGGGAGAATCGAATCATGCACAAAAAAACAGCGCTTGACAAGGTGTTGGCTCTATACTCGCATCTAACAGGAGAAGGGGCAAGGGAACTTGAACGGACAATCCAGGAGGGAAATGCGGTTATAGCGCGGTGCCAGAAGTTGCTTGCTCACATAAGTGGGAGACCGGGGATGTAGGACATGGACGGATACATCGACACGCAGTCGTTTTGGAGAAGTCTCGATCACTTCAGAGAGTCATGCCCTTCTGGCATCGGATGCGACATCGCTAACGAGATGCAAGAATTCGGGAAAGGACTTGAGGGATTGAGTTCTCTGTTCGCGGAAACAGATGCCGAAATGCGCCGTTTGCTGGGAGAATTCGAGGGGGAGGCGGCAGGAAAAGTCCCGGAAGAAGATTTTGGTGGTGTGAATGATAGAGGCAACCAGACACCTTTGGAGAGACACGGCATGGATGGCGAAGCCGATTTTGAACAACATGAGAATGGGATGAACGATACGTCTGACGCGAATGGCGACGAACAGCCAGACAAACAGGATACCGCATGGGCAGAACTTCAGAAGCCCCTTGAAAGATCGATGCGAAAATTCGCCGAGATCGTTTCCGCACTTGACAATGCTGTGTCGGTGGAGGCCAATGCACGGCAGATTCTTGCGGAGGAAAAAGCTAATTTGTCGAAACTGGACGAACTGCAGGGCAGACCCCAGTTGAACATGGAGGCTCATGCAGCGCAGACTGCCCGTCTGCGCGAAGTTGCAGAAACGGCGCGGAGACTCGAGCGTCAGGCCCGTTCTGCCGTGAATGAACTGGAACGAATATCAGGAGCGCAATACAGGAACATACTCCGTGATGTCATCGTGAAGGCGGATTCCTTCATCAAGAGCCACCATTGGACTGGCAGTGTCAGGGAATTCAAGCAGAGGGCGAAAAACGCCGAGGCAATCCTTGTCGCCAATTCACGGACTGCTGCTGCCAAAATCTCCAAAGCCGACAATCTGGCTTCGCGCGCAAAATCCTTGGCGGCTACCGCAGATGCGCGACTTGCCGAATTGGAGCGGGATGCCGGCGCAGACAGGAAATTGTACGAGGAAATCGAAAGGACAGCGAACAAGATTCTTCAAACTGCCAAAACGTTCAAGTCGAGCTTGGCTGGGGCAATGGGAGAATCCGCGCCGGAAATAGTCAGCGGTCGCAAAAACGGCGGTAAATGGGAACTGAAACTTGCTGAAGAAAACACGGTTGTCCATTCCCTGCTTGTAAAGAGAATGGAACTTGTCCGGAAAATAGCGACATCTTGTCGAGAAATAGAAAAGACCCAGCCTGCCTTGGAGGATTTGGATGCGGAAACGCTGAACGAGAGCCATGTGTTCCCACCTGCCGTCTCAATGGGAACGATTCTATTCACGCATGTTCGGCCAGGGGTTGAAGTGGAAATTCCGAACATGGTGGAAATTCCGGGCGAAGGCCCAATCCTTGTTCCTGACTCGTCGTGGATTCCGCCGATTCTTCTGCGACTTGCCTGGGCGCTGCCGCAAGGATTTCTCGAAATAGTCGCTCTTGATCATGCGGCATCTGGTCGGAGCGTCCAGCAGTCAAACGATCTTTCGGATGTTCCCGGTCTCTTCCGTGTCGCTACTGGATTGGACGAAGTGCGCGATGAAATCGGAAACTTTGACAAATACATGGGTAGCCTTGGAACGGAAAAGTTCAAGCATGGTGTCGCCGACTGGAAATCCTTCAATGAACGGCACATTCGACACCCGCTCCCGTTGAAGGTTCTAGTGGTCTGCTCACTGATAGGGTTCGACTCCTGGTCTTCGTTGTCATCGACCTTGCGGAAAATCCTTGACAATTGCGAGCGGAATGGCATTCTTGCGATTCTTTGCGAAGATGCGCTTTCAGCCGCCGATGAAAGAACGCGTGAAGTGCTCAACGGGGTCAAATGGCGGAAACTCAGCAAGTCATGCGGATTTGACTTGCGAAAACTGCGATTGGAAATGCAGGAGTTGGTGATGCCTGAAGACGCTGTCGCGCGCATGGCGGAACTTGCCGAGACCGCAAGGAAAAGGGCGGAGAAACCGGCCAAAACGTTTTCGCTTCTGTTCGACAACATTCCAATGTGGAAGGCGTCTTCCGCAGATGGCCTTTCGGCACCTATCGGGTGGAATTCCGGCGACAGGAAGGTCTATTTCAAACTAGATACTGGTGGCGAAGGCGGAACGGCCGTCCATGCGCTGGTCGGTGGCCAGACCGGGTCGGGCAAGTCTGTAATGTTGCACGATTTAATCCAGTCACTTGCCTGGGTGTATTCGCCCGATGAACTTCAGTTCTATCTTTTCGATTTCAAAAACGGGGTGGAGTTCAACAAATATTCTGACGCATCCGGGGCGTTGTGGCTGCCGCACGTCAAAGTCGTTTCAGTCCAAAACGATCCAAGATATGCGCTTGAACT
>JAFWPM010000078.1 GCA_017509565.1 Kiritimatiellia bacterium | reverse complement strand
TCGTGCGGGCGCAACTAGCTTGTGACGGCGCCCCGCTCCTCCCAGCGCCCCCAGAGAAAATACGCCAGGGAAGGAACCCCCATCCCGTAGCAGGCGACCGCGTAGCCAAGCACGTATCCGGCCAGGCCCATGCCCATGGCCGAGCCGAGGAGCCAGCTGCATCCGATGCGCAGGACAACGCCGTCGAATATTCCGAAAACCAGCGAAAGCCGCGCGTTGCCGATACCGTTTATGAACCCGTTTGTGCCCCTCATGAGGACCAGCCCGGGGAACTGCCAGATGATGTTCCTGGCGAAAACCGGCGCGAGGGACAGCACGGCCGCGTCCTTTGTGAAAATCCCGAACATCTGCTCGGTCCTCAGCAGCAGCAGCGCGCCGTAGACGACGTAGAAGCCGACGCTGAGCAGCCAGGCGCCGAGGACGACCGCGCGGACGCGGTCGAAGCGCCTTGCGCCGTAGTTCTGGCCGACCATGGCCGTTGCGCCCTGCATGATGCCCTGCGTGACCTTGGTCACGATGTCGTCCATCTGCACTCCGACGCCGAACACCGTCGAGGCGGCCATCCCGAGCCCGTTGACGAGCCTTATCACGTACATCATGGAGACGTTTATCGCGGCGAAGCGCACGGCGAATGGTATGCCCAGCCGCATCTGCGCGGCGAACACGGCGCGGTTGGGAATGAAGCTGCGGGGCTGGAAGTCGAATCCGAATTCCGCGCGCCGCCGCCGGAGGTGGCACCAGGCGAAGATGAACGAAATGGCCTGCCCGAGGATCGTTGCCAGCGCGGCGCCGGCGGGGCCCCATCCAAGCCATGCGACGGCCACCAGGTCGAGGACGATGTTGGCCACGGAGGCCATTGCCACGAAAATGAACGGGCGCTTGGAGTCGCCCATCCCGCGCAGCACGGCCGACACCATGTTGTACCCGAAGGAGAATACGAGGCCGGCGCTGCATATCATGAGATAGTCGAGCGCGCCGCCGAAAGCCTCGCGCGGGACGTTGAGCGCGAGGAGCAGCCGGCGCGCGCCGGCGAGCCCGATGGCTGAAAGCACGGCGCCGGAGGCCAGCAGCGTCCCGAAGAACGTCCCGATGGCCACGTTCAGGTCCGCGCGGCGGCCCTGTCCAATGAGCTGCGCCACGTATATCTGGCCGCTCATCGACAGCCCTATGCTGAGCATTGTCAGGAAGACGAAGGCGCGGCTTGCGTTAACCACCGACGCCAGCCCCGCCGCGCCGGTGAAGTGGCCCACGATGTACATGTCGGCCGCAGCGTAGAGCACCTGCAGGGCGTTCGACAGCATGAAGGGGATGGAGAACCGCGCCAGGGGCCCGAAAATCGGCCCTTTAGTGAAGTCCCGCGCCATTGTCGCCATTGCGGCCATTGTAATTGCGCCTTAAAGCAAAAGCGCGGAAAGCACTAGCTTCCCGCGCACTTCGGTTCGCCTTTTGGGGCGTTCCGTCTACCAGCGATCCGCGTTTTCTTCGCGGCGCGGGCGGGGCGGGCGGTCGTCGCGGCGGTGGAAGCCGCCGTGGCCGCGCTCTTCACGGGGCTTGGGCTGCGATTTGTTGACCCGCAACGGGCGTCCCTGGAAGTCGTTGCCGTTGATCGCGTCTATCGCCGCCTGGGCGGCGGCTTCGTCAGGCATTTCAACGAAGCCGAAGCCCTTTGAACGCCCGGTGGCGCGGTCGGTTACGACTCGCGCGGATGTCACTTCCCCGTATTGCGCGAAGAGCGAACGGAGATCGTCATCCGTGCTTTTGTACGCCAAGTTGCCGACATAGATGTCCATGTCCTGCTCAGTCCTTGTTGTTGTGTCCAGCCGTGCATGGCGCCGCTACATTGTAACGGGGAATGGAGCCGCGGTGCTGAGCGACAATCCCCAGGCATGTACTTAATGCCATTTCCAGTAAGGTATTTTCCGCAATGCACGGCACTCGAAAACCCCGATACCGAAATACTTCATAATTATTTCAAATTCCGCGACTTTCCGCAAGTCCCCGGCAAAATTTTTTCAAACCGATATTTTTTTATCAAAATTGCGGCGCGCCCGCCCGGCGCCGGAATGGACTGCGCGCGGTGCGGCTGGAAGGCCGCGCGGCCGGTGCCGCCGCAGTTCGTCAGGCCCTGCACAGGGTAACTGCGAGAACGCGCCATGCGCCGGATTTTTTCAGGACGCCGGCGATTTCGCCCAGCGTCGCGCCGGTCGTCATCACGTCGTCCACGACGAGCAGTGTTCTGGAGCGGATGGCCTCGGGGCGGTCGACGGCGAATGCGCCCCGCACGTTCTTGCGGCGGCCCCTGGGCGCCAGATGCGTTTGCGTGGGGGTGTCGCGGCGGCGAGAAACCGACATGCCGAGGTAGGGGAGGCCGAGGCGCATCGCCAGCTTTTTCGCAAGTATGGCCGACTGGTTGTAGTTGCGCAGGACGAACTTGGCGGGGTGGAGCGGGACTGGCAGCACGGCGTCGATCGCCCTTGCGTCAAGGCGCGCCCTTACGCAGGCCTCAAGAATGTCCGTTAGGTCCTCGGCGAGCCAGAGGCCCCCGTGGTACTTGAAGTCGTGGACAAGGGATCGCGGCAGGCTCATGTAGGCGAGGGCGCTCCGCGCGGCGTCGAAACGAGGCCTCCGGCGCCGGCACTCGTGGCAGAGCCCGTCGGCGGTGGCAGTCTTCACGGGGGCGCCGCAGGCCTCGCATACGGGCCCGTCGAGCGATTCGCCCATCAGCCGCCCCATGCACGCCCCGCAGATGTGGCGCCCCGGCAAGTCCGGGCGGCGCCCGCATCCCGGGCAGGTGCGCGGGAACACCGCGTCGAGCGCCCCTTCGAGCGCCCGCGACGCAGCCGCGGTGATTTTATGCGCGATGCCCATGCCCGCCGGAAAGGAAAAAGGCCGGCCGCAACCAAAGGAGGGAAAGATTGCGGCCGGCCATGTGCGTTGTCCTTGCGCTTGCCTATGCGTTCCAGTTGGCCTCGCACCAGGCGTATGCCTTCTGGAATATCTCGCGGTTGACCGGAATCAGCTTCGGCTTCTTCTTGAAGCTGTCGTCGAGGGCGTCAAGCAGGCGCTCGGTCGCGAGGCCCGTCACGCCAAGGTGCGCCAGCGCGGCCAGCATCACTGTGTTCGTGGCCTTGGGGACTCCGAATTCGGTGGCGAGCTTGAGGGACGGCATGGTGTAGACCTTCACGCCCTCCGGCGCGGCCTCGGTCATTTCGACTGTGGCGTCGCAGAGGATTATGCCGCCCTTCCTGACGGTTTTGGCGAAGCGGTCGTAGGACGGGCGGTTCATGCAGACAAGGACGTCGGGCTGCGGCGCGTCCGGCGATCCGATCGGGGTGCCGGAGACGACGACGTTGCAGGAGGACGACCCGCCGCGCTGCTCTGGGCCGTAGCTCGGGAACCATGAGGAGTAGCGGCTTGAATAGCGCGCCGCCTCCGCGATGGCGAGGCCGAGCGAGAGGATGCCCTGGCCGCCGAAGCCGGCGATCTTGATGTGCTTCGATCCAAATGCGGGATCGGGTTCCGGCGCCTTGACTTCCGTGCCGCCGCCGAAGAACTCGGACGGGGTCGGCTTTGGTTCGGCCGGCTTGCGCGGTTCGGCCTCGGCCGAATTGTCGCGGAATGTGCCAAGCGGGAATATCTGCTCGCTCTGCTCGATTTCCCACTGCGCGGCCTTGAGGGGGTCAAGACCGAGGTTGGTGGGGCAGGGGGAGAGTATTTCGACGAAAGCGAAGCCCTTCTTCTCGACCTGTATCTCAAGCGCCTTGCGGATGGCCTTCTTGGCCTGCAAGATGCGCTTCGTGTCGGCCACGGACACGCGGGCGATGTACACAGGCGCCTTGAGCTGGTTTAGCGCCTCGCAGACGCAGAGCGGGTAGCCCTCGTGCTCGGCGGAGCGGCCGAACGGGGAAGTCTTCGTCTTCTGCCCCAGCAGCGTCGTCGGGGCCATCTGGCCGCCGGTCATGCCGTAGGTCGAATTGTTGACGAAGAAGGTGGCGACGTGCTCGCCGCGGTTTGCGGCCTGGAATGTCGCGTTGAAGCCTATCGCCGCGAGGTCGCCGTCGCCCTGGTAGGAGATTACGATCGAATCGGGGCGGGTGCGGTTGATGGCCGTCGCAAGCGACTGGGCGCGCCCGTGGGCGGCGCCCACGTTGCCGACGTCCCAGTAGTAGTAGCCGAAGACCGCGCAGCCGATCGGGTTGACTATGATCGTGTTGTCGCGGATGCCCATCTCGTCCATGGCCTCGCAGAGGAGCTTGTGGATGATGCCGTGCCCGCAGCCCGGGCAGTAGTGGGTGTCGCGCGTCGGCGTCCCCGAGCGGTCGAAGGTGTCGTAGAAGCCTTTTGCCTTGATGATTGCCATGTGAATGCCTCCAAGGGGTTTGGAATCTGAAATCTTGGATTCGAGATTTGAGATTTTTTGGTCGCCTAAGCGCGGAGAACGGCATCGACAACCTGCTCGACGGTCACGAGAATGCCGCCCATGCGGTTCACCAGGGGTATGGTTTCGGGAAGGCGGCCCAGGTGGAGGGCGCAGTCGTCCCTGAACTGCCCGGAACTCATCTCCACCACGAAGAGCTTCCTGCCCTCGACCGTCTTCCTGAAGGATTCGACGGGGAAGGGGTAGAGCGACTTCGGGCGGAACATGCCGGCCTTGACGCCCTTCTCGCGGAGCGCGTCCACGGCGGAGCGGGAAATTCTGCTTGACGTGCCGTAGGCGGCGAGGATGATGTCGGCGTCGTCGGCGCGGTAGCACTCCGCCATCTGCTCGGCGGCCTCGATTTTGCGGTATTTGGCCTGCAGGTGGACGTTGTGCTCCTCCTGCTGCGGGGCGTTGAGGAATATGGAGGTGATCAGGTTGCCGCGGGTTTTCGCGTCGCCTTCGACGGCCCAGGAGGCGGTCTCCGGGCGCGGGGACTCCCTTTCGGGAAGCTTGAGCGTCTCCATCATCTGCCCTAGGACGGCGTCGGCTATGACGATCACGGGGTTGCGGTACTTGAAGGCCAGTTCAAATGCCTTGATCGTCAGGTCGCACATCTCCTGGACGTTGCCGGGGGCGAGGACGATGCAGTGGTAGTTGCCGTGGCCGCCGCCCTTGACCGCCTGGTTGTAGTCGCCCTGCTCGGGGTACACGTTGCCGAGGCCGGGGCCTGCGCGCTGCACCGTGACGATTACGCCCGGCAGCTCGGCGCCGGCGAGGTAGGATATGCCCTCCTGCATGAGGCTCATGCCGGGCCCGGAGGTCGCGGTCATGGCGAGCTTGCCGACCGACGCTGCGCCGTAGACCATGTTTATGGACGAGGTCTCGCATTCGGCCTGGAGGAACTCCTTGCCGACGGAGGGGAAGTATAGCGCCGCCATCTGGGCGACTTCGCTCGCCGGCGTGATCGGGTATCCGAAGAATGCGTCTGCGCCGGCGTAGAGGGCGCCGACCACAACGGCTTCGTTGCCTTTTACGAACTTTGTCATTTGCCTGTTCCTTTCTCGTGTGGCCCTTAGCGCGCCGTATGCACTTCAATAGCGTATGGTTCAGGGCAGTTGTAGAAGCACATTGCGCAGCCTATGCACCCTTCGCCGACGTATTCGGCGGGATTCACGCCGCGCCTGTTGAGCGTTGTCTTCATGCGAAGGACCTTGCGCGGGCAGGCTGCAACGCAGCGCCCGCATCCCTTGCAATGGTCTTCGTCGAAAACCGGCCGCGGAAGTTTCGCGGTCTCATTGCCATTCTGTTCCATTCCTTTAACCTCTTTCCGGTAAAAAATTATCCTACCATTATACTCCTTTCCACACTCCAAGGCAAAACTTTCATGCGCCGCCGGCCAAATGCGCGGCCCGCGTTTGACATCGCGCCAGGGCGGGTGGTAGAATGGCAGCATGTTGGAGAAGCTGCGGGCACTCGGCCACCGGCGCCGCGCCAGACCGGAACGCCCGCGAAGTCGCAGGTCCCATGATGCTTGCCCGGAATAGATTGGCCGCCGACGAGCCGGCGGTGGACGGCGGATGGTCCGTGTTGCTGGACGATCCGCTCTTTGCCGTTTTGTCCAAGAGCGGCAACCTGCCCTGCCATCCGGGTGGCCGCTACAGGGGCAACACCCTGGAGGCGATGCTTTACGGCGCGGGCTGGGGCGAAGTCCACTTTGTCAGCAGGCTCGACAGGGAGACCTCCGGGGCCGTCGTAGTGGCCAAGACGGCCGGCGCCGCCGCGCTCCTGGGCCGGGCAATGGCGTCCCGCCGCTTTGAGAAGCGCTACCTTTGCCTGGTCGAGGGGGCGTGGCGCGAAAGGGCGGGGGAGGATGGCTGGTTCGACGCCGTCGGCTGGATACGGCCCGCGAGCGACGCCGCCGTAAGGAAGTTCAGGCGCTTTGAACGGGCCACCGACATCGGCGCCTGGCGGGCCGACGCCTCCCCGGAAACCGCCTGGACGCGCTTCCGGCCAATTTGGGGCGCCGGGGGCCGCACCCTGCTGGAGTGCGCGCCAGTCACCGGGCGCACCGCGCAGATCCGCGCCACGCTTCACGACATGGGCTACCCCGTTTCGGGCGACAAGCTCTACGGGGTTGACAGGAATTTCTACGCGAGGCTGTGCGAAGACGCCCTTACCGACGAGGACCGGGCGCGGCTGGTTTTCCCGAGGCAGGCGCTGCATGCCTGGAAGGTCGCCTTCCCGCACCCGCTTTCGCGGGAGAGGGTGGAGGTTATCGCCCCTCCGCCGCCATTCATGGAGCCGGGGGGCGCGGCGGCCGCGCCGCCCCCCCGGTGATCCGCGAAGCCTAGAGGGAGCCGAACGGGTTGCTGGAGAACCCGGTGCTGCCGTCCGGCGAGGCGCTGAACGACCAGACCCCCTCGCGGCGCTGGCGGTCGCCGAAGCGGTTCCCGCCATCGCGGCGCGGCCCCCGCTGCGAAGGGCCTATCTGCGGGTTGCTCCTCGCGCTCAGCGCGATGCGCTTGCGCCCGAGGTCAACGTCCGTGACCGTGACCTTGATCTTGTCGCCGGCCTTGACGACCGACGACGGGTCGTCGACATAGCGGTCGGAAAGCTGCGAGACGTGGATCAGGCCATCCTGGTGGACGCCGATGTCCACAAAGGCGCCGAAGGCCGTCACGTTCGTCACGACCCCCTCGATCTTCATGCCTGGCTTGACATCCTCGATCGTCATTACGTCCTCAAGGAACTTAGGCATTTCAAATGCCGCGCGTGGGTCGCGTCCGGGCTTCTTGAGCTCGCCAGCGATGTCGCGCAGGGTCAGAAGCCCGACATCATCCGAAACGTAGTTTTCCAGCTTGATGCCGTCCACAAGCGTCGCGTTGCCGATGAGCGCCTTGACTTCGACGCCCATGTCCTTTGCCATCTTCGAGACGAGGTCGTAGCGTTCGGGGTGGACGGCGGACGAGTCGAGGGGGTTGTCGCCTCCGCGGATGCGCAGGAAGCCCGCCGCCTGCTCGAACGCCTTTGGCCCGAGGGAGGGGACCTTGAGGAGTTCGCGGCGGTTCCTGAACATTCCGTTTTCGTCGCGGTACTTCACGATGCGCTTGGCCATGGCCGGGCCGACGCCGGAGACGCGCGCCAGCAGGGAGGCCGAGGCCGTGTTGAGCTCTACGCCGACGAGGTTCACGCAGCTTTCGACGACTTCGTCGAGCTTGGCTGCCAGCATTGGCTGGTAGACGTCGTGCTGGTACTGGCCGACGCCGATGGCCTTCGGGTCGATCTTGACAAGTTCCGCAAGGGGGTCCATGAGGCGGCGCCCGATGGAAATCGCCCCGCGGATCGTGAGGTCCAGGTCGGGGAATTCGTCGCGCGCGACATCGGAGGCGCTGTAGACGCTGGCGCCGGCCTCGTTCACGGAAACCACGATGACGTCCTTTACGCCGACCTTCTTCAGCGTCTCGCGGACGAACGCCTCCGTTTCGCGGCCGCCGGTCCCGTTGCCGATGGCTATCGCCTCGGGCCTGAATTCTCGGACGAGGCGGACAAAGTCAATCTGCGCCTCCATCATGCCGCGGTCGCCATTGACGAGGTAGAATGTCATCGTCTTGATGAACTTGCCGGTCGCGTCGAGGACGGCGCACTTGCATCCGGTGCGCAGGCCGGGGTCAACTCCTATTACTCGGTGCGCGCCCAGCGGTGCGGCGAGGAGGAGGTTGCGGAGGTTGCCTGCGAAGATGTCAACCGCGGCCCGGTCCGCGGCCATCTTCGACTCGACGGAGACGTCCACCTCGACGCTTGGCGCGATCAGGCGCCTGTAGCCGTCCTCGATGGCCATTTTCAGCTGCGCGCCGTATGGCGCCGTCTCGCGGACATTGTACTTCTCGCAGATGTCTTCGACAAGCGGCTTGGAGTCGAGTTCGAGGCTGACCTTCAGGACGCCTTCGCTCTGGCCGCGCCGGATAGCCAGGTAGCGGTGGGACGGGATCTTGGAGATGAGTTCGCGGAATTCGTAGTATTGCTCGAATTTCGTCGGCTCGGACGGCTTGGGCTCGACGGCCGCGGAGACGATTTCGGCGGAGCGCGCGTAGGCGTCGCGGACGCGGCCGCGGACTTCGGCGTCCTCGGCGACAGTTTCGGCAACGATGTCACGCGCGCCGGCAAGGGCGTCCTGGGCCGTCTTGACGCCCTTCTCCTCGGAAACGAAGGCCGCGGCGTCGGCATCCGGGTCCCCGGGCGCCTGGGCTAGGATCTTGTCGGCCAGCGGCGCCAGCCCGCGTTCGCGGGCGATCATGGCGCGGGTGCGGCGCTTGGGCTTGTATGGGAGATAGAGGTCTTCGAGCGCCGTCTTGGTCGAGCACCCCAGTATCTTCGCCTTCAGGTCGTCCGTCAGCTTCCCCTGGGACTCTATGGACTTGAGGATCGTCTGGCGGCGCTCCTCCATTTCGCGGTGGTAGTTGAGCCGCTCCTGGATTTTGCCTATCTGGACTTCGTCGAGGTTGCCATGCGCCTCCTTGCGGTAGCGGGCTATGAAGGGGATTGTGTTGCCTTCGGCCAGGAGGCGCGCCACGGCGGTTATCTGGCGCGGCGAAATTTTGAGTTCCTCGACGAGTTTGGGTATTGACGCCTCCGCGGCGTCCATGGCTACGATTGTGTCGGACATTGGAGTTGAAGGGTGGGTTTTGGGGTAGGGCTGGCTGGGCTAGCCGATCAGGAAGGCGCGGTAGGCGCGCCACGTCATGTAGCAGTCGAACTTGGAGGCGATCTCCCATGGGGCGTGCATGTTCAGCAGCGCCGTGCCCATGTCCACGACATCCATGCCGTAGTACGCCATGAACTTGGCGATCGTCCCGCCGCCGCCGTGGTCGACCTTGCCGAGTTCGCCTATCTGCCAGGCAACGCCGTGCTTTTCAAACGTGGCGCGGAGTTCGCCGAGGAATTCGGCGCGGGCGTCGCTGGCGCCGCTCTTGCCGCGGCTCCCGGTGTACTTGTTGATGCAGGCGCCGGCGTTCATTATCGCCGAGTTGCCTGCCGGGTCCGCCGACGGGTAGATCGGATCGCTGGCCGCGGTGACGTCCGCTGAAATCATGCGCGACGCCTCAAGGGCGCGGCGCGTGGCGATGTCGGAGTACGAGGCCCCCAGCCGGCGCGCCGCGATTTCCGCCACGGAGTTCTCGAAGAATGTGGAGTCCATGCCGGTCGCGCCGACCGACCCGATCTCCTCCTTGTCGCACATGATTATGACAGCCGTGCGGCGCGGAATGGAGTCAAGCGAGACGAGCGCCTTGAGCCCCGCGTATGCGCACACCCTGTCGTCATGGCCGTATCCGGCGATCATCGAGCGGTCGAAGCCGACCTCGCGCGGCATCCCGGCCGGGACGACCTCAAGCTCGGCGCTGACGAGGTCCTCCTCGTCTATCCCGTACTTCTCCTTGATTATCGCCGCGACGTTGTCCTTCACCTTCTCCTTTGATTCGCCGTCGCCGGCAGCCGGCTCGGAACCGATGAGGAGGTCGAGGTCTTCGCCGGCTATGCCTTCGGACAGGGTCTTCTTGGCCTGCTCCTGCCCGAGGTGCGGGAGGATGTCCGTTATCATGAACACCGGGTCGGACGGGTCGTCGCCGACTGCGACTTCGACCTTTTTGCCGTTCTTCAGGCAAACGACTCCGTAAAGCGCGAGCGGGCGGACGACCCACTGGTATTTCTTGATCCCGCCGTAGTAGTGCGTGTCGAAGTACGCGAAGCCGCCCTTTTCGGCGAGGGGCACCGGCTTGAGGTCGAGCCGTGGCGCGTCGGTGTGGCCGCCTACGACGTTCAGCCCGTCCTCGACGGGATCCTTGCCGATTACGGCGGCGAGGAGGGTCTTGCCGTGGTAGCCGCGGTAGACCTTGTCGCCGGGCTTGAGCCTCCTGAACTCGGAAATGGGCCTGAACCCGGCCTTTTCAAGCAGTGCGATGGATTCGGCGTAGGCGCGGCGCTCCGTCTTCGCCCTGCCGAGGAAGTCCATGTATGATTTGGCGTAGTCCTCCATCTCGGCGCGTTCGGCGCCGGAGAGGTTCTTGAAGCCGGGTTCGCGGACGTAGCGGCCCGGGGTTTT
>JAFWPM010000077.1 GCA_017509565.1 Kiritimatiellia bacterium | reverse complement strand
GCGAAAACGCCCCACTCTACGTGAAGGGCAACGGCTCCTCCTACAGCGATACCGTCGGCCATCTGCTTGTTTCGGGAGGGACGATCCTCAACAGCCAGAACAGCCGCTACATGCAAGTTGACAACTACGGACAGGTCGATATCGCCGGCGGCTTGGTGACGATGAACAACAACGCCGAATGCGAATACCTGAACGCCCTCCAGACGCCAGCCCGGACCATCCTCCGCGATGGCGGCATGCTGAACGTGTCGCTTCTGCGCGTATCCCAGGCTACGGCGGGGGACGGTGGCGAAATCTTCCTTCGCGAAGGCGGCACCCTGCGCGTGACGTCCATGACGCTCGACTACAAGCAGACGCCCAAGGGCATCGTCCATTTCGACGGAGGTGTCCTGCAGTCGCGCGACGGCAAGAACAACACCCCAGTGGTCGATTCGCCGACAAACGCCAAATGGGACGGCATCGAGTTCCGGGTCGATGCCGGCGGCGCCGTCTTCGACACTTCGAACGGCCACCACGTCTTCTTCGGCCGGCCGCTTGTTTCCGGCGTCGCGTCCGGCGAAACGGACGGAGGCCTCACCTGCATCCTCGCGAACGGACAGGCAGTCGTGCTGACTGATTCCGCCGCCGATTCCTCCTACACCGGCCCGACCCGCCTGGAGGCCGTCGGCGAAGCCTCGACCGGGAGCAGGACGCTCCAGTGCCGCGTGGCGAACGCGCTTCCCGCCACGACGACCTTGCAGATCGGCTCCCGTTGCCAGGCGGGATTCAACGAATGGCAGGGCGCACGGAACGACCTTGAGCAGACCGTTGCACGCGTCGAGGGCCACGGCCGCGTCTTCAACAACTCGCTTTTCGCCGCCACGGAGGCGGTTGCGCCCGTCTTCGACGGCGCATACGGCACGCTTTCGTTCGAGAAGCCCTGCTCGCTTTCCGGAGATTTCGAAATTACGGGAGACGCCTCCGGCTGCGGCTGCCTCAAGTTCGAGAGCGCCGGGCAGAGCATCGCCGGCCTTTCGCTCAAGGCCGATACGACAGGCCTCTCCAATGAGAAGGGCGCAAAATTCTACAAGATCGTGGACGCCCCGAAGGGCTACACCGGCACCTTCGCCTCGACGAACCTCCCTGAAAACTGGCGCGTCGTCTATGAAGACAACGCGGCCTATCTTGCGCCAGTCAACGCCTTCGTGATGGTGGTGAGGTAGGCGGGGATGCGCATACTCACGCTTGCGCCGCTTCTGGTGGCGATTGCGGCCTTCTCGACGGAGGCAACATCCCTTGAAGTGGCCGGACGCCTCTGGGACATCCCCGACCACGCCGAACTGGACGGCACCGTCATCACCCTTCGCGCCGGAGGCGACACGGGCCGCGCCAACGCGACGGCCACCACTGAGGTGGACCTCTCGCCGTTCGTCGAGGCCGGCGGCGTGGAGTGGCGCATCCGCGCCAAATGCGCCGGAATCGAAAAGCCGGAGAAGCCCTGGTTCGGCATGAAGGCCATGCTTGCCTTCAAGGACGGCACCGGCGCCATGAAATATCCGGGGCCGGCCGGCAAGTCCGGCGACTTCGACTGGTACACCTACCGCCACCGCGCCTCCCTCAAGGACGGCGTGGACGGCCCGGCCACTTTCACCATCGGCCTCCAGCAGGCCACCGGAGAGGTCTCCTACGACCTCGCCTCGCTTGATTTCCTCCCCATGGGCGCGGACCTCCCCCCCGACGACCCCACCCGCCAGTGCGAATCCCCATCCGCCAGGAGTTTTGTCTCGCCGGCCCCGTCCGGCGAGCCCCCCTCCCCCCTGCGCGGCTTCATGCTCCCCTCCCGCGGCCTCCACGACGAGGACTTCGCCAAGCTCGCCTCCTGGGGCGTCACCCTCGTCCGCTACCAGATGAGCCGGAACTGGCCCTTCGCCGACACGGAGCGCGACCTGGCCGACTACGACGACTGGATGAAGATCAAGCTCGACCATCTGGAGGAGCGCGTCGTCCCCTTCGCCGCGAAATACGGCATCAAGGTCGTCGTCGATCTCCACATGCCGCCGGGTGGCCGCTCCGCCGACCACGAGCTGAACATGTTCTACGAGCCGGAATTCGCCGACCACTTTGTCGAGACATGGCGGCGCATCGCAAGGCGCTTCAAGGGCAGTCCGGCGATCTGCGCCTACGACCTCGTGAACGAGCCGCACCAGACCTACCACTCCGTCGGCGGGAACGACTACCTTTCGCTCCAGGTTCGCGCGGCAAAGGCCATACGCGAAATCGACCCGAACATGCCTGTCGTCGTCGAGCCCATCCACTCGGCCTCGCCGGAAGGCTTCAAGTCGCTCGCCGCCGTGCCGATGGAGAACGTAATCTACGAAGTCCATGTCTACCAGCCTTTCGCCTTCACGCATCAGGGCGTCGGCGCGGGCAAGCCGTGGGACAAAGCCAAGTGGCCGGATCCCGACAAGGGCTGGGACAGGGAGTTCCTGCGCGAAAGGCTCGCCCCGGTCCGGGATTTCCAGCTTCGCCACAACGCCCGCATCTACGTCGGCGAATTCAGCGCCGCCGCCTGGGCCGAGGGAGCCGGAGATTGGCTCCGCGACGCCATTTCGCTCTTCGAAGAATACGGCTGGGACTGGACCTACCACGCCTTCGACGAGTGGGCGGGCTGGAGCATCGAGCATGAGGCCATCAGCCACGGCATGGGCCCGGAAAACTTCCGCCTGTCGGAGGACAACCCGCGCAGGCGCGCGCTTCTCGATGGCCTCGCCGGGCGCATCACGGACGAGCCGCCGGAAGCTCCGGCGCCGGCACCCGCCACTCACCGCGCCGCCGGTCTCGACTGGCAGTTGCCCGGGCGGTTCGCGCGGATAGAAGGTGACCGCCTGATCGTGGACATTCCGCCTGACACGCCGCCCGAGGAGCGGCGCGCCCATTGCATCGCCGCGTTCGACGCCGCGCCGATGCTGGCGGAAGACCACGGCATCCTGGCGCAGGGGTGTTTTTCCGGCACGGGCATCTCGGAGCCGGACCACCCGTGGAACGGCGCAAAGTTCATGTTCCACTACCGCGAGGGCGCGACCGGCATGGAGCGCTGGCCCGGCGTCAACACGCCACGGGGCGATTTCGACTCTTTCCAGGCCGAATTGCGGCTCAACGAATTCAACCTCGGCGGGATTCCGAAGGACGGGCGCATGGAACTCATCCTCGGGCTCGAAGGCTGCACAGGCCACGTCGAATACGACCTTTCCACCCTGCGCCTGGAATCCGAAGACATGGGATTCGAGCGCGTGAACGGGGACTGGATCGTCCGGTACCCGCCCGCCGGAGATGGCAACGCACCGCCCGCGCGCCCTCTCCGCGGCTGCATGCTCCCGGGACGCGACACGCGCGAGGACGACATCGAAACCCTGCGCCGCTGGGGCGCGACGCTCGTGCGCTTCCAGATTACGCGCAACTGGCACAAGGTCGATGACAACCAGGACCTCGACGAATACGCCGCGTGGATCGACCGCCGCCTCGCCAACCTCGAAGACGTCCTGGAATGGTGCGCGGCGCGCGGGATGAAGGTCTGCATCGACCTCCACCAACCGCCAGGCGGAAAGCGCGGCGTCAACGGCCGCCCATACGAGATGAACATGTTCCACGATGGGCGCTGGGCCGACGCCTTCGTCGAGACGTGGCGCACCATCGCGAAACGGGTCAAGTGACATCCCGCCATCTACGGATACGACCTCGTGAACGAGCCGCACCAGCGGGGGCCCGCGGCCTTCAGCTACTGGGAGCTCCAGCGCCGCGCCGCGGAGGCGGTCCGCGAAATCGACCCGGACACCGCGATCGTCGTGGAAAGCAACCTCGCCGACCGCGCCTGGGCCTTCCGCTACCTCTCCCCGCTCGCGATGGACAACGTCATCTACGAGTGCCACATGTACGAGCCGGGCACCTACACCCACCAGGGGATCTTCGGCCCCCCGCCCGGCGACGGCGGGACGCCCGTCCCCTGGCCCGGCCGCTTCCGCGGCCAGGACTGGAACCGGGAGACGATCCGCCACGAACTTGAACCAGTTCTGGAATTCCAGCGCCGCCACAAGTGCAGGATATACGTCGGCGAATTCAGCGCCGCCGCGTGGGCACCGGGCGCCGAAAACTACCTGCGCGACTGCATCGCCATCTTCAACGAGTACGGCTGGGACTGGACCTACCACGCCTTCCGCGAGGCGCCGGTGTGGGACGTCGAAAAAGTGGCGCTGCCGGACGGCTCGTTCGCCGACGCCGGCGACACCCCCCGCAAGCGCGTCCTGCTCGAAGGCATGAAAGCGGAATGACCGCTTCGCCCGCGCCACTCCGCCCCTGCGGCGCCCTGGCGCCCAACTTGCGGCAAGGCCCTTGCGGCCTTGCCGATCCCCGTGCGCTCCCCCTCCTTACCCAAATATGGTAGAATACTTCCCATGAAGAAGGATTTCGCCATTAACGGACTTGAGGCCATGAGGGACTTTGCGGCCGGCATCGCCACCCATCTGGCCGGGCATGGCGCCGTGCTCGCCCTCGAAGGCGACCTGGGCAGCGGCAAGACCACGTTCACGCAGGCCCTGGCCCTGGCCCTGGGGGTCCGCCGCCCTGTCACCAGCCCCACCTTCACACTCGTCTGCGAATACCCGCTGCCCGGCGGTGGCCGCCTCGTCCACATGGACCTCTACCGGCTCGGCGGCGAATCCGATCTCGACTCCCTCGGATTCCACGAATACCTGCAATCCGGAGACATAGTCTGCATCGAGTGGCCCGACAGGGCCGGCGACGAAATCCCGCCTGACGCAATCCGCATGCACTTCGCGCACGGCGCCTCCGAAGACTCCCGCACAGTCACGGTTGACGGCCCGCTGCCCTGACCCCGGCCCCACCATCAAGACGCCAATGCCACACACCATGCGCAAACACATACCGATAGCGGCGGCGCTCCTTGGCGGGATTCTCGTCTGGGCGGCAATTACATGGCCCCTTCCCCGGCTCTTTTCCAGCGCGATTCCGCTCTCCGAGCGACGCGCCGCCGACGCCCCGAGAATCGAGGAGAACCTGCCGGGCGACCAGTTCCAGCTGCTCTACCACTTCTGGCTCGGGCGCGACGTCATCGCCGGCGGGACCCCGGCCTTCGCAAACGTCTACGAGTTCAACTTCCGCGGCGACGACGCCCTGCGCCGCTTTGAGACATACTACATCCCATTCTCGATCGTCTACGGGGCGTTTTCGGCCATCTGGGGCCATGCCGCCGGTTGGAACGCGGCGAGCCTCTTTTCGTTCCTCCTCGGGCTGCTCGGCACCTTCGCGCTGGCGCGGAGACTTTCGCGCTCGGACGGCGTCGCGGCCGCGGCGGCGCTGCTGCTTTCCGCATACCCGTACCGCTGGCACACGCTCCTGACGGGGAGCCCCACCGGGTTTGCGATCTGCCTTGTCCCATGGCTGGCATACGGGCTCGACCGCCTTGTGCGCGACTGCTCCGCCGGCGGCGGCGCGGTCGCGGGGCTTTCGCTCTTCGCGGCGTTCTGCTCCGACCTGCACGTCTTCTACTTCTCCGTCCTGGCGACGCCGCTCTTCTGCGCGGTGCCGCTGATCCTTGGCGGCAGGCCCGCCGCCCGGCGCATCCGCGCCACGCTCCTGGCGGCGGCGCCCTTCCTGGGGGCCGCGCT
>JAFWPM010000076.1 GCA_017509565.1 Kiritimatiellia bacterium | reverse complement strand
GCCCCCAGGCCTTGCCCTCCGGCGTATCGACCGGCGAGCCGTAGAGAATCGAAATCGTGCCGATGTCGCCCCGGCAAACGGCGTCGGGCATGTCCACATGCTCGGCGAGGCATTTCCTTATCGCGGCCTTTCCCTTGCCGATTTCCGCAGCCTGGACAGTATCGTTGTCAGGGTTGACGCCCCTTTCCGCCGCCTCGTCGGCCCCGCGGCACTCGTGGCATACGCCGTTTCCGTCAAGCCACTGCCCGCACTCCGGACATTTCTCCGAGTTCGCCAGGGCCTCGCCGCCGATTCCCTCGGCGAAGGCTTGGGCCATTGCCTCCTCGAGCGCGGCGGCCATCGCGGGGTCGTCGGGCATCAGGTCGGGCAGCTCGGCGGCAAGCTTCCTTGCATCCTCGCGGATGTCCCCGCCGGCGTCGAGGCGGTCGAGGAGCGACTTGATTCTTTTCGCCGCCGGGGCCATGTCCGCCGCGAAATCGCGCAGGAGGGCCGTGGAGCGCTCCGTGGCGTTTTGGGGTATGTCGGTAGCCCCCCCGCCCCTCGGCGCGTTTTGCAATGGCTTTGCAACGTCGCTGGAGGGGTTCCGCGGCGCGGGCGCCTCGTTCGGCAGCCCGATGCCGCCGAATCCGCCGGGATTCGCCGGCTGCCGGGGTTCCAGCGCGTCGCCGTCGCCCGTCGCCTCCGTCCGTCCGTACCTCGCCAGGGCGTCGGACTTCGACAGCCTCACGCCCAGCCCGGCGAGGTGGGCGTCGATCCTTATCTCGCGGTCGATGTTCTCCGTCTCGGCCGGCGGGTTGACCACGATCTCCGCAAGCGGCTCGAAGTCGCCGCACTCGAAGCGCACCACGAACTTCTCCACCTGGTCGCGCAGGGTCTCGGAGACCATCGCGCAGCCGTCGGCGTCCATCAGCTCGCTTTCGCCCTCCTGGGCGTTCACCCCGGCGGAGTCCGGCCCGCCCGAAACCGTGGCGAGGTCGCCGCCCCTGTAGAGCGCGGATATGGCGCGGTCAACCGTCTCGACCAGCTCGCGGTAGGTGTCCTTGCCGCCCCCGGCGCCCATCGGCACGGCGGCGATGTCGCTGCCCGTGTCGGCGACCAGCCCCGTCTTGGGGGCCACGGCGCGGATGGCGCGCGCGAGCTGGTCCCACGCCGCCGTCCCGCGCTGCGCCGCCGTCTTGCCGATTATGACCGGCATCCCGCACTTCTCGCTGAAGAGCAGCCAGTCGTTCCAGGAAAGCCGTTTCGCCATCGCGAGGATCGCGGACGGTATGCCGACGCCCTCGCCCACGGCCACGAGCCATTCGCCGTCCCGCATCTCCTCGCCCTGCGTCTGCCCGTCGTCGCGGATGTAGCGGAGGCGGCCCGTGCGGTTCTCGAAGCACCAGGCGGGGACGTGCGTGAAGGTGGCGTCCAGCGTGCCGTCGGGATTCACCTTCCAGCAGATGTCGTGGACGGAGTAAACGCGGCTCTGGGCGCTCATCATCTGCTTTACCAGGAGGCGGATCCCGCCCCTGCGGTTGCGGCAGAAGGCGTCCGTCGCCTCGACGCGGTTCCAGAAGCGCGTCAGCGTCTTCTGGTGGACCTTGGCGCGGGGGTTTCCCTCCTCGCCCTTGCGGATGCGCACCTCCCAGGGCTTCGACGAGACGGCCGCCGCCATCTTGAAGGCGCCGATGCGCATTTTGTCCTCGCGCGTCTCGAACTCGTCGAGCACGCGCTCGAGGCCGCAGATGTCGCCGCGCCCGAAGGCGGAGAGGTGCCGCACGAGCACGTCCGGGTCGAGGGCGTAGAGGGCGTTGTAGCGCGCCTGGTTGCGGCGGAACGCCTCGTTTGCGTCGAAGTCGTTCGACGCCTTCTGGAAAAAGAACCTGGATATGCGCGAAACCATGCCCATCACATGAAGCTCCTTCTCGTGAGGCCGCCGCCTGAAAGGCCGTCAAGCGGGTCGTCGGCGATTTCGTCCACCGCCTGGGCGGCTGGCGCGGACGCCCCGGCGTCGGCCGCCGACCACGCCAGCGCGCCGGCCATGAACTCGTCGCAGTGCGACACCTCCCCCTCGTCGCCCTCGAACTCTGGCACCACAACCCGCATCGCCCCGTTGGCCGCCGTCCGCGTGAACGGCGTCGAATAGTCCTCCCGCAGCGCCGGGTCGGCGGGTATCCTGGCGGCGCCCGTGTTGAACCAGTCCTGGAACCCCATGCAGATCTCGTGGCGGCGGTGGCTCTCGAGGTTCACCTGGTCGACGCGGCCTGGCCACTTCTTCCCGGCCCACTCCGCGGTCTCCATGCCGAGGCCGGTCGCGTCCATCGCGAGTCGCCATATCCGGCGCTCCCGGCGCTCCATCTTCGCCTCGATGAACTTGCGCTGCGCCTCGAACTCCATGTCGCGGAACGTCTCGCGGCCGACCAGGAACCAGCTCACGCCCACGTTCAGCCACTCGCTCCACGCGCTGGCGTGGCGGCGGCGCGCGATGTCGTAGCCGGCGACGCGCCTCGCGTCCGGGAACCTTCGCTCGATGTCGGCGATCTCGGCCGCGTCCATCTCGCACGGCGCGAGGATCTTCGTCGGCAGCAGCTTGCCGCCCGCGTCCTGGACCTTGCACTCGAACTGGCTCTCCCAGGCCGCCTGAGTGCGGCATCCGGCGCGGGTCTGCCTGATGAACTCCTCGCGCGTCTGGCTGCGCCCGGACTTTTCGTTGATTTTCTCTACCAGGCCCTCGGCCACGGCGTCGTGGATAGTCACCCGGTGGAGCGACGCGTGTTGCGGGTTGTCCTTCTTCGCCGACGCCACGAGCCTCGCGAAAGGCGTGTCCTTGGAGCCGTCCACGCGGTAGGCGCTCACCATCTCCAGCTGGTTGCCCCACATGATGCAGGGGTAGGCCATGTCGATGAGCGCTCCGGAGTCCCGGTGCAGGTCAACCTCGTCGAGGAACACGTCGCCGCCCTTGCCCGCGAAGGCCTCCGGCGTCGACGAGAGCGAAACGATGCGCGCGCCGTTCGGGAAGGTGCAGACGAAGGCCGTTATGTCCTTCTCCGGGTCTATCACCTGGACGTCCTCGCCGGTCATGCCCCGGGCGGCCACGTTCGCGAGCCTGCACCACATGGCCACGTAGTCGCGTATCAGCTCCTGGGCCGTCAGCTGGTCGCGGGAGCTTACCCACTGGGTGAAGCCCTTGCCTCGCCTCATGCACTTCTGGAACATCCTGTAGCTGGAAGCGTAGGTGAAGCCCACGCGGCGCGACTTCTCCGCCACCTTAAGCGGCGAGTCGTCGTTTATCCACCTCTCCTGGTACGGGAGGAAATAGGACTCTTTGGAAGTGCTGCCAATGTCGCCAGTGTTGCCAATGCCAGTGTTGCCAATGCCCAATTGGGTATTGGTATTGGAATTGGATATTTTCACATTGGCAACACTCATCACTTCTTCCTTCCGAGTATGCGGTCGATCTCGTCGGCCACCTTCGCCGGGTCCACCTTGCCGCCGCGCGCGGCGTCCGCGACCTCGGCCATCTGGGCAAGCCTCTTCTCCGCCGCCTCGAACTTCTCGCGGGCCAGCCTGAGCTGCCCCTCGGCGGTCTTCTGCCGCGCGGCGTCGAGCCTCAGCCTCTCCGCGTCCCGGGCGGCGGCGTGGTACTTGGCCGCGCTGTCCGCCAGGATCTTCGCGGCCTCGCCGTTGCCCCTCGCGGCGGCGTCCACCGAGAGGGCCGTCATCATCTCCGACGCGAGCCGCGCGTCCACGTCGGCGCGCACGATGCCCTGCGCTATCCGCTTCGAGGTCTCGACGCCGATGATCGTCCTCGCCGCCTCCGCCTCGCGCATCCGCCCCAAAAACCTGTACCACGCCGCCCGGCTGGGCGCCACGTACCCCTGGAGCGAGAGCCACGGCAGCACGTCGGCGCGGAAGTCGCGCAGCCAGGCGCGCCCGGCCTCCCTCTCCTCCTCCGTCGGCGGCTTCGTCAGGGCGTATATCTCCCACCTCGTGTCCTCCGGCAGGTCCTCGCCCCACGCGTTGCTGTTGGTCTTGCGGCTCACATGCCCTCCAGCGCCGTCATGCCGCGCTCGGTGATCGTGTACCGGCGCTCGTGCCAGACCGGCTCCATGTGCCAGTCCATCCAGCCCCGGTCGAGGAGCATGGAGAACGCGGCCTCGCGCTGGGCGTCCGTCGTCGGCGCGCCGGCGGCGAGGTCGATCTGGTCCAGAAGGGCGGGCTTCCTGAGGCCCGTGCCGCCTGCGGCCCGCAGGGTCGCCAGCGCGGTCTTTATAACAAGTCTGTCAGTCGCGTCCATTACTTCCTGCCTCCCATCATCAGGCCCTTTATTGCCTTCAAATCGTCCATGATCGACGAGAGCATCCCCTTGATCTCGCTCGTCTCGCGGTCGTTGCGGTTCAGGCGGGCGAAGAGGTTCTCGTGGGCGCGCTCGTTCTCGCCGACGTGCCGGGCGAACTCGTCGCGGGTCACGTACTTGTCGAGCTTCTCGACGCGGAGCGGGTCTGGCGAGACCTCCGTCCGCGAGTTGCGGGCGGCGAACCACCGCCCCCCGAAATCGAGGAGCTTCGCCAGCGCCGCGCCGCCGACCACGAGGCCTCCGTTCTGGATTATGTCCGCGACTTCCATGCGCCCTTCAACCTTTCAACCTTTCAACTTTTCAACGTTGCGAAGCAGTCCCGCCTTTTGTTTCCATGGCCGGTGGCGGGGAACCGGCGCGCGTGCAATCGGCCCAGCGGGCCATTTATTAGATCCCGCCGCCGGGGGGGGGAATGCAGGAAAGACCTCCCGGCGACGGCATCCATTAAACCACGGGGCAACCAACTTGAAAAGGCGAATACCGCGAATACCGCGAATACCGCGAAAAATACCGCGAATACCGCGAATACCGCGAAAAAAAAAGGCCCCCGGCGGGGGGCCGGGGGCGGGAATCAAGTTGCGCCAATTGCCGAACGCGTTCGGCAATTGGCGCAACTTGATTCCCGCCCCCGGCCCCCCGCCGGGGGCCTTTTTTTTTCGCGGTATT
>JAFWPM010000008.1 GCA_017509565.1 Kiritimatiellia bacterium | reverse complement strand
GGTGGCGTAGGCTGCGCGGATGCCGGAGCGGCCCATGATGATGCCCTTTGTGGGGAAGTCCGGGCCCTTGATGTGCTGCATGAGGTCGGCAAGCTCCGCCTCGGGGTTGTCCAGCACCTCGATGCAGGCGTTGATGACCTCGGTGAGGTTGTGGGGCGGGATGTTGGTCGCCATGCCGACGGCGATGCCCGAAGAGCCGTTGAGCAGGAGGTTCGGGATCTTTGCCGGAAGGACGACTGGCTCAACCTCAAGCGCGTCGTAGTTCGGCACCATGTCCACGGTGTCCTTGTCGAGGTCTTCGCAGAGGTCCTCGGCGAGTTCGCACATCCTGACCTCGGTGTATCGGGCGGCGGCGGCGCCGTAGCCATCGATGTTGCCGAAGTTGCCGTGGCCGTCGACAAGCCTGCTGCGCATTGAAAACGGCTGCGCCAGGCGGACGATGGTGTCGTAGATCGAGGCGTCGCCGTGCGGGTGGTACTTGCCCATCACCTCGCCGACGACTGCGGCGGACTTGCGGTGCGGCTGCGTATGCGTCACGCCCATCTTGCGCATGGCGTACACCGAGCGGCGGTGGACCGGCTTCATGCCGTCCCTGGCGTCAGGAAGCGAACGCCCCACTATCACTGACATCGAATAGTCGAGGTACGACTTCTGCATTTCGTCCTCGACCTTGATTGTCTCAATCTTCTCCGCGATCGGGGCGCCGTTGGCCTCGCCTTCCACGGCCGCCTCGGCCACCACTTCCCCGTCGGCGCCTTCCCCGGCGTCCACCCGTTCCTCGTTCGTTCCGTTTTCGTCTGCCATTGTGTCAAGCCTCTGCAATCAATGCGGCGCGCCCTGCGCCGCCAAAATTTCAAGCAAAACATTATACCATAAGAGAACGCGAGGGCGCGCACACGCGCGAGGAAAAATAAAGTCCTTGACAAATTGTGTCAAAAAGTGTTGAATAGTGGCATGAAAAGTCAGGAGGTGTCAGAAAAAAGAGCCGACGAAGGGAGGGAACCGGTAAAAATCGGGTCCCTGCTCGGCTCGTATCCGCACCGCCTCGACCCCAAGCGCCGCATGACCATTCCGGCCATCTTCCGTTCGCGCATGGGAATGCCCGACATCGTCTACGTGATGCCCAACCTGAGCAACAAGAAGTGCCTTGAGGTGTTTCATCCGGCGGCGTTCGAAATGCGCCTGGACGAACTCAACAAGGCCGCGCTCACTGACGAGGCGGCGTCGGATTTCGTCACTCTGATCGGCCGTGTGTCCGAGACGCTCGACATCGACGTGCAGGGGCGCATCAGGATAAGCGACCAGCTCCTGTCCCACATCGGTGTGGACAGGGACGTCGTGATCGTCGGCGCCGTGAACAGGCTCCAGATATGGGCGGCAGGCAACGAGCCGTCGCTTGAGGAGGCCTTCGGCCGCCTGACGGCAACCGCGAGGACGATTCACTTCTAGCGGAGGCCGCCACCATGCACGTCCCGGTAATGCTAATGGAGACAGTTGACCGCCTGGCCGTAAAGCCCGGCGGCACATATCTCGACTGCACTCTCGGGGATGGCGGCCACAGCGCCGAAATCCTACGCCGGGCGGGCCGCGGATGCAGCCTGCTTGCCCTCGACAGGGACGAGGACGCGCTCGTGCGCGCCATGGGCAACCTGCGCAACTTCCCGGCCGCCGTGACCTACTCGCATGTCAACCACGCACACGCGGCCGACAAGTGCCGGGAACTCGGCTTCACGGCGCTCGACGGCGCCCTGATCGACTGCGGCGTATCCTCCGAGCAGCTGGACGAACCGCTGCGCGGCTTCAGCTTCCTGCACGACGGCCCCCTCGACATGCGGATGGACCGCTCACACGGCGAGACCGCCGCCGACCTCGTGGCGACGCTTCCGGCCGATGAACTCGCCCGAATCTTCTCCGAACTCGGGGAGGAACCCTGCGCCAGGCAGATCGCCGCTGAAATCGTCAGGGCGCGCGAGAGGGAGGCGATTATCACGACCGGCCGCCTCGCGGACATCGTCGAACGCGCCCTCGGCCCAGCCGCCCGCGCGCGCCACCGCCATCCCGCAACCCGAGTTTTCCAGGCGCTCCGCGTCCGCGTCAACCACGAACTGGAGTCGCTTGGAATGGCGATTGACGGCATTCTGCCGCTGCTGAAGCCGGGCGGACGCCTTGCCGTCATCACCTTCGAGAGCATCAGCGACCGTCTCGTAAAGCACATTTTCGCCGACCATGTAGGGAAAATCGAATCCCTACAGCAGGGCGGGGCCGAGTGGCGCGGGGAACTCCCGCGCGTGGCGAAGACCGACCGCCACGCCGTAATCCCCCGCCCGGAGGAAATCGCAGCAAACCCGCGCGCTCGCAGCGCCAAGCTCCGCGCCGTGGAAATAGTCACCGAACAACCACTCCCTTGACACATACCGCAAGACAATGAGACAGAACAGAAGAAGATACGCAAGGACAAGCGCGATAAACCACCGTTTGGCGGTTATTTTCTCGCTATTCGTGCTTGTCATCGCCCTCGGGGCGTTCAGCATCCTTTCAATCAACGCCACCATCGCCAGAACCGGCAAGGAAATCGCCGCGCTTGAGGCCGAACTCAAGACAATCCGCGCCGAGCGCATCCGCGCCGAGGCCCGCTGGTCGGCCTGCACCCGCCCCGAACAGCTCGACGCCGCCCTCGCGCGCCATGGCCTGCGAATGTCCCTTGCAAGCGGCGAAAAAATAGTTTCGCTACGCGGACGTCCCGCCCCCAAGGCTTTCTGGTCTTCCATGACTGAGGTCGCCGCCAATGGGACAGTACCGCGGAAATAGCAGGAAGACGCGCTTCTTCCTAATCCCATTTCTCCTCCTTGCCTGGTTCTTGTTCCTGATTTACAGGCTGTACGCGCTCCATTCAGGCGGAGCAGTCGCCCGCAACAACATCCGCTACAAGCGCGACATCAAGGCCATGCGCGGCGTAATCTACGACCGCGGCGGCAATCCCATCGCTGTCAACGAAACCGGGTGGAAGATTTATCTCGACCCCTGCGCCGACAGCAAGAAGCCGCGCAAGGGGCAGCCACCGCCCGACCCCCTCGCCACATGCGACAGAATCGCGGAACTTGTCGGGCGCCCATGCCGCGACGTCTGGCACGACCTCGTCACAACCAACATAGACATTCTCGCGAACGGACACCTCCGCACGAACCGCTATGTCGTCCAAGGCGTGACCTGGGATCCGACCGCCATAGACCTCGCGACCAACAAGGACCTCTACGTCGGGAACGTGGGGCTCGTCCCAATGCAGCGCCGCTACTACCCCCAGGGCCGCAGGCTGTGCCACATCCTGGGCATCGCAATGGGCTCCACGCCGACAGGCAACAGCGGCGGGATAGAGCAGCGCTACGAAAGCCGCCTGCGCGGCGCCGACGGCTTCATATACGGCGAACGCGCCGGCAACGGCAGGGAAATCCGCGAGCGCCGCACCAGCACCGTCGCCGCAATCGACGGCGCCGCGATTGAGCTTACAATCGACCACAACATCCAGAAAATCGTCCACGACGTCCTTTCGGCCGCCGTAGAGGAGTGGAACGCCGACGGCGCGCGCTGCATCGTCGAAAAGGTGGACACCGGGGAAATCCTCGCAATGGTCTCACTGCCCGACTTCGACCCGGAGGACTGGTCGCACACCCCGGACCTAGCAAAGCGCAACCGCGCGATTTCGGACCAATACGACCCCGGCTCGACCATGAAGGCCGTGACGGTGGCCGCCGGCATAAACGAGGGCATCATCACCCCGGACTCGACCTACGACGTCGGAGGCGGGGCTTGGCACTACGGCGGAGGAGTCCTGCGAGACCACGCCAAGGGCGTGATCAACGTCAGCACCATCATCGCGAAGTCAAGCAACATAGGCTCCGCCAAGATTGCCCTCGACCTCGGCAACCGCCGCTTCGAGCGCTACCTCAAGGATTTCGGCTTCACCGCCAAGACCGGCATAGACCTTCCCGGCGAGGCGCGCGGCTCGCTTCCCCCCGCCAGCTCGTGGGAGCCGATCAAGCCGACACGCGTGGCCATTGGCCAAGGCATCTCAGTGACGCCGATACAGATGATCAACGCCTACGCGACAATCGCCAACGGCGGCCGCAGGATGCGCCCATACGTGATGAAGCGGATCGTATCCCCGTCCGGCGAGGTAATCGAGCGCAACCACCCGAAGGTCCTGTCAACGCCGATTACGCCGGAGACGGCCGCGACGATGCGCGAAATGCTAAAGGGGGTCGTCGCCCCGGGCGGCACCGCAAGGCGCGCCAGGGTCGCAGGATACACCGTGGCCGGCAAGACGGGCACCGCGCAGATTGTCAAGCCCGGCGGAGGCTACTACGACCACAACCACTACGCTTCCTTCATCGGCTTCCTGCCGGCCGACAATCCGGAAGTCGCGATCCTGGTCCTGCTCGACAATCCGACCAAGCCCGGCAAGAGCCACGACGGCGGCGTGTCCGCCGCGCCGGCATTCGCCGAAATAGCCCTCGCCACGGCGCAGTATCTTGAAATTCCCGTCGAGGACCAGCAGTAGGCGCCCCAGTCCGCCGCCAATCAGGCAACGTATGCGGCCGCCTCGCGCCCCGCTATCCTCCCGAACACCAGGACTTCCGTCCCGGCGTTCCCGCCAATCCTGTTGAGCCCATGGACCCCGCCAGTCACTTCGCCCGCGGCGAAAAGCCCCTGAATGGGAGTCCCGTCGGGACGCAGTACGCGGCATCGGGAATCCACGGCGACACCGCCGAGGGACGTATGGGGGGCCGGAGCGACTAGCATCGGCTCCCTGGTGATGTCCACGCCAGCGGCCCCGTAGCGGTTGACCGTATCGGCATAGCGGGTGCGCAGGACCTCGGCCGGAACGCCTGTGGCGTCGAACCAGACGCCGGACTGCGGCGCGTCGCCGCCATCGCCCCCCTGCCCCGCCGGAACTCCGCGGCCCGCCTCGATTTCCGCGAAAATCGCCCGCGATATCGAGTCCTTGTTTGCATGGATGTCCTGGAGGAACTCCGCGCCATCGCGGTTCCTGAAGGTTGCGCCCTCGAAAAGCATCGTGGTTATCACAGGAATGCCGCGGACGGCGGACGGCGCGAGGGCCACTGTCGGCTCGTACTGGATTGCGTCCATGTCGCGCAGCGCCGCGCCAAGCGCGCGGGCCATTTCGATTCCATCGCCCTGCAGGTCCGGCGGGTTGTCGGAAAAGGCGTACTTGCCGCACCACCCGCCCGTGGCCAGGACAACGGCCCGGGCGCGAACCGTCGCGCCTGAATCCTGGAGCTTGGCGGAGAATGCGCCGTCCCCAAACGACAAGGCCACCACCCGGTCGCGCGTCGCCTCCACGCGGCCCGCGAGGGTGCGCCTGATGTTCGCCAGCGCCCACGCCCCGATGTGGTGTCCGATGGAGACGCACCTCGGTACGCTGCACCCGAGGGGCTGGAGCATAGCGAGGGAGCCATCGGGGTTGCGGTCCCAGGGGAACTCGCCTGCGAGCGCCACCGACTCCCGCGCCAGCGTCCCGACCAGCGCCGGATCGCAGGCTCCGCGCCCGCTGGCGAGCGTGTCCGCGGCAAAGCGCTCAACCGAGTCGCCCGGTCCGACAGGTACGTTGAGCGCATGGATGTCGGGGGAATTCCCCGCCCCCCGCGCCACCAGTCCAACTGTCGCCCCGGCATCCGCCGCCGCCTCGGCGGCCCGCCATCCGGCCAGCCCGCCACCAATTACAAGTACGTCTACCATAAGATACCTAGGACATTATACACCAAATTTCGCCGCCGCATCATTCCCCAGCCGAAGCGTCCGCCATCACAAATGCGAAAGCCACCGGACACGCCAATAACCTTATAGAATGGTGTCTCCCTTAACATTGTCCCTTAACATTGCCTTAACTG
The DNA here is from genome assembly GCA_017509565.1 of Kiritimatiellia bacterium. Taxonomy (GTDB): domain Bacteria; phylum Verrucomicrobiota; class Kiritimatiellia; order RFP12; family JAAYLN01; genus RGIG5952. Next base: position 6,109 of record JAFWPM010000008.1, on the reverse strand, counting down.
TGTTAACATCCCGGGGGCTGCGTGTTTTACCTTATAGAAGGGTGTCTCCCTTTACATTGTTAACTGCCATGGGAGGTGAAAACTTGCTATAATAGAGGACATGAACTCTTCTGAAACGGAACGACAATACATTTGGCCGGCTGGCGCAATGCCCGACCGCCAGCCTCACCAGATTGCCGCAATGACGGACGTGTCTGGCGCCCCCGGCTTCGACCCCGCCGAGCATTCCGAACCCTATCTTGACTGGTTTCCCCCGCCCCCCGAAGGCGCGCGCAACGGCACCTGCGCGATTCTAATCTCCGGAGGCGGCTACTACAACTGCTGCGACGTCGGGCACATCGCGAACTGGCGCTCAAGCCTGACCGAACTCGGATGCCAGTGCGTGAATCTCGTCTACAGGACCCCGCGCCCCGCCGGGCTGCCCATCCACACAACCGCCTGGGAGGACGGCCAGCGCGCCGTAAGGCTCGTCCGCTCCCAGGCCGCCGCGCGCGGCTTCGACCCCGAACGGATCGTGACCATTTCGATGTCAGCCGGCTCGCACATGGCTACGCTGCTCGCAACCAGCGCCCTTTCACCTGCATACAGCCCCATCGACGAGACTGACTCTATTCCCTGCCACGTCAACGCGGCCGTGATTTTCTCGGTCGCCTACGGCCTCATGGACGGCAACGGAGCCCGGAATTCGCGTCAGGGCGACGGTCTGGACATCGCGCTCGACCCGGCCTTCAAATTCGATGCCAAGACCTCGCCGGTATGCCTGCTGCACGGCGGCCTGGACCCGTACACTCCACTTTCATCGACCCGCATCTACCGCCGCGTCCGGGAAATTGGCGTCCCTGCGGAAATCCACATTGCGCCCGATGTCGGCCACGGCGTATACGGGTTCGACCGCGCCGTCGAGTTTCTCCGCCAGATGGGCTTCCTCGCCCCCCTGGAAGCGGAAATCCCCATCATGGCGCGCTTCGCCGACGATTCCGCGCGCGCGACGCACACCTCCCAGCCCATCTGGCCCGAAGGCAAAATGCCCGACCGCCAGGAAAACCAGTGCGAGCCGATTCTCGAATGGCATATTCCACCCAGGCTTTCGACAAGGGCGATCCAGATAATCTGGGCCGGCGGGGCCTACGAGCACAACGACCCGGACGAATTCGAAGTCGCGCCGCCAAGGCGCTTCCTAAACGCAAGGGGAGTCGCAGTGGCGACCGTCCGCTACCGCACACCACGTCCGGCAGCCCCGCTCGCGAAGCACGTCACCGCATGGCAGGATGTCAGGCGCGCAATAAGGCTCGTCCGCTCGCAGGCCCCCGCCCTGGGCCTCGACCCGAACCGCATCGGCATCATGGGTTCGTCCGCCGGCGCCCATCTCGCCCTCATGGCGGCCACTTCATCGCGCATGGAGGCATACCTGCCAATCGACGACCTCGACAACACGGTCGGCGCCGCCGTCCAGTGGGCCATCTGCATCTACCCGGCCTACATTCTCTCCGACGGCTATGAAAAACCCAACGCGCACGGAGGGAACAGGCTGGACGCCCGCATCGCCCCCGAATTCGCATTCGACCCCGACACGCCGCCAATGCTGTTCGTCCACGGGGACGCCGACGGCTGGGCCGCCATGAACTCCGTCGCCCTCTGGGAGCAGCTGCGCCGGATGGGCATCCAGGGCGAACTCCACACCCTGGCCAGCCGCGGGCACTGCCTGCACAGGCAGGCATCCCCCGGGACCGGCAGCTTCACAATTCTCGACCGCATCTGGGACTTCCTTTCGGCAAAGGGGTTCCTAAATGACTAGCGATTTGGCAAGCTGGCAATTGGGCAAATTGGGAATGCCCACAAATCCAAAATCTTCATTGCCCATCAACCGGCAATATCAATTGACATTGGCGTCAATTCCGATTTCTGAACAATGGGTACGGTGAAATCCAAAATGCCGATGTGCCAAACCGCTGGCACTCACTCCCCTGCCGCAAACCATGCCAAACCTAGGAGAACGCAATGACAAGCGAAACAACGACAAGACTCGCCGCCACCTGCCTCGCCGCAATGGCCGCATTCGGATGCCTGCCCAGAAACGCGGCCGCGCCGGCCGGGCCCGGGCAGCCGGCCCCTTCCCAGGAGGTCCAGGCCCCGCTTCAGGAAATGTCCCTCCTGGAAGGTCTGGAATGGCGACTTCCCGCGGAATATGCCAAAATCGACGGCGGGCGCCTCGTGGTTGACATCCCCGCGGATGCCTATCCGGCCGACGCCGTAGCCGAAGCCGAACTCCCAGCGGAACTCTTCTCGGGCTTCGAGGGCTTTTCGATGTCGGTGTCCGCCGAAGGGGCGGGCCTAAGGAAGCCGACGAAGAACTGGCTCGGGCTGAAGTTCCAGATGCACTGGTCCAACAGCGCCACCGGCCGCGAGGCATACCCGAACAGTGCAAACGAACTCGGCGACTTCGCGACGAAGACGCTGGTAAACGAAGTCAACTTCGGCGGGGCCAAGCCCGACAAGGTGACGCTCATGCTCGGGCTCCAGGGGACAAGCGGCCGCGTCGCATTCGACCTCACGACGCTGCGCGGCGCGCCTTCGAAAGGCCTCTTCCGCCTCGTCAACCAGGACTGGAAGGTGAAATACCCCGTCGCGGCGGCTGGCACCTCCGGCCGCCGCCGCGGGTGCATGCTTCCCGCGCGCGACACGACCGAGGACGACATCGAGACTCTGCGCAGCTGGGGGGCGACACTTGCGCGCTTCCAGATCATGCGCAACTGGAGCGGACGCGACGACAACCAGGACCTTGAAGAGTACGCCGCCTGGATCGACTCCCGCCTCGACAACCTAGAAGACGTCCTCCGATGGGCGGGCGCGCGCGGCATGAAGATAGTCATCGACCTCCACACACCCCCGGGCGGGAAGCGGGCCAGGGACGGGCAGATGAACATGTTCGAGGACGACAGGTTCGCCGACGCCTGGATCGACACTTGGCGCCGCATCGCGACGCGCTTCAGGGGCAATCCCGCCATCTACGGGTACGACCTCATCAACGAACCCAGCCAGAAGGAGCGCGTGAGGAACGACTACTGGACGCTCCAGCGCCGCGCGGCCGAAACCGTGCGGGCAATCGACCCTGACACCCCGATCATCATCGAATCCGATGGCTCCGACGCGCCCGCCGCCTACGCCTGGCTTTCGCCGCTCCGCATGGACAACGTGATCTACCAGGTCCACGTCTACGCCCCGATGCTTTTCACGCACCAGGGCGTCCATGGCCGCACCTCGGGCGAGAAGTGGCCCGACCCCGGGCGCAAGTGGGACAAGGATTTCCTCCGCGAGACACTGCGCCCAGTGCGCGAGTTCGCGCTGCGCCACAATGCAAGGATCTACGTGGGCGAGTTCAGCGCGATCGCATGGGCAGAGGGTGCCGAAAACTACCTCCGCGACTGCATCGACCTCTTCGAGGAATACGGCTGGGACTGGACATACCACGCCTTCAGGGAATGGAAGGGATGGAGCGTCGAGTACGAGGGGCCGGACATCGGCCACATGGCGCCCAGCGAGGACAATCCACGCAAGCGCGTCCTTCTGGAAGGATTTAACCGCTGATTTGTGGTAGAATATTTTGCAAAGGAACTCTCACCATGAAAAAACCGATTGTCGCGGCGCAACTGTATTCGGTTCGCGCATTCACGGCCGAAGCGGCCGAATTTCCCAAGACCATGGCCAAGATCAAGAAGATCGGCTATGACTACGCACAAGTCTCCGGCGTCCAGGCAAAGCTGACGCCCGCCGAAATTCGCCAGGCCATGCTTGACAATGGCGTGGAGCCGATTGGCGCCCACATCGGCCTTCCGATTTGGATGGACGACTTCAAGACGGCCATCGACACCTGCCACGGCCTTGGCATCGAATACGCCGCAATCCCGTGGATGAACTTCAAGGAGCACCTCTCCTGGACCGTCGCCGACTGGAAGAAGCTCTTCCGCAAGTTCGACCAGCTCGCCAGCAAGGCGCTCAAGGAGGGCGTGAAGCTCCAGTACCACAACCACGACTTCGAGTTCAACCAGGTCGGGATCAAGAACGGCAAGGACGGCAAGTCGCTGCTCGAGCTCATGTTCGACACGACCAAGACCCTCCAGGGCGAACCCGACTTCGGCTGGGTCGTCCGCGGCGGGCAGGAGCCCGTAGCCTGGGCGCGCCGCATGAAGGGCCGCATCGACCAGGTGCACCTGAAGGACTGGAGCCTCATCGGCGGCGAGTTCTGCCTGCGCGCGCTCGGGCAGGGCCGCATTGACTGGCCGGCCATCATCAAGGAATGCAGGAAGAGCGGGACCCACACCTTCATCGTCGAGCAGGACAACTGCCCCGCGACGAACGACCCGTTCAAGAGTCTCTCCATCAGCCGCGAATACGTGCGCGGCATCCTCGGCTAGCGCAGCCGCATGGCACAGGAGGAAAAACAGGGGCCCGGATCCGCCGCACCGGCGGCGCCGGGCCCTTCTTCCATTTCCACCGCGCCCGGTCTTCCCGACGGCGTATCGGAGTGCATATCGCGGCTGCGCATCCCGCTTATGCTTGGGCCGGTCCTTGTCCATGCCTGCCTGGCGCCCGAATCGTCGCCGCTACAGTTCATCCTGGCCCGCCTTGTTGGCGACGTAGCCGTGCCGGCCTTCTTCTTCATTTCAGGGCTTCTGTACTTCTCAAGTTTCGGCTGGACCGCACGCTCCTGGTCGCACAAGCTCGTCGGACGCGCCAAGTCCATTGTAATTCCATACTTCATCTGGAACCTTGCGGCATATCTGGCATTCGCCTACGCGGTCCACATTCTCGCAAAGCCCGATTTCCTCAAATCATTCTGGGCGGTGCGCGTCGCGCGCCGCGGCATAGCCACCGCCCCGGCGAACGGCCCCCTCTACTTCCTGAAGGGCATTCTCTTCCTCACGGCGGCGGCGCCGGCGGCCGGCGCAATACTGCGGCGCCGCGCAACCGCCTGGCTGGCCCCCGCCGCCGTGGCTTTCTGGGTTTTCTCGCCGACACCGGCGCTGGCAAGCAAAATGTCCATCATCGGCTCCGCCCTCTTCGCATTTGGCGGCTTCGCGGCGCTGCACGGCCGGAGCATGCTCGGCGCCCTCGCCGGCGGCGGGCGCAGGGCGCGCATCGCCGCGGTTTCGGCCTACATTGCGGCTTCCGCAACCGCCTTCGCCCTCCACGCGGCCGGTTCAGGCGCTGGCCCAGCGCGCAGACTCGCCGTCATCACCGGAATCGGCGCCGCCTTCGCCCTGGCCCCGCTCGCGCGCGGCCGCCTCGGAGCCATCCTGGAACGCCACCAGGGCTTCGGGATGTTCCTCTTCTGCACCTTCGACATCGTGCTTGTATACGCCCGCGCGCGGTGGCGCGGCCAGCTATACCTCCCGGCGGACTCGACATGCCTCCTCTGCGCCGCCATCGCCGTCGCCGTGCCGCTCGCGGCCTACGCCCTGCTCTGGGCGGTCGCGCCGGGGCTGCTGGCCGTTCTCACAGGCAACAGGGCCGCAAGGCGTCCCCGTACGCCGCAGGCTCACTAGCGCTCGACGCGAACCGGGTTTTCAAGGAAGTCGCGGTAGGCCAGTTTAAGCCCCTCCTCAAGCGTCGTGGTCGGCTTCCAGCCAAGCTCAAGAGAGCGCGAAATGTCCAGCAGCTTGCGCGGCGTCCCGTTCGGCCGCGTGGTGTCCCAGAGGATTTCGCCGGTGTAGCCGACAGTGGCCGCGACCATCTCCGCGACCTCCCTGATCGTCACCTCGCGCCCGGAGCCGCCATTCACAGGCTCCTCGCCGTGGTAGCGCTCCATTACTGTCAGGCAGAGTTCCGCCAGGTCGTCAACGTAGAGGAATTCGCGGAGCGGCGAACCGTCGCCCCAGCATGTGACCGACGGCGCCCCGGCGACCTTCGCCTCATGGAAGCGGCGGATCAGCGCCGGGAGGACGTGGCTGTTGACGGGATGGTAGTTGTCGTTGGGGCCATAGAGGTTTGTCGGCATGACTGAGGCGTAGTCCGCCCCGAACTGCCTGTTGAGGTAGGCGCAGTATTTGAGGCCGGCGATCTTTGCGAGCGCATAGCCCTCGTTCGTCGGTTCAAGCGCGCTCGTGAGGAG
>JAFWPM010000075.1 GCA_017509565.1 Kiritimatiellia bacterium | reverse complement strand
CCATCATTACGACCAAGTTTTTTGCGGACTATCGTCATGTCAGCAAGGTCGAGACTCATTCCGACAATTTCAAACTGTTCAGGATTGTATTTGTCCAAAAAAGTTATTGGAACGCCCATCGTCCCGTCATAGTCGCATGGAATGTTTTCCACCTTCCCGACCTCAATGGCATCGTAGTTGATGTAGCGCGGATATGTTTCAGGTGCGTAGTTGCGGAAAAGAATGAGTTCTTCGTGTCGCCGCCTGTGATCAAGATTTGTGAACCAGCAAATATTACCGAGACTCCTCCATTTTTGACCAGCCTCGTCTTGCCAAAACCGCGTTACACGAGGTTCGGAGTCCTGCGGAACCTTGAACTCCATGTTACCGGATTTGACGCCAAGCCATACTTTGTTGGCCATTATCAAGGGGAAAATGTCTTTGTATTTGACAGCGTTCTGACTCCCGATAATCAAAAACTTCTTGTCGTATTTGACCAGCTGCGCCACATATTCGCGGAAGAGGGAAAATGGCGGGTTGGTGACGACGATGTCCGCCTGTTCCAGCAGTTCGATGCACTCCTGCGAGCGGAAGTCGCCGTCGCCCTCAAACTGGCGGATGCCGATTTCCTCGGGGTCCGGGATGCGGTTGCCGTTCTTGTCGCCTGAGTATTCCAGCCAGATGGCCCGCTCGCTGTCGTTCTGCGAGAAGAGGTCTGGCGTCTGGTTCTTGTAGCAGGTGGTTATCAGGCGCTTCAGGCCAAGCGCCTCGAACTGGTAGGCGAAGTAGTGGAAGAAGTTTGAGACGCGCGGGTCGTCGCAGTTGCAGAGGACGGTCTTGCCCCTGAAATGTTCCTTGTAGTGGCGCAGCTCCTCCTGGATGTCGGAAAGCTGCGTGTAGAACTCGTCCTTCTTCGCCTTCTTGGCGGCGTTCAAATCACTGTTCGCCATGTCGCTCCTTGCCCCGCATCCGAGGACAAGGAACGGGGCAGGAAAAAGCGCGCCCGGTCAGTGTCCGCCGGCAGAGGCACGGGCAAGCGCCTAACAGGAAGGACAAAACACGAGCGCGCCGCGCTGGCGCGTCTCGCTGCTTCGATTTCCTGTTGAAGTCGATTGAAAATTTGCCCGTTTTCTGCCGGCTTCGGAATGCAGCTACTGCATAGATTGGTTATTCGAGGTTATCGGTTAGTGGTGCGGTAAAACTCCTTTTTCAAGTGTGCATCCATGATACACGAAATCGGCGGTTATGGCAAGCCTTCAGGGCGATTCGCGGTTATTCTTCTGAAATGTCCCGACGAGCAAGGAGTATGCTTTCCGTTGGTTTTCTTCGTCATCCGGCAAGATGACACCAATCAGCAAAAAAAACAACACTCTCTTCATGGGAACTACCTCTTCACCATTGTTGCAGCATCCATCCTGACCCAGACAGGAATGAAAGTGCAAGTAGCAACCATGTGTAGAATGCGTACCCTATGCTTCCCCGCAGATAGCATTTTGTGTTTGTTAAGCAAACGCCAGTTCCCATTGCAAAGACATACCCCAGCAAAGACGTGGACATCAACATCATGGACAAGATGGCAACAAAAGGCCCGAGAGTGAATATCCTTCTGATAAATTCTACAGCGAGGATGCCCCATATCCCATAGCAATCACGGATATAATTCCCCAACAGTTCTTTGACTGGGAAAACATGTGTTTCTTTTGTGCGCACATGACAAATGAGCGGATCAATTGTTTTTTTTGCAAATGGGACAACCAGAACAAGTGAAACGAGTCGGCTTGTTCCATCAAAGGTTTGTAAAAGGAAGAATACGCTAAATAGGAGTGCAACAAAAAAGTTGCGCTTTCTCATTCCCGCAGATACGTCCATGAAGCATTTTCCCCCCCCTCCAAAATCAACAGTAGCACCCCAGACATTCAAAGCATCGCTAAAACAGGAAAACTATTGCCATTGTTGTCGAAGTTGCTTCGCACGTTCAATAGCCTTCACAAATAAATCGTGATTTCCTGAATCTGAACAACATCCCGCAACGCTGTCGATTCCAACACTTTCGATTTCATTAAGCAGAGAAATTAGCCACGGAACCGCAAGATTGCGATCAAATCCGGTTCTTGAAGCGACATCCTCATTGACAAGTTGATTTTCCAAATATATTGCATTTACAATCAGCATACGGCTGTGTAGTTCCCTTAATTCGACTCGCCTCGCACTGATCCGATGACCGATTGCAAAACTTGTCATAAAGGTGAGAAAACATATCGCCACAAAAACGAAAATATGTTTACTTGCAAGATGTGACATGGCTAATTCCCTCATGGTATCGTCGAAAACAACTTACGAAGCGGGGCGGTGTCTAATCCCTGGTTCTCCCATTGCTCCAAAAATCCTGACACCTGGAGGTATTCTGCAATCGTTTGCAATTCTCTTTCTGAAAAACTTGATTTTTCAAGTATGGACGAAATGCTTTTCTTTTCAGCGAGCAATCCAGAAAATCCTGAATACAAAAGAGTTTTTCCAAAGTTGCCGCGCCACATGGGAATCTCGGCTACTGTTGCGGAATTTCTTATTTTATCGTCGTTGATTGACGTAGCGTACCCCATTCTTATTTCGTGAACCCATGCGTGACTACGCTTGCCCACATTGCTTCGTAAGCCAATGGTAAGACCAATGGCAACTGTCAAGCAAAGGATTGAGAATTTCGCGATAGAGTGTTTCATGGGTTGATCATTTACAAGGGTTTCTAGGCCATTCACCTTCTTCGTAGGAAGAGGGTTTACTGCGTTCAATTGCATTTTTAACAAGTTCAAGATCTGTCTTTTCGATGTAGGCAAGAAGGAATAATTCTTGAAAGACTTCCTGAATATTTCCTACTATCAAATCTTGTAAATAATCGATTAAATCAGTCGGCAGCGAAGGTTGAATGGGAGGCGCTGCCGGATTAATAACTACGATTGGCAATTCAGGAGTTTGGGGATATATCGGTGTCAAATAACCTTCGGACATATATGAGACTTTCTTCTTTATGTTCTTCGTAATTATACTTGATTTATTGAAGAATGGCGATTTGCAGCAACACTCAACAAACCCCTCGATTTGCCACTCTGAAAATACGCCATAAATCATGGTCATGAAATTATGATTGGCGTTTTTTAATTTTATGTGTGTTGCTTTCCATTCAGATCCCGGTTTGATTTGTGGTGCCGAAATTTGGGTGCATTTCAGTCCTGAAATATCATGTGCAAAGATAGGGTTGTTCCAGCAGAACGCATACAAGTTCACCCCGCCATCTTCCCCTATCGGATCCCTATTCAGCCAGCGCATGAATTCTGGTTTATAATAGCGGTAGCCGTAGTAGTAGAGACCAATCTCGGCGTCAAAGTATTTGGTGCTGAAACGGTGCGAGAAGGTGTCGGCCATTGGGCCAGACTGCGTTATGGTGTTGCCGAAGGCGTCGTAGGTGTATGATGCGACGACATTGCCTTGCGCGTCGCAGTAGTGGGTGATATTGCCGTTGTTGTCATAGAACGGCACGTAAATATCGCCGCCGCGCTCCTCGTAGAGCAAGCCGCCGACACCGCCCGCCTCGCCGATTGTTCCCGAAATGTCCTTCCCCCAGACGTAGTCGGTTGAAAGGCCGGTGGCGGTTTCACGGACGAGGAGCCAGCCATCGTAGAGATAGTCAAATCTCTGTGCCTCCGTGCCTCCGTGTGAGACAATCTTCCGCACCCTGCGGCCCTGCGCGTCGTAGGCGAAGGTGGCGAGAAGCGTGTCGTTGGAGGATACCAAGGCAAGGCGGTTGTCGGCGTCGTAGGTGAAGGAGAACACGCCGTTGGTCAGCAGGTTGCCGTCGAGGTCATATGTGAACGGCGAATATTGGTTGAGGCAGTTTGCTATCCAATTCGTGGAATTGCCGATGCCATCGTAGCCGTATTCAGCGGTCGCCGGGGATGGCGACCCTCCCGCGATGGATGCGGAGACGACCTCGTTGCGGCTGTTGTAGCCGAAGGTGTCGGCGTTGCGCGAGACTGGACGGCCAAGGGCGTCGTAGGCGTATTCGAGCGTTTCGATGGCGACGTCGTTCACGGAGTTGGTGATGGCGATGATCAGGTTGCGGCGGTAGGCGTCGCGGACGACGGTGCGCGTGAAGGTCGTGCCGTTCGTGAGCGTCAGCGTATAGCCGGCGTCAAGGCGGTCGGAGGTGTATGCGTATTCGACGACGGCCTCGGCGTTGGAGATGGCGGCGATCAGCCCGTCAGAGGAATAGGAAATCTCACGCGGAGGCGCAACGCCGCAGAGGGAGTCTTGCACCAGTCGCCCGTAGTCGTCGTAGGAGCGTTCGATGGTGTTGGTCGTCGCGGCCGCCGGGGACGGCGACCCTCCCAGTATCGTGGTCTCGTTCGTGCAGTTGCCGCGAGCGTCGCGCAGATAGACGGCGGAGGCGACGGCGTTGGATTCGGCGATGCGCTGGCCGAATACATCGTAGGCGAAGGAGACGTCGTTTGTTTCAGCGGGCGGGCCGCCCGCGCCCCCAGAGCCGCCTGCGCTCCGGATGAAGACGAGGCGGCGGTTGGCGTCGTAGGCGTTCTCCTTCCAGCGTCCGCTCGGATAGGTGGTGCGGAGGGGCTTGCCGTCGGGCGCGTAGGTGTATGCGACTGTCGAGCCGTCGGCGTAGGTCTTGTTCGTGCAGAGGCTTGTGTTTGGGTCGAAACCCCAGCGGGTTTCGTCCCAAACACAAGTTGAAAAGTTGAAAGGTTGAAAAGTTGAAAGGTTGGCGGCGGGGTCGCGGGTGGTGGAGAGCGAGGTGCGGCGGCCTTGCGTGTCGTAGCCGTAGAGCAGCGGGTAGGTTGCGCCCCATGTGGCGGCGAGGCGGTTTTCGGCGTCGTATTCGCAGAAGGTGGTGTCGCCCAGCGCATTGGTCGTCGCGACGCGGTTGCCGAAGATGTCATATGCGTGGAAGTCGGCATGGACGTAGTCGCGCCATGCGTAGAAGGTGTCGTATTCCTCGGTGTCGCCAAAATCGTTGCGCCCAATCCAATCGACGCTGCGACCATCGTGCTCCGTGTAGAAGACGCGGCCGTAGGCGTCGAAGAAGCTCTGCGTCGTGCCGGTGGAGTTGGTGGTTTCGATTACGCGCCCGAATTTGCGCTTGACGATGTTCGTGCCTGTCGTGGCGGAAATGGCGGTCTCGGTGAGGATGAGCGTGTTCGTGTCGAATGAGGAGAACGATCGGCTTTGGAGGATGCCGTCGAGGCATGTCTCGGTTTCGGAGCGGCAGCCATCGGAAAGCGGTGCGAGGCGTGTGCGTGTCGTCGATGTCCTAACGCGGAGAGGCGGAGACGCAGGGGACGCGGATAGCGTTTCCACGCGCCAGAGGACGTTCGAGATGACTTCATAGCCAGTCTCCGTGCGGGTCTCGATGCCTGAGGCAATTTGTCCGACATGCTCGCCGAGGTCGTCGTAGAGGTTCGTGACGGCGAGGCCGGAGGCGGAGTCGAGTGTGGAGAGGACACGCGAAGAGTTGCCGTCATAGGCGTGTAAGACGTCGGAGAGCGGCGTGGTTGTGCGCACGATGCGGCCCAGGAAGTTGTAGCGAGCGATGGAGTTCGTGAGTTGGTGAGTTGGTGAGTGGGAGGTGGCGGTGACGGAGTAGGCGGTGCGGGTGCCGTCCGCGGAGTATTCGGTGAAGCGGCGCGTCTCGCGCCAGGACGGAAGCGGCGGTTCGCCAGGAGAACTTGCCACGCCTGCCCACTCTTCAAGGGTTTTGCTGTCGCCGTTGCGGTAGGAGGTAACGGTGGTGGTCTTGTTCGAAGCGATAGTCTGCGCGATGTCGGCTTCGGGCGTTGCGGTGCGGATTGTCGTTGTCACGCCGCCACGCTGGTCGGTGGCGACGCGGTAGTCTGAGGCGCCGAAGGGGTATGCGACGGAGGAAGAGGCGCGCCATCCGGCGCATGTCCAGTCCTGATTGACGGCAACCCCCTCGACCTTGCAGGTGCGGACGACGGTGTTGGTCTCGCGTCCAAAGGCGTCCATGAAGTGCTGGGTCGCGCGGAAGGCATTGTCGCTTGCGTTTTCGTAGGGGATATACCTGTCGTCGTGCGGAAGTTGCGCAAGCGAGACCTCCTCCATGGCGTAGTAGAGCGAGTCCTGCCCCGTGGTTGCGGAGCGCAGAGTCTTGGCGCCGTCGCGGTCCTGCGTCCAGAGGAGGCGGCAGCACGAATAGGCGTTCGTCGATGAGGCGCCGTCCGCGCAGCGCGTTGCGACGCGCCTGTCGCGGCAGTCGTGGAGGTGGGCCTCCCAGCCGAAGTCGATGCCGGAGTCAACGTGGCGTTCCGCCGAATACACCTCGCTGCCGGTGCCTGCGTCGATGACGGTGACGTGCGCGACAGGCTTGGCCTCTTCGCCGAACTCTTCGGTGGCGACGCAGAGCCAGTGCGTGGCGCCGGACGCGATGGAGGGCGCGCCGTTATCCAGCGAAAACGCGCATTGCGACCAGGCGTGGCGTGTGGCGGTGCCGTCCTCGTCCTGCTCGTACACCGGCTTCCCGCGCAGGACGCGCGGGATTCCGGGCGCGTCGGTGTCGAAGGCCGCCGAGACCGACACCGCATTTGCGGGGGCGTCGATGTCGGCATTCTGCGAGGCGGCGCGGATGGTCGCAACGGTGTGCGTCTCCCAGCCCTGCTCCAGACCTCGCGTGTGGATGAACCATGTGCGGGCAGACAGAACCGGTTCGCCGCCGGCGTCGATTCTGTATTCGTCTATGCGGCGCGGCTCGTCCCGGTCGCGCGGATCGGAGGCGTCGCCGGGAAGCGGCTCGTATGAAGTGGCGGTTTGTGAAACGCCGAACGGGAAGGACTGGATAGGCGGGATGTCCGAATACCCGTCGCCGAAATTGAAACCCAGGGTTTCAAGTTCGCCCATTTCGCAGAAATACGTGATGGAGTTCGTTTCGCGCCCCAGGTCGTCAAATGCCGTGTAGCGGCATGGCCTGTCGTCGCCCCACGAGAACAGCGGGCGGCCGTCGGGCCAGTATGTGGCGAAGGTCTCGTTCGTGCCGAGAGGCGTCATGCGGCGGTGGGCGACCTCGCGCTCAACTGCGGAATGCCCTTCGCCGAAACGCCGCAGCACGGTCTCGCTCTCCTCGAATACGGCACCCGAAGCGTCCGATACGGTGCGGCGTTCGACGATTTCCGATTCGGGGTCTTCGGTGAAGGCGCCCTGGCGTGAGAAGGTCTCGACGCGGCCGGAGATGTTGTCGGTGCGCACCGTCGCGCCTTCCGGGCCGCCAAAGTCGAAGCTTTCATCCTGCATCAGGTTCCCAGCTCGGGAAATCTTGCGGAGGCGCATGGTGTCGCCGCTTCGCGTGATTTCCCAGATGTGGTCGAGTTTGCCACCCGCGCCCTCGAAAAGGTTCGTCACGGTCAGCCGGATGCCGTGTGAGAGTCCCTCCATGGACACCTGGCGCCCGCGGAGGCCGTTCGACCTGACTGTCCTCCTGTTACTGTAGGGGAGCAAATCGGTGATGTCCGCGTCGGGGCGAGCCGTCAGGCCGAACGACTTTGTCAACGGCGTGATGGCGGAGTCTGCCGTCAGCCACAGGAAGCCATCGACATGCCCGTCGCGCGGGGCGCTGAGCGGGATGCGGAAGTGAAGGGAGCCGATGCCGGGGTTTTCGAGGTCGTCGCAGCTGCCGCCCTCGCAAGAACCGCAGGAATTCCCGCATTCGCCGGAGTCGGGAGACGAGAGCAGGGCCGTGCCTGATTCTCCCGCGCCCCATTCGCTGTAGCGCCGGTGGGTGGAATCGCCGCTCCATATCACCGTGCCGCCAAGCCTGACTTGGCCGGTAGCGCCGCTGTCGCCGTATTCCACCGACGAGGTTATTCCGGGCGGAAGGTCTTCCGTGCCCAGATTGACGCTTGCCGTGCAGGCGCACTCGAATTCGCCGGACGCGCCGCGGAACCATTGCGACCAGATGCAGCCGCTGTCCAGCGGGTATTCGCAGAGGTTGGAGTAGGTGCCGGTCGAGAGGTCGAAGCCAAGCGCGTCGCCGCTGTAGGAGCCGTCGTGCCCGCCGCTCCACTCGATGTAGGGCGCGATAGCCAGTATCGCCGGGGGGCCGGGGCCGCAGTCGGGGGAGTCCGGGCCGCAGTCGCCGGCGCGAAGCGGTGCCGCCGGGGAACGCCTCATTCCAGCACGCACGGGCGTAGCCTCCGCCGGCGCCGGCAGCGGATGGACGCCCAGGCTGGAAACCGTAAGCGGAAGGATGCACGTCTCGTTGTCGGGCGATTCGCCCTGGTTCAAATCCGGCGGCCCAACCTCTATGCCGGATTGCCGGAAGAATTCCGCCAGACCGTCCAGAACTGGCCGGACTGTCCTGTTCGTCCCTGGAGTCTCCGAGCAATCGACCTCGATGTCGATATGGCGCGTCGCGTTGAAGTCGGCGGCGTAGTATGTGACGCCGTCGGCAACGGCGGCGGCCGCGGAGTCGATGGTTATCCGGGGGACGGCGGCAAGCAAATACAGCGGCGAATCCAGGGAAACGGCCGCGCCGGCGCGGCGCAGCGTCATGGTCAGGTCGCAGTCCCAATGTCCGCCAAGGGGGAGTGGGAAGGCCGCCTGGTTCGTCGGCACGGTTCCCTGCCCGGTTCCGTCGGCCCATTCGAGCGCCATGCCGCCGAAGTCAGGCGGCGCCGTGCCGTCGGGCGCCCCGGAAACGAAGTATTGCCTCAGGCCGTCCATCGGTTCGACATGGATAGTCCGCTGCCAGACGTTCGACCCCGCGAAGGTTTCGGGGTAGATGGCGGAAAACGCCGGGACAAGCTCAAGCGCGGCCAGCGTGTCGCCCTGCGCGGCAAAACCCGGCGGCTCCGCGGACGGGTCGAGGCCCGCGAGACATTCGGTGAAATCGTCGAGGCCGTCCCCGTCCGTGTCGGCCAGTGCTGGATCCGAACCGGTCGCAAGCGTCTCGAACGCATCCGGAAGACCGTCGCCATCTGAATCGAGCCTCTCGCCGAGGTTGAAAAAGGCGCTTGGGGGATTGCCGAGCCACGACAGCGGGAGTTCCGCCGTCGCCTCTTCCGCGCCGGCATCCACGCCCATCTCCGCAAGATGCCGCCACAGCCGCTCAAGCAGGTTGGTCTTCGCGTAGATGTCCAGAACCGCCGTCGTGTTCGTGAGCGGGTCCCAGCCTATGCCGAGAACGGCATTCGTCGAAGTGACGGCGATCGACGTGAAGCAGAGATTCGAGAAAGCCGCATGGTCCGCGGCGACAGGGCTGGCGGAATTGGCATGGCCGCACGGGCCGTCTCCGGTGGACAAAAGAGTGGGCGTCCCGCGCCCGGGCATTGCAGCGCCGCCGTTTCCCCCATCGCCCTTGCCTCCGCCATAGATCGTGGCGGCCGCGAGCAGCGCGATGGCGAATGCGCGGAGAGACGCCCCGCATCCGCGCCACCAGCGCATGAACGCGGAAGCGCTGTCTGCGGCGATGTTGTCGGGCATGGGGTGCATGGGGGGGATGTCCTGCGCTTTGCGATTTGCGTCAATTGCGGTTTCGTTTCAGTGCAATAGATGGTATAAAATCCCGCGAAACATGTCAATCCAAAGGCGGGCAGGTCATTGCAGGCCGGGGCGCCATCCATTCGATTCCGCGAGGGATATGATGCGGATAGCCGTTGCGCCGACGCGCCATTCGCGGCCGACGTCAAGCCAAAGCATGCCGTCCTTCCGGACGAGGGCGCGGTCCGAGATCGCCTCAAGGCGCAATGCCGATGCCGGATCGTCGCAGACGCGCGCGGCCGCGGCCAGGAATGGAGCCACGGCCGCGGGCGGCACATCGGCGGGGTTGGTGCAGGGGTCGAACTGGCCGGCGGCGTCGGCGCCGTTTTCAAGCCAGTCCCAGTCTATCCTCGCCGCGGCGTCCTCCCAGAGTTCAAGCGCCGCCCGGCGGTTCCCCGCCCACGGCACGTACCACAGGATCGACCAGCCATCGAGCCCGGCGTGTCCGCGCGGGTAGAACGCCCCGGAACGCACATGGTGGACCAGGCTCAGCGCCCCCCCGCCAAAGGCGGGGCGGGGGTAGTGCGCGAGTGCCCACTTCTCCCACCGGCGGGCTTCGGCGGTCCAGTCCCCGTGCCCGAGCCCGGAAAAGATTTTCAGCGCGACGTGCGGGTGGTTGTTGCACGGGAAGAACAATAGCCCCGGTTCGCATGTGACACCGCCCGTGGGGCTTTCGCGCATTTGCCCCACCGTGACGTCGATGAGTCTCCGCACGTCGTAGTGGACGCGGCGTCCGTCCCTCCATTCGAAGTCCCAGCCGGAAGTCCAGTACCTGGCGTCCCCGGTCAGGCTTTCGTAAAGGGCGAGGAGCTGGAGCAGGTGCCCGGTGTACATCACGTTTTCGCGGAAGCACGGATCGGGCGCCCATGGCTTGCGCCCCCAGTAGGACCTTGACATCGAGTAGCCCCAGACGTCGGGCCTGATGTATCGCTCCAGGCAGCGCGCGACTATGCGGCCGGCCTCCGCTCGCTCGTCCTCCCCGCCGCGCTGTCCAAGCGCCGCGGCCGCGTAGCCGCAGAATGCGATGTGGTATCGCTTTGCGAAGAGCCCGTGTTGCGAACCGCCTACATCCCACCATTCACGCTCATCCTCCGGCGGAAGGTGCCCGGTCACATGCGTGAGCCAGCGCAGCGCGGCGCGCTCGTCGTCCGAGAACGGGGCGGACGTGACCTGCGGCGCCAGACGTGGTGTGCCGCAGGCTGGCATGGAAGTGGCATCGCCGCGCAGGCCGCCGCCGAAAACCACGGCCCGCAACGCGACGAACGCCGCCAGCGCGGCGACGATGCCCCATGTTGAACTGCGCACTCTCGCCCCGGGCTGGCGCGCGGCTGAGTCGATCGCCCAGACGGAAAAGACAAGGATTACGGCCTTCTGGCCGGTCGGCGTCCAGGGTGCGTGCGGGAGCAGGTGGACGGCGTGGAGGCCGACGGCGATGCCGAAGGCCGCGGCCGTGGCCGACAGCGCCACAGTCCAGGCGCGGTCGCGTCCCGGCCTGTCGCGCGCAAGAAGGACTGCGCCTCCGCCGAGCGTTGCGCACCAGCAACCCACATTGTGGAAAAATTGGTCTGTGTTTTCCGGGACCAGCGCGATTGCGGCAAGTCCGGCGACATTGGCGGCAAGCCCCCACGACTGGGCGGCGCGTCGCCAGCCTATGGCGGAATTCGCCGCGTCCGAGGGAATGAAAGTCGCCAGCACGGCGAATGCTGCCGCGAACATCCCGGCCATGAAAAGATAGTGGCACCAGGGCCAGTCTACGCCATGGATGGTTGTCCGCCCGAGCGAACTCAGCATCCGCAGGCATGGGTTGTAGCCTCCTCCCGGCCAGCTTAGCGCCGCGAGAAGGAAAAAGGCTCCGGCCAATGCGCCGAACCGCACGGTGGAATCCAGCGGGCGCCAGGCGTCTGGCGGGAAATGACGCGGCTCGGCGCGGCCCAGGGCGAAGGACACGGCAAGGCAGGCCTCCGCGGCGATGTAGACGGGCCCCGCGAGAGACGAGCAGCCGGGGACGCCAAGCAGCCGTCCTGCAATCATCAGGTCGGAAACGGCCAGCGCCGCAATGCCTGTCAAGTATAGCCTGCGCCTTGTCGCGACCGCCACCGCCAGGGACAACGAGGTAATGAGGGAATATGCCACGAGGGCGGCATGTGTCGCCCTCGGGATGGCTCCGGCAAGCCGGACGCCTGAAAAGAGCGCCAGAGGGACGGCGACCGCAAGAAAAACGCGCGCGTCGGGTTTTGATTCCCCGCGTTGCCCGGACATCCAGAATATGTGCGCAATAGAGAAGCAAACGACGCCCGCCAGAAAGCCACCTGAGGCGCGAGGCGCCCCGCGCACGGCGAGCAGCCAGTCGCCGGCGGCAGCCGCAATGAACCCGGCCGCCATCCACATGCGTCTTCCTTGTGCAGCCCGCGGAATGCTGAATCCCAAGCCCATTTCCCGCGCCGGGCTTGGCGCCCGGCGTATGCATTTCCCACTGGAAGCGTCGGGCACTGCGCCTTCCTGCCGGCGCCTTTCCGGGCTAACGCCAATATTGCGCGCGGATATGTCTTTTATGATTCGGCACACTAGCATGGCAAAATCATATCAAAGCATTGGTGTTGCTGCAAGTTTGCGCATAAAGCGCAGTTGTTCATAATAAAAGACACCGAAATCGAGATGGCAAGAACCCTAATGTTCAAAAGGTAGGACACCGATAAGGTATTATGGAAGGATGAAGGCAACGATGTCATTCAAGGACAAACTAATTGATTACCGGAATCGGTATCGCAAATTGAAGGGCAAGGAGACGAAGGGCAACTTTCTATCGCGCCTGACGGATACGTTTGGGTTTGATCGGAAGTGTCTCATAAAGTTGCTCAACGGGCAACGAGACTTCGAGCCGCCCCGAGGGCGCGGCCGCACCTACGGCAAGGAAGTGGAGCGGCTGGCCCTAAAACTCAGGAAGGCGGCAGCCGACCCGTGGGCGCCATATTTCATCGGGATGCTTCCACGTCTGGTCGGAGATTGGGAGGCCGTGCATGGCGCGCTTGGCGTGGAAGTGCGCGATCAGCTGCTCGGCGTAAGCGAATCGACCGTGGCGCGATGGTTCCGCAGGCATCCATCAAGACGGCTCCGCCATGGGAATCGCCGATCTGGCGCGAACAGGCTCAAGGACGGCGTCCCGCGTTGTCCCGGAAGCGCGATTGAGGATGGCGCGCCAGGT
>JAFWPM010000074.1 GCA_017509565.1 Kiritimatiellia bacterium | reverse complement strand
TCTACGCCAAGTACCATGGCTAGGGCCTCGAGATCCTCGACTTCCCCTGCGACCAGTTCGGTCACCAGGCGCCGGGCACCGACGACGAGATCCACGCCTTCTGCGCGCTCACGTACAACACGACCTTCGACCAGCTCGCCAAGATCGAGGTGAACGGCCCCGGCGCCGACCCGATCTACAAGTTCCTCAAGGCCGCCCGCCCGAAGGACGACGCGACGGACGAAGCCATCGCCGGCCTGCGCGACCTGCTGAAGAAGCACAACCTCGCCGGCGCCGAGGCCCCCGGCGACATCGAGTGGAACTTCACGAAGTTCCTGATCGACCGCGACGGCAACGTCGTGAAGCGCTTCCACCCCACGACGACCCCCGAAGTTATTGACAACGAGATCGCGACACTGCTGTGAGTTGATGCGTCATGAGCTTAGAAACACTTCTCATCACTGGGGTATTGCTCTTGCCTCCTCTCGTGTTGTGGAGATGCAAGCGGTTTTGCGAAAAACATCCTTCCACGATTCCGTTCCGGACTGTGCCTCTGGGTTGCATGACCATACTAGCCGGTGCAGCGCTGTTTGAGGGTGCCGTCGCCTGGCTCTTCAAACAAATGTTGGAACGCAATGTACCGCACATGGTGTCCCGCTGGGGAGGATTGTTTGCCTGGCTTCTCTCTATTATCCTCGGTCTTGCGGTGATCAAGTCTCTTTCGAAACGGCTCGAAAGAGGTGGCAAGACCCCGCACAGGTGGCTGTTTCCGGCGGTATTTGCGGGTTTGACGGCAATCATCACGGCTATTTCTGTTTTCTTTGCCGTTTTCAGTTTCCCTGTATCCTTCGACAAGGAATCGGATTCGTGGAGTACGATCTTTCTGCCCAAACTTCAAGGCTGCCCAGTTGCGTTTGAACAGCGTCCGACTCACCCTTTTCTTGCAGAATACGACTATCGCATCCGATTGGGCGAACGGAACAATTCGGCCTATTTCCGGCTGTGGCCCAACACAGGTGGGCGCACATACCTCAACGTCTACCGGGTGTCGGAAGACAAACTACTTCTGAAGGACAAGGACGTCTCCTATCTGGTCGACCTTGCGCAGAGGCAAGTCTATCTGGTTCGTTGCGAACGGGGGGAAGACGGATCGGAATCGACAATTCATTCCGCAATTCCACTTTCCGAAAAACCATTCGACAGTATGGGCTCCGCCACCGTGTGCTTTACCGATGGGACATCCTCGGTGGCGATCCCCTACGATCTTGATTTGCGCTCCTGCGAATACATCGGATGCATCATGGATTATTCCTTCTACACCCCGGATGAGCAACCCGAGGGGGAAGGACACCCGCAGTATCGGGAAAAAAGTTCGCCGCACGATGAATAGCACTCATGAAGAAGAAAATCCGCTGCCCCTATTTCGAGCTGAACGGCCAGGAGCGCGCCTACCATGACAAGGAATGGGGGGGCGCCGTGCCGCAATGACCGCAGGCTCTTCGAGTACCTGACGGAGGCTACGCCGACGGTTACGAGTGGTACGCGCTTGTCACGGACCTCGGCAGGGACGCGCGGGGCATCCTGCCTCTGTACCGCGGGCGCGGCGACTGCGAGAACATCCTCGACGAGATGAAGAACCAGTGGGGATGGTGCGGCTTCACGGCGCATTCGCTGAAGCAGACCGCGCTCTTCGCAGGGCTTGCCGTGATGGCGGCGAACCCCTGGAACGTGTTCACGCGTCTCGGCGACGACGGCATTCACCACGAGGCCGCCACGTCCCGCCCGCTCCTCCAGTCTTGCATCGCGAGGCTGTCGCGCCACGCGCGGCGGGGAATCGTAACCATCTACACCGCCACGAGCGAAAAGGCCCG
This sequence comes from Kiritimatiellia bacterium, assembly GCA_017509565.1. Lineage (GTDB taxonomy): Bacteria > Verrucomicrobiota > Kiritimatiellia > RFP12 > JAAYLN01 > RGIG5952. The sequence goes on along the minus strand of JAFWPM010000074.1, from coordinate 7,403 downwards.
CGAAATCTACCGCGCCATCAGCGCCTTCCTGTCTGAAATCTCGTCTGCGTCGCAGTTGAGCCTTGAAGAGCGCCGCCAGCGCGTAATCGCGCACGCTTTCCGCAAATACGGCACGATTCGGCGAATGTTCCCCCCCGACATCGGCGGCCAAATGACCATGCCGCTCGTCTGAAACGGCCTTGTGCCATTCCCGCGAACGACTCGGCCTGCCAGCTGCGACTGGCAGGCTTTGAACGCCTTTGGTTTCAACTGCGATTTTTAGGTTTAGCGCAGAGACGCGTCTCCGCGTTGAACGCAAACGGTGCGGGCGAAATATTGGCCGGAAAGGGGTGCCGCACACCCACAACTATGCACGAAGCCTCACAAAATTTTCCGGTCCGTCGAGTTTTTTCCGTTTTAACCTTGAAAAATCTTGGGGTGTGCGAGATAATGGTTGTCATGAAGCGCCGCATCTCACCTCGGCCTACGTCGCCGGCCTGATTCCGGCGGACGGCGAAACGGCGTTCGCATGAAAACCATGAAAATCATCCATACCAGCGACTGGCATCTGGGGCACAGGCTCTACAACTACGACCGGACCGACGAGGAGGAGCATTTCCTCCGCCAGCTGGCCTGCGTCGTGGAACGGGAACGGCCCGACGCCCTCGTCGTGAGCGGCGACGTCTTCCACACGGGGGCGCCGGGGAACGACGTGGCGAGGCGCTTCACCGAGCGGCTCCTTGACGCGCAGGAGGCGTGCCCCTCCATGGAGACGGTCGTCATCGCCGGAAACCACGACAGCTATTCGCGGCTCGTCGTGGACCAGGCCCTTTGGAGCCGCTGCCGCGTCCACGTGTTCGGCGTCCCGGCCGAGGACCGGGAAGGGCGCGCCGACTTCGCCGGAAACGTGGTCGCGCTTCCCGGCAAGGGCGTGATCGCCGCCGTGCCGTTCTGCCATCCGCGCAACTTCCCCTCGGTTGAGGGCGCGCCGGAGGAAAATCGCGCGAAGAACTACTTCGCGGGGCTGGCGCGGCATGTCGCGTCAGTTGCGGACGGCCTGCCGGCGGTTCTGGCGGCGCATCTGGCCGTTGCGGGCGACATCGACCTGCGCGGGCACGACCGGTCGCTCGTCGTGGGTGGCGAGGAGTGCGTCGGCGTGGAGGAGCTCGGCCCGTCCTACGACTACATGGCTCTCGGCCACATCCACTGCCCGCAGTGGATCAAGGGCGCCAGGAAGACGGCGCGCTACTGCGGATCGCCGCGCGCGATACACTTCGACGAGACCTACGGGCACGGCGTGGACGTCGTGGACGTGGAGGCGGGGAGGGAGCCGGCGGTGCGCACGGTGGAGTCCGATCCGCTCCGCCGCCTTGTCACGCTGGGCGGCGCGCGGGGACTCCCCTTCGACGAGGCGCTCGCAGAGGTCTCCGGCGCGACGCTGCCGGCCGGCACCTACGTCCGGCTCAACGTCCATCTCGGCCCGGGCGAGCTGCCGGGGCCGGACTGGTCGGAGCGCGCGCGGCGGGCGTGTTCCGCGAAAGGCCTCCGGTTCTGTCTGAACAACCCCATCCGCACCGAAAATCCGGCGGGCCCGGATGACCGGAAGATGCTGACCGTGGCGGAGCTCAAGACGCTGACCGACGACGAGGTGCTGGAAATCCTGTCGAACCGGCACGAGCTGACCGCCCGCCAGACCGAGCTCGTCCGCTCGCTGATGAAGCGAGGTGAACCATGAAGATCCGGAAACTCTCCATTCGGAACATCGCGTCGATCGAATCCGCCGACCTCGACTTCGAGAACGGCGCCCTGGGCGACGCCTCGCTCTTCCTCATCTGCGGCGACACGGGGGCGGGCAAGACGACCATTCTGGACTGCATCACGCTGGCGCTCTTCGCCCGGACGCCGCGCTACGACGGCGCCCGGAAGATGAACGCGCAGAACGTCGGCGACTACGCCTTCAACGACGTGCGCCAGATCGTCCGCCATGGCGCGTCCTCGGCCAGCGCCACGCTGTCGCTGCTGGGGAACGACGGGAAGCCATACGAGGCGCGCTGGTCCGTCGATTCGCTGAAGAAGGGGGCCAACAAGGGAAAGCTCGGCGACGGGGAATGGACCTGGAGGGACTGCTCGGGGGGCGGGCTGGTCTGGACGAAGGTCAGAGACTGCGAGGAGGCCGCGCAACGGGCGGTCGGCCTGGGCTTCGACCAGTTCTGCCGCACGACACTGCTTGCCCAGGGGGAGTTCACGAAGTTTCTGTTCGGCTCCGACGACGAGAAAGTGGGCATTCTCGAAAAGCTCACCGACACGTCCATGTATTCGGAGCTGGGAAAGAGGATCGCCGCGAAGTACGGGAAGCTGGAGGAGGGCGTCAGGGCGATCGAGGCGGAAATCGGCCTGCTACCCGGCCTCGGCGATAGGCGCGGGGAGGTCGAGGACCGCATCCGGGAACTCGATGGCCGAGTCCGCGACCTTGACGCGAGGCGCCGGGCCGCGGAGGCGACGCTCCAGTGGCTTCAGCGCCGGGACGAACTGGCGGCGGACGAGGCGGACGTGAAGGCCGAACTCGTCACGGCGTTCGCCGCGCTCCGGGCGCTGGAGGGGAAGGTCACCGGGGACGCCGGCGCCGCAACGTCGCGGCGGAACGAGGTCCGCGCGTTTCTCGACGCCAACGCCGGCAAGGCCGCGATGTACGGATCGGCAGGCGTGATCCTGCAGAGTCTGGAGGATGTGCGGAAGTCGCGTTCCGAAAAGGCGAAGGCGGAGGCGGAACAGACGAAATGGCGGCAGGCTCTTCCAGGCCTGGAAGAGCGGGTCGAGGCGGCGAAGGCTGCGCAGGACACGGCCCGGACGGACGTCGCCGCCGCCTCGGAGGCCATCGCCGCCGAGGAGAAGACCCTGGAGGCGATGGACCGCATCGGCGTCCAGGAGGGCCGGAACGCGGCCGCGCGGCGGCTCGGCGACCTCCAGGGGCTCCAGGCCAGGATGGACGGCGTCGCGAACCAGGAGGGGCGCATCGCCACGCGCGAAACGGCGCTCGCCGGACGCCGGGAGAAGCTTGCGGCCCTTGAGGCGGAGCTGCCCGGTCTCCAGTCCGGGATGGAAAGCGCCCGGGACGCGGCGGCGCAGGCGCGGAAGCGGCGCGACGACCAGAAGAAGCTGGTGGACGACGGCATCGAGAAGCTGGTCTCCGATCTCAAGGTCGGCGACACGTGCCCGGTTTGCGGCCATCGGATCGAGGCGTTGCACGCCAGGGGCCACTTCAAGGAGCTGTTCGAATCGCTGGACGACGCATGCGACAGGGCGGAAGCGGAACGCCTGGAGAAGGAGAACCGGCACCATGCCGCCGCAAGCGCGGCCGAAGCGCTCCGGACGACCATCGGGACGGAATCCGGGCAGCTGCGCGACGAAAAGGACGGAATCCTCCGGGAGCGCGCGGCGATCGCCGCGGCCGCAGGCCGGCTTGGCCTGGCGGCCGCCGCTCCGGAAAGCGTGGCGGCCGCGCTTGAGGTGTGCGGGAAGGACATCGCGGCCTTCGACGGGAAGCTCGCGGAAATCGGCGCGCAGGAGGACAAGCTCAGAAAACTCCAAAGGGGGCTGGAATCGCTTCGGAAGGCCTTCGACAAGGCGGTGGCGACGTTGTCCCATGCGGAAAAAGCGGTCGCGAACTGCCGGAGCCAGATCGACATCCAGCAGACGGCCATCGGCCGCCCGCGCCGCTGAGAAGCTTGCGGATGTCGCGGGCAGGATGGCCCTTCCGGGCTGGATGGAATCGTGGGAGCGGGACGCGTCGGGGATGGAAGCGGATTTCCGCGCCTCGGCGGAGGAGTTCGCCGAGCACAAGGAAGCGCTTCCGCGCCTGGAACGCGACCTGGCGGACTTGGGGAAGTCCGCCGGGCGGATTGCGGAGTGCCTCCGCTGCGCTGTGGCGAAGGTGCCGGAGCTCTCCGACGTGGCGGGCGGGCAAGTCCCCGCCGCGTCCACGGCGCAGGTCGAGGGACTCTTGGGCCGCTTCGACGAGGTGCGGAACTCCGGGGAGCGCCATGCCGCGGCGCGACCGGAGGGGCTTCGGGAGACCGACACCCTGGAAAGCCTCTCGGAACTCCGCGACGCGCTCAAGGCGGAGGAAGACGCCGCCCTGGACGAGCGCGGGCGATGCCAGCAGCAGATCGAGGACGACGACAGGCGCGCGGCCGAGCGCCAGCGGAAAACCGAAGAGGCGGACCGGCTTCGTGCCGAACGGGACGAATGGCATCCAATCAACGAGTACTTCGGCGATGAAAAGGGGAACAAGGTCCGGCGCGAAATCCAGTCGTACGTGCTGCGGAACGTCCTCGTCAAGGCCAACCACTACCTCCGGCAGCTTTCGGACCGCTACGAGCTTTCCTGCGAGAATCTGACGCTGTCGGTGTTCGACGGCTTCGACGGCGGGGCGGCCCGTCCGGTCAACACGCTCTCCGGCGGCGAGCAGTTCCTCGTGTCGCTCGCCCTCGCGCTTGGGCTCGCCGGCATGGACGACACGGGGCTGGGCGTGGACATGCTTCTCATCGACGAAGGCTTTGGCACCCTGGGCGGGGAGCATCTCAATTCCGCCATGGAGGCGCTGGAGGGTCTCAACGCCATCACCGGTTCGCGCAAGGTCGGTGTGATCAGCCACGTCGAGCGCCTGCGCGAACGGATCCGCACGCACATCGAAGTCACCCGCAACGGGCACGACCCGAGCGAGGTGAAGGTCGTCGTCCGCGGCGCCTTCTAGGCATTCAAGCACGGCGCGGCGCTGCGCAGGCGCATCGCGCCCTAGGATAACCGCAAATGAAGAAAATACTGTATCTGCACGGCTTCGCATCGTCGGGCGCAAGCGGCACCGTCGGACTGCTCCGCCGCGAGCTCTGGGAGAAGGCGCCGCCGGACCGCCGCGCCACGGTGGTGGCGCCCGACATCCCGCTCGACCCCGCCGTCGCCTTCCCGATGCTGGAGGCGCTGGCCTACGACGAGATGCCCGACCTTATCGTCGGGACGTCGATGGGGGGCTGGTACGCCCAGATGCTCCACGGGTTCCCGCGCATCTGCGTCAACCCGTGCTTCTGGCTTTCACGGAAATACGACATCCTCTTCGTCGGCAAGCACAAGTGGATGAACCGCCGCAAGGACGGCGAAACGGAGTTCCACGTCACCAAGGAGACCATCGCGCACTACCAGGAGATGGAGGCGCGCCAGTTCGACGGCGTGACGGACGACGACCGGACGCTCTGCCACGGCCTCTTCGGGGACGCGGACGACACGGTCCCCGCCGCGGAGGCGCGCCCCGTCTTCGAGCGGTACTACCCCGGCATGTCGCGCGTCTTCGAGGGCGGACACCGCCTGAGCGACCACGTCGTGACCCACACGCTCCTGCCGTTCATCCGCGAGCTGGGCGTCCTGGGGTCGTGGCGATGAAGGAAGGGCGGGAAACGCCTTCGCGCGACATTGGAAGCATAAAGGGACAGACAATCTATTGACAATGATTGACAATGAACGGACCCGGTGACCGTCAGCCGCTAAAAAACAAAACGGAAGTAATGTGGAGTGGAAAGTATGGAAAATGTGGATAAAATGTCTGTCCCTTTATGCATCAAATTTTTAAAAAAAGCGCCGGAAGAGACGCATGACGAATGCGGCCTTATCTTGGACATGGCCGCACAGCCTTGGCAGGAAATCTAGCAGTCTCTTCACAAAGATTGGCGCCGCAGCCAGAGTGAAATAGAACAGCGCATTCCGGTTTTCCGAGACGCCAAAAACACGCCAGGCGCAAATTACGGCCGCAAGGTAGGCGAACATTGCAGAGCGCGCAATGCCGTCGCCATCCACCCCGCCTCCAAGCCGCGAAGGGGACTCAAGCCCAAGTTCCACCCGGCCAGTCCGCGGATTGCGCGCAATGGTCATAACTGCGGCATACCCCGCCACGATGAGCGGCATCGGGGCCAGCGGCATTATGTCCGCCTCCACGCGCCGCGAGACCCTTCCCCCTGGCCACGCCACCTCAATCGTCCGGTCGCCGGGCCGCCACAGAATCCCGTAAGGCGCAACACTTCCGTCCATGCCGAAATACGGCGCAAGGACAAATCTCCGTCGCGTACCGCGGACGGCCGCATCGGAGGCTGCGTCGGACAACGCCACGAGGAAGGACCTGAAGTCGGGGCGCATTGGGTCGGGGACGCAAACGACATCGTCCTTCCCGACTGCGGGAATCCTGTTTCGCCATGTTCTTGCGAGAAGCGCCGCTGCTACGAGCGGCGAGATGGCCACCATGGGGCAAGGCAACAGGCCGATGCAGAGCGCCGCGGCAAGGGCCGCCTTGCAGGTTGCCGCAATGTATTCGCGCCCGGGCATGGCCCATTTTACTTGAAGAGCCGCAGCGAATACTCAAGCGCCAGCAACGCATACGACGTGCATAGCACCGGATTGTTCTCCCAGAAGCGGTTGTTGGAGTTCACCCAGGAGCCGTCATCGCGCTGGAGCGAGACGACCTTTGCGATGAGATCGTCGCGCCAGCGGACATCCGGTGCGCCATCCTCTGCGGCGGGAAGGATGTCGATGTCGAGCAACGACAGGGCCCGCGCCATGATTGTGTAGTAGTAGAAGAGGCCCTGCTGTCCCATTCCCGGATTTTCGTCAAGGGTCCAGTGGCGGCGTGCGTAGTCGATTGCCGAAACGACCCGCGGGTCGTCGCGCCCTACCTGCGCGAATATCATGGCTTCAAGTCCGGAATACGTGATGCTTCCGTAGGAGCGGAGCGGCGGTCGCGACTGCGCGGCGGCGGCATTCCAAGGCGGCGGTTTTCCGCCGCGTTCCTTTTTCAGCCGCTCAAGCACCTCCGGGGGCGGCGCCCCGCGGCGTCCGGCACCTGCCGGCGCCATGCCTTCGGGCGACGCGGCGCCCTCGCCATTCTCCCGCCTGTAGAGGAAGCCGCCGGCGTCGTCTGGATCCGCACCGGCATCGCCGGCATGGACCTGCATGCTGTCAACGAAGGCCAGCGCCGCGTCCCAGTCGATGTCGGCGTGGGCCTCGCCGGCCGGCCGCGCCTCCTCGACATCCTGGGTTAGCCTCATCGCCGCAATCGCCCATGCGGAATTGTTGAGGTCCGCATAGCCGTTGGGGGAATTGCGCTCGTAGCCGAAGCCGCCGGCACCGGAACCGGCGGGGCCGTCGTCTCCGACAAGCTGCGTCGCGGCCACGTAGTTCCTCGCGTTCTGGATTTCGCGTATGGATCCGGCGTTGTCGGCGAAATGGAGCGCCGTCATGCAGATCGCGGTGTTGTACGTACCGAGGGCGCCGCCACGCCGGCCTGGCACCTGGGCGTAGATGCCTCCGTCCGGCTGGGCGCAGGAGCGGACGAACGCCGCCGCGCGCGCTATTGCGCCGGTAGCCGCCCCGGAGGCCGACAGCGC
>JAFWPM010000073.1 GCA_017509565.1 Kiritimatiellia bacterium | reverse complement strand
TTGTTAGGACATTTATTTTTTGCACTTTCAGGACATAATGTCGCAAATATTCTTTTATTTTTCATGGAATTCTGGTAGAATGGCGCCATGGATTCGGCAACAGGCAAAAGACGCCGCGTCGCGGCAATAATACCGACGGACAATTTCGCCGGGCGGGGCGAACTTCGCGGCGTGTCCGCCGTGGCGGCGAGCCGTGGGTGGGCGCTGGAGACAATCGACACGGCGCTGTTCGGACGCGATCTGGCGCCGTTCCTGCCGATCCTGGAGAAGGCGGACGGCGTAATAGTGCGGCTGAATGCCGAACTTCTTGAAAAAACGCCGTTGTCCGGGCTTGGCGTCCCAATTGTCGGGCTGGAAATCCGACCGGATCAGGCGGGTCCGTGGGCAGTCGTGAACCTCGACACGGCCCGCCTTTGCGCGGCGGCGGCCGAGGAACTGCTTGCGACCGAACGCCGCGCATTCGCGTTTGTGCCGATGCTGCGCCGCTACCCGTGGACGACGGAGCGCGGGCGCCTCTTTCTCGAAAACATCCGCGCCGCGGGGCGGGAAACGTTCCTCTACGAGCCGCGCACCGAGTGGGGCTGGCTGGAGGAGCGCGAATCGCTCGCGAAGTGGCTAGCGGGGCTTCCGCGCCCGTTCGGCGTATTCGCCGGCAACGACATGCTGGCGAAATTCGCCCTTGGCGCCTGCAGAAGCGCGGGGCTGGACGTGCCGGGCGACGTCGCGATCCTTGGCGCGGACGACGACGAGGCCCTGTGCCTCACGTCCGACCCGCCGCTTTCGAGCGTGCAGATAGACTTCGAAGGCGCGGGCCGCATAGCGGCGGAGACCCTCCAGTCCCTATTCGGGCGCAAGCGGCCCGCGCGGACGCTGGATCTCCGGTACGGCATACGGGGCGTGGCTCGGCGGGCGAGCACCCGCGCCGCCGGGCCGCGCGTAGACCAGCGCCTCGCGGCCGCGCTGGACTTCATCGCCCTCCACGCCTGCGACCCGCTTCTCGGCGTAGGCGACGTGGCGCTTGCGATGTGCGTCTGCCGGCGCCAGGCGGACAGGATATTCGCCACCACCGGCAAATCGATACGGGAACACATCGAGGAAGCCAGGCTCGCACGGGTGCGGACGCTGCTGGCCACCTCGTCCAGGCCAATCCGGGAAATCTCCAAGGAATGCGGCTTCGCCACGGCGGCGTACCTGTCGCGCGTATTCAGGCGCCGCACCGGGGCGTCGATGCGCGAATGGCGCGCCAATTCGGCGCACCAGTCGCGCTAGCGGCGCCGGGCCTCAGCCCATGGCCGCGATGGCCTTGAGGGATTCGACGTGCTGGCGCGGCGTGAATGGGTTCTCCGCGTTCGGGCTGGCCTCACCCTGGAGCTGGCGGAGCCTCGGCGCGGAAAGCAGCACTGGCATTTCCGCCGCCCAGTCCGTCTTCCCGCGCGGGTCCGTTGGGATCCAGTGGCGGTCGCGGACACGGTCGTTGGTGTGGAGGTGGCAGGTCACAATGTGCGGCAGGAGCCGCTTGAGGTAGTCGCCGGTGTCGCTCCACTCAGTCGGCCCCTCGGGATAGCCGTTGTTCTTCCATGAGGTGCGCCCGCACTGCTCCGGGACATCCGGTGTGTCCGAGCGGGAAAGCTGCGCGTGGCCGCTGTCCCAGCAGACGCCGAGCCACGGGCTCCTGAACCGTTCGATGGCGTCGAGCAGCATCCCCGCGGTGTTGTTCGGGTCCCAGATGTTCTCGATGCAGATGACGGTGCGGCACTCCTCGGCAGTCGGCAGCAGCAGCTCAAGGGCGCGCAGCATGTTTTCGTGGAGCTTCGCCGTGTCCTTGCAGAAGTCCGTCGGCCGCCCGACGTGGATTGTCACCGAGCCAGTCCCGAATTCCGCGCAGAGGCGCAGGCAGTGGCGGTGCATCTCGACCATGTGCGGGAAAAGTTCGGGGACCGGGCAGCTGAGGTCCTGGAGGGCGCCGTACGGGGCGTGGGCGTCACGGAAGCGGACGCCGGACGCCGCAAGCATTCTCCGCCAGCGCAGGATTTCGCCCGGATCGGCCATCATCGCGGCCATTTCCGGAGGGTTGAGGCACAGCCCGTCGGCGCCGGCCTCGGCGAACTGCCCGAGGATTACCTGCTGTACGCGCCGGTCATAGCAGTTGAGCGGCCAGAAATATGTCAGTGGTATGTTCATGGTTTTTTCAAGCATTGGCGTTGTTGGCATAGGATTCGCCGAAGTCAGCCGACGCCGCTGCGCGACTGTCTTCTCAGCGCGAGAAGGGTGAGGGCTATCGCGGACGACAGGACGACAATCCAGAGCAGGAATACCGCGCGCCATCCCGAATAGCGCTCGTGAAGTGCCGCGAACCCGTATATCGAGATTGCGGCGCCGACATAGGTAAAGGCGTTCAGCATGCCGGAGATTGAACCGACGCGCCCGTACTTGGCGAAGCGTCCTGGCACTTCGACGATGAGCATCAGGTTTACGCCGTGCATCGTCGCGGAAAGGATTGCGATGAGCGGCAGGCCCACGGCGAACACCGCGCCGTTCGTAGCGTACAGGACGGCGGCGCAGGCGAGTCCGGTGCCGAAAAGGGCGACCGCCGCCTTCAATTCGTTGCCAAGCCTGCGGCGGATGCCGCGCGCCACGGCCATGCTGACGATGGCGAAAATCGGAAGAAGGACGACCGACAACGTCGATCCCGACGTCCCAAGTCCGTACTGGTCCTTGAAGATGCTTGGCGCCCAGACTTCTATGCCGTCGCGCATGACCCCCTGGCACGCTATCGCGGCCATTATGTAGAAGAGCCCGAAGGCGACGACCAGCCGCATCAGTGGGACCCGCGCGCCGGGGGAGTCGGCGCGCCCGACGGCGGCCCCCCCGCCGCCCGCCGCGGA
>JAFWPM010000072.1 GCA_017509565.1 Kiritimatiellia bacterium | reverse complement strand
CCAAGTCCGACAAGGTCGAACATTCCAAGGTGACATTCAAGAACCGCTTCGGCATCACGCTCGCAGCCGACCTCTACAAACCGAAAACGGGGAACGGGGAACAGGGAACGGGGAATGGCAAGTTCGCCGCAATCGCCGTCTCCGGTCCCTTTGGCGCCGTGAAGGAGCAGACGTCGGGCATTTACGCGCAGCACCTCGCCGAGGCGGGGTTCCTGACAATCGCCTTCGACCCCTCCTACACCGGCGAGAGCGGCGGCGAGCCGCGTCGGATGGCTTCGCCCGACATCAACACCGAGGACTTCCTCGCCGCCGTCGACTTCCTCTCGACGCGCGACGATGTCGATCCGGAACGCATCGGCATCGTCGGCATTTGCGGCTGGGGCGGCATGGCGGTGAACGCCGCCGCGCTCGACCCGCGCATCAAGGCCACCGTCGCCTCGACGATGTACGACATGACGAAGGTCACGCGCGAGGGTTATTTCGGAGCCGACGACACCACCGCCAAGCGCATGGCCGCCCGTCGCGCGATGGCCGCGCAGCGCACCGCCGACTACAAGGCAGGAACCAACAAGCGCGCCGGCGGCGTGGTCGATCCTCTTCCCGACGACGCCCCGCAGTTCGTGAAGGAGTACTACGCCTACTACAAGACGCCGCGCGGCTACCACAAGCGAAGCGGCAACTCGAATGACGGCTGGAACGTGATCGGCTGCCAGTCGTTCCTCAACATGCCGCTCCTCTCCTACGCGCACGAAATCGAGACGCCCGTCCTGCTCGTCCACGGCGAAAAGGCCCACTCGCGCTACTTCAGCGAATACGCCTTCGAGAAGATGACGGGCATCTCCGTCCGCGGCGAAAGCGCCAAGGTCGGGAACAAGGAACTGCTGATCATCCCCGGCGCGGTCCACTGCGACCTCTACGACGATGTCGCCGGCGTCATTCCGCACGACCGCATCGCCGCGTTCTTCAAGGAGAACCTGAAATGACGTCACGCCGCCGTTCCGCCTCCGCAGCCTGCGCCGCCCTGTGCGGCGTACTCGCCCTCGCCGCCGTCGCTCCGGTCACGTCCGGGGCAGCGGCCACGCCCATCGTCGTCAGCGCCGGGGGGCGCAGATTCGCGGCGGTAGTCGAGGACAGCGAAACCGGACGTGCCTTCCTCGCTATGCTGCCGCTGTCTCTCGACATGTCCGAGCTCAACGGCAACGAAAAATACCGTTACGGCGTCTCCCTGCCGACGGCGGCGCAATACTGCGACACTATCGCCCCCGGCGACCTCATGCTCTACGGCTCGAACTGTCTCGTGTTGTTCTACGGCGCAGCCGGTGGCTACTCATACACCCGCGTCGGGCGGTTGCTCTCTGTTGACGGCCTCACCGACGCCCTCGGAAGCGGCACCGCATCCGTCACCTTTGAGAAGGTGCGCCTTGTCGCGGGCATCAAGTTCGGCGCTGACGGCGGGGTCGAGGTCTTCGTCGCCGAATCTAACCTCCCAGAAGGGACCTCTGTCGCCACCCTCGGCGTCGAACGCCTCCCCGCCGCCCCCGCAGACTGGCGCGACCTATCCACCTCCGCCCCCGGCGAACGCGAAGCCTGCCGCTTCTTTCGCCTCCAAGCCACCATTGATTGAAACCAAGGGAATTCCATGAAAAAGAACATCCTCATCATCTCATCCTCCGGACGCAAGGGCGGCAACTCCGACCTGCTCTGCGACCAGTTCGCCAAGGGCGCCCGCGAAGCGGGGCACGAGGTGGAGAAAATTCGCCTCGCCGAGAAGAAGGTCGGCTACTGCCTTGGTTGCTACGCCTGCCAGAAGCTGCACAAGTGCGTCCAGAACGACGACGCCAACGAGCTTGTCGAGAAGATGCTCGCGGCAGACACAATCGTCCTCGCGACGCCGGTCTATTTTTACTCGATGGACGCGCAGCTCAAGGCGCTCATCGACCGTACCGTCTCGCGCTGGGACGATTTCGGCCGCTTCACGGGCACCGAGTTCTGGCTCGTCATCACGGCGGCCGACGAGGACCACGCGATGATGGAGCCGACACTCGCCGGACTGCGCGGCTTCATGCGCGACTGCATGGAAGGCTCCATCGAGCGCGGCGTCATCTACGGGACCGGCGCCTATGAGAAGGGCACCGTCAAGAACCTTCCCGTCTACCAAGAAGCCTACGAGGCCGGAAAGAGAGCGTAGGCATTGCCAAGGAAGTCGTCGGCCAGCTCTGCGCCTACTGCGGCTTCCCCCGCGCGCTCGTCGCATGGGCCTTCCGCCATCATCCCGCGCATCGCCGAAGTTGTGCGAGCGTGGCGGGGTTGATGGTCCCGTCGGCGGCGGTGAAGATGTTGAAGGTGAGCATCGTGCCTTGCGCACGGTGCTTCCCGACGTATGCGGCGAGATTGGCGCAGCGCGCGCATAGATGAAACCATTGACATTACACCTTCCCGGTGCTAAACTGGTTACATCCTGTTTGGGCGAAGGTCCGCATCGCAATAGCGGGGCCCGGACGGCAACTGTGAAGGCGACACCGACATGCAAATCCCAGCGACATTCGCGATGAGCGTCCACATCCTCGCGATGCTGGACGTGATGGACGGACTGGCGCCGACCTCCGTCCTTCTCGCCGGAAGCGTCGGCACGCATCCCGTGCTGGTGCGCCGCCTTCTGGGCGCGCTACGCCGCGCGGGGTTCGTGCGGACCGCGCGGGGAGAGCATGGGGCGATGCTCGCGCGCCCGGCGCGTGAAATCAGCCTTCTGGAGGTTTTCCACGCCGTCGTCGGCCCCGCGCGAAAGGTCATCGCCCTGCACTCGCACCCGAACCCGCTCTGCCCGATCGGGCGCAACATCGCCGCCGCCCTGGCCGCGCCGGTCGAGGAAGCCAGCAAGGCGGTGGAGCGGACGCTCGCCCGCCGGACCGTCGCGTCCGTCTCGGCCAAACTGCGCGCCGCCATCCGCCGCGATCACGCGGCAGGCGTTCCGTTCCCGCCGGAAGTTGAGGCGTGGCTGGAAAAGGCGGGGAAAAGGAAGTCAAAGTGAAGGACGAGAGGCTTTAAAGGATTCACAACGATGTACACGCTAGACTTTATCGCCACCATCAGCAACTGCGACGCCCAGGGGCGCCTGAAGCTTTGCTCGGCCCTGCAGATGATGCAGGACTGCTCGGAAAAATGGCTCGACTCCGAACCCTGCCTGAAACAGTTTTTCAAGGACCACAACGTGGCCCAGCTGCTGGCCTTCAGGCAGGTCGAAGTCCTGAGGGCTCCAGTATGCTGGGAGCAGCTGAAGGTCGTATCTTCCGTTTACAGCATGAAGCCGAAATTCGGGTTCCGCAACACCTTCGTTTACGGCGCCGACGGCCTGCCATGCTACCGAACATGGAGCATGGGCGCCTTCGTTGATATGTCGACGGGGAAGCTCTCGCCGATCGACGCGCCGACCCTCGCCTCGCTGAATCTGGACGAGCAAAGGGAAATGAACTACGGCGAGCGCCGCATCCACGTTCCGGCAGAAGGCGGTGCGGAGGCCGAGCCGTTCCGGGTTATGCGCTCCTACATAGACTACAACCTGCACGTGAACAACGCCAACTACGTGCGGATGGGACTGGAGCTGCTTCCCGATGATTTCGAGGTGCACGGCCTGAAGGTTGAATACCGCGTCGCCGCAAAACGCGGCGACACCCTGGCCCCCACGGTCTTCAATTGCGGGGACCGCTGGGTTGTCGTCCTTTCGTTGAACGGCGCAATCAGCGCCGTCATGGAATTCACCTGAGAGGCCACGATGCGCGAAATCGCCACATTCGCCAGCCGGCCGAAGCCCAGGAAGGTTCTCGACGTCAGTCATGAACTTCTACGTCTTCGACGACGAAGGCAAGATCATCGACGACATCGCCGCATCCGGAATGCTCGGAATCCTCCAGGGCATCGGTGGCAACTAGATTCAATGGCGCATGTGGCCGAGGTGTCAACGCCAAGTCTCACCTAAACTGCAAATGCAAAATAGGTGAGAATTTTTGTCCCGCAATAAAATCTCACCTAAATTGCAAATGCAAAATAGGTGAGAATTATGTTGACCAGGTGAGGAGTCTCCATGACCTTCTTTGCCATGAAAAGACTCGCTTTTTTCGATACCAAGCCCTACGACCGCGAATCATTCAACCGCCTGAACGCCGGGCGCTACGAGATCCGCTACTTCGAGACGCGCCTTACCGCCGTCGCGCTTCCGCTCGCAGACGGCTGCGACGCAGCCTGCGCGTTCGTGAACGCCGAGATCGACCGCGCTGTCGTGGAGGGGCTCGTCGCGCGCGCCCGGCGCGCCGGATCCGGCGTAGCCGCCGAGAATCTGCAGCACCGCGCGGTTGGTGATGACGCTGAGCGAGAGTTCCGTCGTGCTCGGCTGGCATGCGGTGTAGACGCCCGAGGCGAGGTAGATGGT
>JAFWPM010000071.1 GCA_017509565.1 Kiritimatiellia bacterium | reverse complement strand
TATGCCTCGCCGTCAACCTTTACTCTCGCCCGCCTCATGTGTTATTGCCTCCATTTGAAGGGTGGCCCTTCGTGAGCCGCATGTGTTTACCATAATGAAGGGTGTCTCCCTTCAGTTGTCAATAGTCTACGCCGAAAAGGCTCGGTTGTCAATACCTTGTAAACGAAAAAATTTTGATATACTTAATAGGGATGAACTTTCGCATCATAGCAATCTGCGCGGCGGTCGCAATGGCCGCAGCAGGCTGCAGGACGCCCATGCCGCCAGGGGCGGCCACAAGCGGTCTGCGCCTTGGGCCACTTTTCGAAACGGCCACCGACGGCGAAGGTTCGCGGCTTGTCGCTGTGCGCCCATTCTACAGTCTGGAATCTTCCAGCGGCGAAGGGCTCTCCTCCCGCCGCGAGGATGACATTCTCTGGCCCCTCGGCATTCGATCACGGCGCGACGACCACTACTACTGGCGCGCCCTGCTTTTCTACGGCACCGGCGTCGACGACGACGCGACAAGTCCCGAAGACCCATGGCGCTTCCGACTCTTCCCACTCATCTACGCCGGGCGGACGCAGGAGGGCGAAGACTACGGCGCCTTCTTCCCCTTCTACGGCACAATACGCGACTTTCTTGTCTTCCATGAGACAAAATTCGTTCTTTTTCCCATCTACGCCGAGGGCCGCAGTCCTACGGGCACGGAAATGCGCACCGTTCTCTGGCCCTTCTACCTGACACGCCACGGCGAACGCATCGACCAGTTCCGGCTCTGGCCCTTCTACGGCTCCGAGGAGCGCAGGAACCTGCACACGACGCGGCGCAACCGCTTCATTGCATGGCCTTTCTGGAACGACACCTCATCGGAAGGAGAAATAGAAGGTTCGGGCTTCGTGCTGTTCCCAATCTACGGGCACTCGCGCCACACCCGGAGGAAACGCGGCGTCGAGGAGAGCTGGAGCGTGATTCCGCCATTTTTCCAATACGGGCGCGGCGACGACGGCTACCGCAGGATACTAGCCCCCTGGCCATTCGTGAGAATGCTTGACAACGACGGCGTCCGCGAACGCCACTTCTGGCCGGCATACGGCCACTCCCAAAGATTTTCGCCGCCCGGCGACGGCGCTGGCGGCATTCCGGAGATGGATCGCGAATACCTGCTATGGCCATTCATCAGCCGCACCGAGACCGAAAGGGACGGCATCAGGAGCCGCGTCCTGCACCTGCCCATGCCGTTCTACTTCCACCGCGAAACGGTATGGCCGGCCAGTGGCGCGGCGGACGGAGACACGGATGGCGGCGGCAGCGGCGCCCCCGCGCGGCGCATTTCGTACTCGCGGCTTTGGCCCATGTTCTCACGCCGCGCCATCGACGGCGAGGCGTGCTTCGTGCGCGTCCCCGAATTGTCGCTTTGGAGCAAAAGCGAACAGGTTGAGCGCAACTGGGCGCCCCTGTGGTCGCTCTACACCTATCGCAGCAAGCCTAGTGGCGCATACTGCAACGACCTGCTATGGGGGCTGCTGTCCTGGGGCCGCAACGACGATGGCGGAGTGATTCTGTCGCTACTCTGGATAACACTTGCAAAATGACGGGGAAAAACGTCCGGAATGATAAGCAGAGAACCAAAATTTCTTCCTGAACCCCGGAACCGAGTGGAACGGGCGGGGCGCGCGTGTCTCGAAAACCTGCGCGAGACGGGCGTCTGCACGAAATACCTTGGCGCGGCGGCATGGGCGCTGCGCGCCCTCCCGCTGTCACGCAGGATGCGCAAGGAGACGCTTGCGCAGATGTTCGTCGCCGGCATAAAGAGTCTCCCGGTAATAACATTCGTCGCGATTTTCACAGGGATGATCCTCGCCCTGCAGCTCGGGCTGGAACTCCAGCGCTACAGCCAGGAGATATACATCGGTTCGGCCGTGATGGTGTCGCTGCTTCGCGAAATGGGTCCGTTCATGACAGGCCTGATACTGGCCGCGTGCGTCGGGTCGTCGATGGCGGCCCAGCTTGGCACCATGACGGTGAATGACGAAATCGCGGCGCTTGAGATCATGTCCATCGACCCAATCCGCTTTTTGATGGCGCCCCGCCTAGCCGCGATGGTCGTCATCGCGCCAGTCATGTCATTCTACACCTGCATGATGGGCATCCTAGGCGGCGGGATCGTCGGCAAGACCCAGCTCAACATCAACTGGAGCCAGTACCTTCAGAACGCGCTTGAAATCGCCGACCTGCGCGACCTGTACGTGGGGCTGTTCAAGGCCGTCCTCTTCGGCGTGATAATCGCAACGACCGCCTGCTACGAAGGGTTCTCCACGCGCAATGGCGCCGTGGGCGTCGGCCAGGCCACACGCCGCTCGGTCATCTCGGCGTTCCTCCTGATTCTTGTCGTCGGATACTTCGTAACCAGGCTTTTCTACAGGGGATGACGAAATGGCGGAAGTGAAAGGCATTGCGAACGGCGCCGACATGATCAGGTTCGAGCACGTGACGAAGAGGTTTGGCTCGAAGACCGTGCTTGACGATGTGTCCTTTGAGGTGAAAAAGGGCGAGATATTCTTCATAGTGGGGCCCTCCGGCACCGGCAAGAGCGTCTCGCTGAAGCACATGGTCAGGCTGCTCACGCCCGACGACGGGCGCGTCCTCGTGGCCGGCGAGGACATCTCGCACGCGCCGGACTCCGACCTTGAGAGAATCCGCGAGCGCTTCGGCTACCTATTCCAGGGCGGCGCACTGCTCGCCTGGCTATCCGTCGCCGACAATGTGGCGCTGCCGCTTCGCGAAAAGACAACCCTTGACGAAGACGAAATCGCCCAAAAGGTCTCCAGGACGCTGGAACTTGTCGAAATGGGGCGCGACGGCGACAAGATGCCGTCGGAAATCTCCGGCGGCATGCAAAAGCGCGCCGGGCTGGCCCGCGCGATCGTCCGCGACCCGGAAATAGTCCTCTACGACGAACCCACTTCAGGACTCGACCCGGTGATGTCGCGCCACATCGACCGCCTCATACTTGACCTGAACCTCAAGCTCGGCGTCACAAGCATAGTGGTGACGCATGACCTAAACAGCGCCCTGTCCATAGGGCACCGCATCGCGATGTTGAAAGGCGGGCACATCGTGGAGCTCTCGACACCCGCCGAATTCCGGGAGTCCACCAACCCCGACGTTCGGGAATTCATGGACGCGCAGTTTAAAGTCGAAAGCGGCCCGGCGCCGCGGCAGTCCGCGGTCAAAGGCAACCAATAGCAGCCGATGGCAATAGAAACAAGGAAGCTTCAAATGAAGACAAAGTCAAAAATCTCAAACGACCTCGTGGTGGGCCTGTTCGTATTCCTCGTGTTCCTGGGACTGGCGCTGTTCACGATTGTCCTGTCCGGCATGACGCTGCTTGGCGAGGGCGGCTCTACCCTTTTCGTAAAGTTCGACCGTGTCGGCGGCCTCCGCCGCCACGACTCGGTAATCGTCCGCGGGATGCCTGTCGGGCAAGTCAAGGCGCTGTCGCTGAAAGACGACGGCGTCCTCGTGACAATCGCCCTGAACCAGCCAATAAAGGTGCGCGAGGGCTACAGCGTCCGCGCCGAAAGCACCTCGCTGCTGGGCGGCATGCAGCTCGTTCTCGACACAGGCGACGGCCAGGCGATCCAGACATCTGAGAAGGCGCCGCTTTCCGGCCTCCCCCCGGAAAATGTCATGGACAGCGCCAACGAGCTCATCGGCGACATACGCGCATCCCTTAACGAAGGCGGCATCAGGACAAACCTTGAGGCCATCGTGCAGGACATCCGCGTCGTAACCGGGAACATACGTTCCGGCCAGGGGACGCTAGGCCACCTGATGTCCACAAACGACGTGTTCTATTCCGACCTTTCCTCAATCATCTCCAACATTGCGGCCATCGCAACGCGCGTGGAGCGCGGCGAGGGGACTGTCGGGCGTCTGCTCTCGTCGGATGAAACCCCATACAACCAGCTGACTAACTTCGTGGCGAACCTCTACGAAATCGGCGAGCGCGTCGGGCGCGGCGAGGGCATGGTCGGGCGCCTGCTCTCGTCGGATGAGACATCCTACAACCAGCTGACAAACTTCGTGGCCAACCTCGACGCAATCGGGCAGCGCCTCAGCGACGGCGAAGGGACAATCGGGAGACTGCTCTCGCCGGACGACCCGATGGCGACCGACCTTGCCGACACGATCCACAACCTCAAGGAAATCACAGACCGGCTTGAAAGAGGGGAGGGGCTGCTTGGCCAGCTGATGCGCGAGGACGGCGAAGTCGGGAAGGAGGTCAATGGCCTCCTCAAGGATGGCCGGGACATGCTCGACGACTTCCGCGAAACCTCGCCGGTCTCGACATTCTCGTCAATATTCTTCGGGGCGCTATAGCGCGGCACCGCACCGAAGGCAACCGCCGGCAACCGGCGTAACAAAAGGAACACCATGTCACCATTCAAGACGGAAACCCACGAAGTTGACCTATGCGTTGTCGGCGGCGGTCTTGCGGGGATGCTAGCGGCAATCGCGGCGGCGCGCCGCGGCGCAAGCGTCGCCCTGATGCACGACCGGCCCGTCCTTGGCGGGAACGCCTCCAGCGAAGTCAGGATGTGGATTTGCGGCAGCGAGGGCAGGAACCTCCACGAAACCGGAATAATCGAGGAACTGCTGCTCGACAACGCCGCCTTCAACCCCGACCGGAACTACTCCCTCTGGGACTCCGTCCTCTACGGCGCGGTCGCCACGCAGCCGGGAGTCGAACTCCTACTGAACTGCTCCTGCAATTCCGCCGAGATGGACGGCTCCCGCATCGTTTCAGTCACCGGCTGGCAGACGACCACGCAGCGCTGGCAGAAGGTAAAGGCGAAATACTTCGCCGACTGCTCCGGCGACAGCGTCCTTGCGCCGCTCACCGGCGCGGAATTCCGCGTCGGCCGCGAGGCGCGGGCTGAGTTCGGGGAACCCCTCGCGCCTGAGACCGGGGACTCGCGCACCATGGGCATGAGCTGCCTGATCCAGGCCCGGGAGACCGCTTCGCCGAAGCAGTTCACGCCCCCGCCATGGGCAAACCGCTACCCCGGAGGCCGCGGGCTCAAGCCCAACATGCTGGACTTCAATCCAAACGGGAACTACTGGTGGCTCGAACTCGGCGGATGCGGCGACTCCATCGCCGACACTGAGAAGGTGCGCGACGAACTCCTGCGCACGGCGCTAGGACTTTGGGACTACTACAAGAACGACGCGCGGCGCGGCGCCGAAAACTGGGAGCTTGAATGGCTTGGATTCCTTCCAGGAAAGCGCGAGAGCCGCCGCTATGTCGGCGACTTCATGCTCAGGCAGGACGACATCGTCTCCCAGCGGGACTTCCCCGACGCCGTGGCCTACGGAGGCTGGCCGCTCGACGACCACGACCCGAACGGCTTCGCCGGCACCACCCCGTCAAACGTATCGATCCGACTGAACACGCCGTACCAGATCCCATACCGGTGCCTCTATTCGAAGAACGTCGAAAACCTCCTGTTCGCCGGGCGGAACATAAGCGTGAGCCATGTGGCCCTGTCGTCCACGCGCGTAATGTGCACCTGCGGGATGCTTGGCCAGGCTGCCGGCACCGCCGCGGCAATCGCGTCCGCGCACAACTGCTCGCCCCGCGAGGTCGGTTCACTCCACATCGGGGAACTGCGTCAGGCGCTACTCGACGACGACTGCTTCATCCCCGGCGCGGTGCGCGTGATTTCCGCCGACGCCCGCGCGGCTACGCTCTCCGCCGCTTCATCCGAGGCCACGGACTTGGAGATGCTGAGAAACGGCGTTGACCGCCCCGTTGGCGACGCGGAAAACGCAGCGACGGTGCCGCTTGGATCGTCCATCGAATACGCGCTGGTGACTCCGGCAAAGGTCTCCCGCGCAAGAATCGTTTTCGACAGCGACCTCAACCGCGTGGGTTCACATAAATGCAACGCCTTTTCAAACTACGCGCTTGAACGCGGGCGGCTTGAAATGCCGGCAACGCTTGCGCGTGACTTCCGCATTGAAGTACGCGGCGCGGACGGGGAATGGCGCATTGCAGCCGATGTGCGCGACAATCGCCGGCGGCTGGTGAAGGTGCCGCTTGGTGATGCACCTGTCTCCGGCATACGCCTGATTCCCCAGCGCCTATGGGGCGAAGACAGCATGTGCCGGATATTCAGCTTTGACTTTTAAGCGCCCAAGTCGATTGTTTGCCCCGTTACGCGACATTCGACAGCCGACATCCGACAACCCCTATTCCAACCTTCGATAAAATGTCTGTCCCTTTGTGCACAAGATAAAGGACGGCGCACCTAGAGACAGCGTAGTGTCAATAGATTGTGTGTCCCTTTATGCACAAGATAAGATAAGGGAAGGCGCACCTAGGTGGTGTAATTATTGCTTCTTCCAGATGGCGTAAAGCTTGACCGTCTTGCCTGTAAGGAGCAGGTTCTTCACGGCGGCCTTGTTCTTGTATTTAACCTTGCCGGCCTTCGCCTTGGCGGCGCTGGTCGCCCAGCCGGCGAATTTCTTTCCCTTGGGCGCAGCGAAATTGCACTTCGCGAGATTGACCGCCTGCCCGTACTTGACCGTCTGGACTACCGTCGCCCCCTTGCCGCCATTGGCGTAAAAGGCTATCTTGTACTTTGGCTTCGCCCAGACAGCGTAGAGCGTGACCGTGCCCCCCTTCGGGGTGAGGTTCTTGACCTTCTGCGCGTTCCCATAGGCGATGACTCCACTTTTCGCGTTCGCCTTGCTGGTCGCCCAGCCGGCAAATACATAGCCGCTCCTGACGAACTGGTTCTTGGCCAGCTTGGCGGCCGTGCCATACGCATGCGTCTGCGCGGCCATCTTCACGCCCTTCGGCAAAGTGCCGCCATACGCGTTGTAGCCGACCTTGTACTTCGCCTTCGCCCATACCGCGTAGAGCGTCACCGTCTTCCCAGACGCCACAAGATCCCTGACCGTCTGCTTGTTCTTCCAGGCCACCGACCACTTGCCGGCCAGGGCGGCGCTCTTCGCCCAGCCTAGGAACACATAGCCGCTCCTGGTGAAGGCGTTGGCACGGAGGGCCGCGGCCGTTCCGGTCCTGAACTTCTGCGCGGCCATCGCCCCCTTGCCGCCATTCGCGGAAAACTTCACATTGAACGTGACAGGCGCCCAGACGGCGTAGAGGGAAACGACATCGCCGGCCACGGGATTGCCGCCAAGCGAATCAAGGAGTTCCCCTTCCCACTTGTCAGGATAGGCGACGCCGCCGGTTTCAGAAAACGACCACCCGGCAAAGGCGTAGTCCCCCCTGGCGAAAAGGCTTTCGGACAACTCGACGGAATCCCCGGGCTGGAAAAAGATTTCGTCCATGGCGCCATTGCCGCCATTGGCCAGGAATATCACCGTCACGATGTTCGACGACCACTTCGCGTAAAGCGTGACCTCACCGTCTGTCTTGTCCCAGGCCATGGTCGGCTCGCCGTTCTCATCGAAGTAGCGGACGCCGGCGCCATCAGGGGCGTCGTAGTAGCCGCCGAAGACCTTGTTTTCAAGAACCGGCACGGATACGGAGTCCGGGAGAAGGCCGTATGTCCCGACGGCCTCCGTAGCGCCACCTTCCCCGGCGCCATTGTCGAAGGTGATCGCGCTCACCGGGCGGATTACATTCCAGTGGCCAAAGTTCTGCCCAACATCCTCAATTAAGCGCCCCCTGTTAAAGGAGAAGTCGGCTTCCTCCTCACTTTCAGTAACGAATGACAAGGGGACAGCAATGTAATACGTCACCCCGGTTGAGACGTCCTCATAAACATATGCGGCAGCCACATAACCATTTTCCGAATAGTCGTAATATTCGTCAAAGTAATACCAGCAACTATCCTCATCGTCTCCCTGGTCATATGACTCTTGATCAAAGTACCATTTTTGCCTACTGAAAATCACCAGTTCGCTGCCAGATGTCACAACCCCATCATAGACTTTTTCTTCGCCAAGTGTCCCCGCAACAAGATCTTCGTATATGGCTAGTGCTGGATTTTCAGAACCCATGTAAGCATTATATTGATCCTCGCTAAGGATATAGTTGGCATGGCGAACACTATATCCACTGGCAAGAGTGGCTGAAAAGGAACCGTCCATCTCAGGTACATAGAGAAAGCCGGATCCTATTCTCACATCCGCTGCAAAAGAGGCGATGGCTAGAACGAACACCGAAAAGGTAATCGCAATTCTTTTCATGGCAATATCCCCAGATTATGATTTTCAATGGAATTTTACAAAAACACGGGGAAAATGGCAAGCGCTTTGTTTATGCCTAGGAAGCGAACGTCGCAACAGCGGCACAGGCAAAGCGGCAAAAAAAATACCGAGGCGGAAGCCCCGGTATTCTTTGAGTCCGATATGAATCGGATTAGGCGACCTTGCGCTTCAGGCCGACAGCCGCGAGGCCGAGGGCGAGGAAGGCAATCGTCGTGGGTTCGGGAACCGCAGCCCAGTTGCTATTGGACATTCCCTCAACCGCGTCAACACCAACATAGTTGTTGTTGGATTCGGGGTTGTCGTCACCAAAGTAACCTTCGGGCTGCCCGACATAATTGGCGGTAGAGGCTACGGCATAGCTGCCACCAAACGCGCTTTTCGCCACATAAATGACAAGAGCGTATTCGGGGTCGGTACCGTTGGCGTCGGTCATGTTGACGTTGACGATATCGGTCGTGGCGTCAACAGGGCCAGAATTGCCCGAACGGAGAACCTTTAGACTGCTGACATCGATCTCACCGGTCTTGGAATCAACATAGGTCTCAACCAAATCATCGTTGCTCATAGCCGACAACGACTGGTAAGTAGCACCGTCTATCACATAGTAGTAACCAGTAATAGAAGTTATGTCGGAAGAGATTGAGTCAGCAAGATCGCCAGATTTCCAGTCGACCGTGGCTGCCGAAAGCATCCCGCAAGCCGAAACTGCAAGAAGGCCAAAAATAAACTTCTTCATTTAGAAAATCCTTCTTTTAGTTGCCCGCTGGCAGAGTGCCGGAAATCGTGAGCGTCTTTTGCGTCTTGCCGCAGTAAACAACGAAACCTTCAGCGGCGGCAAGCGACAAGGAGTCATATGTCGTCAAGCCTGTGAGGCTTGTTGCGGACTCAAGATCGCTCTTGCGATACCAGTGTCCCTTCTTCAGGACATACTTGGTTGAACCAACACGGACATAATCCCTGTTTGCATCAAACGCGCTGAAGGATAGCGAACCAAGCGTCTTTTCAGCTGGCACAACATTGCCATAGAGATTGTATCCCTTGACAACGGTCCGATCCGCCACATTATCCTCTACAATCACTCCAGAAACGCTAACAGTTCCGGAGCCGGAAATCTGAAAAGCATCGCCTCGCCTTAGAGTGACATCACTACCATCGACATCGCCATTCTTCCACTTGCCTTCTGTCCACTTGTATTCAGTAACGGCACCGGAAGCAGCGACAATGCGTATGGAAGCAGAGGCACCAAGGGCGGACCCATCAATGTCGGCCAACTTACCACTTGCAACGAAAGGATTGCAAACTAGAGCAAGATCGCCAGACTTGTCGAGGTAGCCGCCGACATTCGATGTCTCTATTGCCGCAACGGCCATGCCCGCAAACGTTGCTGCGACGGCGGCCATTGTAAGAGTCTTTTTCATTATTGTCTTTGCCTTAGAGTTAGGTTAAGAACTGTAACGCTAGCCATCCACGCGGATGCGCGCCTTTTTCGAGTCAAGTTGGTGAAGAGCGCATGAAATCAGGCTGAGAGCCGAATTTCCGACTACACTACCCCACTAATTCAACGCGCTAATTCTACATTATATGCGAGACAATGTCAAGCATTTTTTTGCAGGGGCCGGCGTTTTTTTTGGCTCTTCGTGCATGACTGTGGGAGGTGATTGAACAGCATCTCACGTAAAGTCCGCGAAAGGAATGGCGCTACGCGCAACCACGAAAGCCGGCTATGCTGGGTGTCGTCTGCGACGACTTGGGGCGCGACCATGGCGGCGGCATGGTGAACAAGTTCCCAGCCTGCCGCCAT
>JAFWPM010000070.1 GCA_017509565.1 Kiritimatiellia bacterium | reverse complement strand
CGGCGGGGCGGCCGTCCGGGAGGCTGGCGATGATCGCGGGGTCGCCCTCGGCGGCCCCGGGCACGAGCGGCGCGGTCCTGGCGTCCAGGCTGCCTGGGCGGAACCAAAGGCCGCCGATGCTGAAATCGCTGGGCCGGGAGACATCGGTGAGCCCGCGCATTGACTCCGCGATGATGCATTCGGGAATGCCGCGGGCGGCGTAGTCGGCGTCGTTGAAGTTGGACATTGGTGCGGATGTTTTGAGGTGGGCAAAAAAAATGCGGTGGCGGGAAGCCACCGCCTTAGCGGAAGCGCGCCCGGGGCGTGAGGGAAGGTCCGCTCCGGGCGCCAAGCGGTTAGAACCGGCAGTTGAGCGCGAGGTTGACGGCGCAGTCGCCGCTGCCGTAGGTCTCGTATGATGCGCTCACCCCGACGCGGCGCGCGAGGTAGACGTCGAGGCCGGCGCCGAAGCCGACCTTGTCCCCGGTCGCGTCGTATTCATCGCAGTCGTAAATGTCCCACACGGGGCCGGCGAAGACGCCGATCGCGTCGGGGAATAGGTCCTTGTTGCCGAGGAGCTCGTTGACGACGCTGAAGGTCAGCGCGCCGTAGAACTCGTGGAAGTCGCACTCGACCCCGTCGATTTCCGGGGAGCCGAAGACCATCTGCGCGGATGCGGAGATGCGGAGCTTCGTCTCGCAGGAGAGGTTGGAGAGGAGGTCGTGGTCGAGGATGTTGAGCCAGCCGCCGCCGCCGTAGATGACGGAGTAGTCGCGCTCGGAGTCGTAGTGGTCGAGTTCGGCGTCGCCGGTGCCGACGATCCCGTAGATCGAGAACCAGTCCAGAATGTCGTAGCCGAGGGTGAAGGCGATGTGGTCCTGCGTCAGGTCGTAGTTGTGATTGACCTCGCGCGAGGTGTAGCGGTAGTAGCCGCCGATATGGAAGCAGTCAAGGGGCTCTGCGGCCACGAGGTAGTTGGCGCCTGAAGCCTCCGCGGCGCGCGGGGTCGCCTGTGAGATTGTGCAAATCGACGCGATGCAAGCCGCCGCGGCGGCGATTCTGGTCTTGAAGTTCATTTGTGTCCTTGGTTGTTTTGGGGTTCTTGCAACAGGAAATAGTGTATAATACTGTTGATGAAAATGCAAATGGGAAATTTTTTTTCTTTGGGATTTTTTCCACGCGCCATGGTCTTCGCGGCGCTTGCGGCGGCGCTTTGCGGCGGGTGCTTCGACCACCGGGAAGCGCCTGACCGGCTGGTGTCCGCGCGCGGGATGGACGAGGCCGCGCCGATTGCGGCGACGGTCGAGGAGCTGGACCTGGGCGGCGGATCCGGCGAGGTCCCGGCCGAAGTCGCCTCGATGCCGCGCCTGCGCAGGCTCTATCTCCGCGGCGGCGCGTACACCGGCTTCGCCGCGCTCGCCGGGCTGGAGTCGCTGGAGGTCCTCGACCTGGGCAGGGTCCGCCTAGGCGCAATGCCGGGCGAGGTGCTGTCCCTGAAGTCGCTGCGCGACCTCTATCTCGGCGGCTGCGGGCTTGCCGCGTTCCCGGAGGGGCTGGAAGCCATGCCCTCGCTCCGCTACCTCAACCTGGACCGCAACGGCATCGCTGAACTGCCCGGCGCGCTGCCGCCCGGGCTGCGCTTCCTGCGCCTGAACTACAACGAGATTTCTTCTCTGCCGCCGTCGATCGGCACCCTCCGGGGCCTCCGCCGCCTATACCTGCGCCGGAACCGCCTTGAGTCCCTGCCCGGGGAACTCTCCGCCTGCGCCGAACTGACGGACCTCGACCTCGCCGACAACAACCTCGCGGAGTTCCCGGCGGTGCTGGCGGCCTTGCCGCGCCTCCGCAACCTCGACCTCTCCGGCAACGCGCGCATAGCCTCCCTGCCGGACGACGCCACCCTCGCGTCCTTCCGCGCCCTCCGGACGCTCCGCCTCACAGGATGCCCGCTGGAAAACGGTGAGCGCGCCCGCGTCCGCGCCGCCCTCGACCCGGCTTGCGCAATCATCTTCTAGGTCGCGCCATGCGCCGCGATTTGCTTTTCCGGCCGATTTAGGCTAGAATCATTATCTAACTTTACATTTCACTTAAGGAGATGCCACGTGAGCTTGATTGACCCCCTTCTGGTTTTGCAGGAATTTGACACGAAGATCGCCGACCTCGGCAGGAAAATCGCCACCCTGCCCAAGCACCGCGCCATCAAGGAGGCCGAACTTTCCGACACCCTCCGCCGCCAGCTACAGGCCGAGCAGGGGCTTGCGCCGGAAAGCGCGGAGGCCGCCGCGCCGGTGGACTTCGACTCCGCGATCGCCGGCATCCGCGCCGAAATCGCCGAAGTTGACGAGCGCCTCGCCGCCGCGAAGACGGAACTTGAGGAGCAGAAGGCCAGGCGCGCGGAGTGCGCCGCGGGAATCAGCCCCCAGCACCTCCGCTTCTACGAGCGCCTCGCGATCTCGCACCACCCGACGATCGTAAAGCTCGAAGGCAACATCTGCAGCGGCTGCCACCTCGCCCAGCCGCCTTCGTCCGCCCACCTCATAAAGCACGACACCGAGTTCGTCACCTGCGGCATGTGCGGGCGCATCCTCTACTAGCGGGCCACAGGAAGCGGAACCATAAAATGAACATCCTCGTAACGGGAGGCGCCGGATACATTGGCAGCCATACCGCCGTTGAGTTGCTCACGCGCGGCTACGATGTGACAATCGTCGACAATTTCGCAAACTCCAAGCCCGAGGCGCTTCGCCGCATCGCCGAGCTCGCCGGGCGCGCGCCGGGGTTCGTCGAGGCGGACCTCTGCGACGCCGCAAGGACCGACGCGATCTTCGCCTCGTCCAAGTTTGACGCCGTGATCCACTTCGCTGGCCTCAAGGCCGTCGGCGAATCGGTCGCCCAGCCGCTCCGCTACTACGAAAACAACCTCACAAGCACCCTCGCCCTCCTCCGCGCGATGAAGGCGCATGGCGTGAAGAACATCGTGTTCAGCTCCTCCGCCACCGTCTACGGCGTCCCGAAGACCGTCCCCATCACCGAGGACTTCCCGCTCGCCGCGACAAACCCCTACGGGCGGACGAAGCTCATGATCGAGGACATGCTTCGCGACATCCATGCCGCGGAGCCGGACCTCGGCGTAGCCCTCCTGCGCTACTTCAACCCCATTGGCGCGCACAGGAGCGGCCGCATAGGCGAGGACCCGAACGGCATTCCGAACAACCTGATGCCTTTCATCTCCCAGGTCGCCATCGGGAAGCTCCCGAAGCTGCGCGTCTTCGGCGACGACTATCCGACCAGGGACGGCACGGGCGTCCGCGACTACATCCACGTCGTGGACCTCGCGATCGGCCATGTCGCGGCCATCAGGCGCCTTGCCGAACACCCCGGCGAACTCGTCACGGTCAACCTGGGCACGGGCAATGGCTACAGCGTCCTTGAGATGGTCCACGCCTTCGAGGAGGCTTCCGGGCGGAAGGTGCCATACGAGATTGTTGCGCGCCGCCCCGGCGACGTCGCCGCCTGCTATGCCAACCCGGCCCTCGCCGAGAAGCTCCTGGGCTGGAAGGCGGAGCGCGGGCTTAGGGAAATGTGCGAGGACACCTGGCGCTGGCAGTCGCAGAACCCGAAGGGCTACGACTAGGCGGACGGCGCCTTTGCGCTCGTGCGCGCGAGGAAGTGCGGCGAGTCGCCGCGGCGGCCGTAGCCGACTGACTCGCCCAGCAGCGCCAGGCGGCGCTCCAGGCACCCGCGGCACATGAGCGCGTTTTCGTCGAGGCACGGCTTCCCGTCGTAGAGCTGGTAGGAGCGGCGGTATTTCGTGTCCGTTATGTTCGGCATCATCACGTTGGCCCCGGCCAGGATGCCCTGCTCTCGCCCATCCGGCGCAAGCGCCTGGAGAGCCGTCGTGGACGCTATGTTGACGTCGTGCAGGTAGAGCCTGGTGGCCGAGATCATGTTCAGGCCGAGGCGCAGCCTTTCGGAGGCGGGGAGTTCCGGAGCAGTCCGCCCAAGCGGCGTGTCGCAGTGCGGGATGTAGGGGCCCATGCCGATCATGTCGGCGTCGATTTCGCCGAAGAATACGATGTCGCGCGCCAGGTCGTCCGGCGTCTGCCCCGGCAGGGCGGACATGACGCCCGTCCCGACCTGGTAGCCGCAGCGCCGCAGGGCGCGCAGGCACTCCACGCGCCTTTCCCAGCTGTGGCTCTCCGGGTGGATGCGCGCGTATAGCGCCGGGTTCGAGGTTTCGATGCGCAGCAGGTAGCGCTCCGCGCCGGCCTCGCGCCAGCGCCGGTAGACGTCCTCCTCCTGCTCGCCCAGCGACAGCGTTACCCCGAGCCCGAGCGGCGCGATGCGCCTGAGGCAATCCTCGATGAAGCGCGTATGCGCCTCCCCCTCGACTTCGCCGCTTTGGAGCACGAGCGAGGCGTAGCCCTGGCCGGCGTCGATTTCCGCCAGCCGCGCGATGTCGTCGGCCGAAAGAGTGTAGCGCTCAAGCTTCGCGTTCGATTTCCTGATGCCGCAGTAGTAGCAGTCCTTCGCGCAGACGTTGCCGAGCTCGATGATGCCGCGCATCGAGACGACCTTGCCGGAGTACCGGCATTTAAGCCCGTATGCGGCCTCCCTGACCTTGCCGATTTCGGCCGGGTCGTCGAGGGCGACCAGTACTGCGAGGTCGCCCGCGCCGAGGGCCCTTGGCCCGGAAAGGGCCTTTTCGATGATGCTGTCAACCATTGGCGTGAGCCTTTTTCCGTGATGCGGCGCCATGCGCCGAGCGTGAGACTGCGCGGAAGAGAGAGGTGATCTTCGCGTCGGTGTCGTCGCCCCTTACGCGGGCGAACCTGCCCCCTGGGCCGGATATTACGCGGCCGTGGATGTCGTAGGGGCGGATTACGCCGTCCTTCGCCTCGATTCGGTGGATGCCGCCTTTGGCGGCGACTACGCGGAGTTCGGCGATGCGGAGCATCCTTCTGGCCTCGGGCGGGGGCGCTCCGAAGCGTTCCGCGATTTCGTCGCCCAGCGAGCGGATTTCCTCCACGGTGGTCGCCTCCGCGATGCGGCGGTAGATCCCCATGCGGAGGCCATCGTCGTCGATGTAGGAGGCCGGGATGCAGGCGGCGGCGCCGGCCTGCGCCCCGCCGCGGTCCCCGTCCGCGATGTCGATGAAGTCGAGCTGGAGGCCGACGGCGACGATGTCGGGCGGCTTCTCGCCCTTCAGCCGGGCGACCGTCCTCTTGAGGAGCTGGCAGTAGAGGCCGAAACCTACGGAGGCGATGTGGCCGCTCTGCTCGGCGCCAAGGAGGTTACCGGCGCCGCGGATCTCCAGGTCGCGCAGCGCAAGGCCGAGGCCGCCGGACAGGCCGCCGTGGCGCTGGATGGCGCGGATGCGCTCCCTGGCGTCGCCGTCCACGACCCCCTGTTCGGGGATCAGCAGCAGGGCGTACCCGCGCCGCGACGAGCGCCCAACGCGCCCTCGCAGCTGGTAGAGCTCCGCGAGGCCGAAGCGGTCGGCCCTGTGGATGATGATGGTGTTGGCGCGCGGGATGTCCAGCCCGCTTTCGACGATCGAGGTCGATAGCAGGATGTCGCTCGCGCCGCTCTCGAACTCCTTCATGGCGGCGGCGAGTTCCGGCGCCTTCATCTGGCCGTGCGCGACTGTGATGCGGGCGTTCGGCGCGATGCGGCGCAGCCGGTCGTGGATGAGGTCGATCGTCAGCACCCGGTTGTGGAGGAAGAACACCTGCCCCCCCCGGGAGAGTTCGCGGTGGATCGCGGCGGCGATGACTTCGTCAGAGTCGCGCGCGACCCTGGTGCTGATTTCAAGGCGCTCCTGCGGCGGGGACTGGAGGAGCGACATGTCGCGGGCCCCGACCATGCTCATGTAGAGCGTGCGCGGGATTGGCGTCGCGCTCAGCGTAAGGACGTCCACCGTGGCGTTCATCATTTTCAGGCGCTCCTTGTGGCCGACGCCGAAGCGCTGCTCCTCGTCGATTATCACGAGCCCGAGGTTTTTGAATACGACATCGGGCTGGACGAGCGCGTGGGTGCCGATCAGTATGTCGAGCGAGCCGGACGCCGCCGCGTCCAGGATGCGGCGCCGCGCGGATGGCGTCTTGAGGCGGCTGACGACGTCGATTGACACGGGGAAGGCCCCCATGCGCTCGCGGAATGTGGTGTAGTGCTGTTCGGCGAGGATTGTCGTGGGCGCGAGGACGGCCACCTGCCTGCCGTTCATCACGGCGATGAAGGCGGCGCGCATCGCGACCTCGGTCTTGCCGTAGCCGGCGTCGCCGCAGATTAGCCTGTCCATCGGGCGGGGCTTCGCCATGTCGGCCTTAACGGCCTCGATGCACGTGAGCTGGTCCTTGGTCTCCTTGAATGGGAATGAGGCCTCGAAGATGTCGAACCACGGCGGCTGGACGTCGAACGCGGTGCCTGGCATGGCGTCGCGCCGCGCCTGGAGGTCAAGCAGCGCCGATGCGTAGTCAACGACGGCCCGCTGCGCCTTGATGCATTCGTTCTTCCAGCGGTTCCCGCCGAGGCGGTGGAGCGTGGCCTGCTGTCCCGCGACCCCGATGTAGCGTCCGAGCAGGTGGGCCTGGGAGACCGGGACCTGGAGTTCGACACCATCCGCGTACTCTATCCTGAAGAAGTCCTGCGGCCGGCCGCCGACCTCGGTCTGCGCCATGCCCCTGAAGCGCCCGATGCCGTGGTCGATGTGGACGACAAGGTCGCCCGGGCGCAGTTCCTCCGGGCGGGCGACCCGCTCGCCGGGGAATCGCACCGACGGCGACACGAAGCGGCGCCCGGCCGATTTCCTTGTCGAATAGATGTCGGGCTGCGCCAGGACGGTGACGTGCAGGTCCGGCCACGCGAAGCCGCCGGAAAGGAGGGCCTGGCGGACTTCAATGCCATGGGCGTCCCCGAGTTCGCGGGCGAGCCATTCGACGCCGCCCGCGGTGTCCACGCATAGGTATACGCCCTCCCCGCGCCGCGCGAGGGCGCAGAGGTCCGAGATTAGCTTCTTGCGGGCGTCCGCGCGCAGCAGCGGGTCGGCGGCGATTTCGCCGAAGTCCGCTATCCCCGGCGGCGCCGCCGGCGCCAGGTGCATTGTCGGGACCCCGCGCGGCGCCGGCTCCCCGGTGTAGAGGGTAAGGTGCGGCCCGCTGGCCGAGATGGCGGAGGCGAGGCGCGAGGATGGGCCGGAATCGCCGCCCATGTCGCCGGCCCGGTCGTATTCGAGCCAGATGACGACAGACCCGGCGCGGATTCGGTCGGCCGGGGTTATTGTCGGGATTTCGGACATCCGGCACTGCGGCAGCCAGATGGATTCCAGCTCGCCGCGCGAGCGCTGGGAGGCCGGGTCGAACTCGCGCATCGCGTCGATGTCGTCGCCGAAGAAGTCGATGCGAACCGGAAGCGGGGCTGTTGGCGGCCAGATGTCGATGAGGCCGCCGCGGACGGCGAAGGTGCGCTTGGAGGTCACCTCTGGAGCGCGTTCGTAGCCAAGCGCGGCCAGGCGCCCGGGAATGTCGTGGAAGGGCAGCGGCGATGGGCCGCCGGAGCGGAGCATGGCCCCGCTTTCTGCGACTGCGGCGGGGTCGGGCAGCGGCGAAAGCAGGTCGCCGGCCGCCGAGATGAAAAGCCGCCCGGCGTCGCGCCCGCGCCCCGAGAGAGCCCTGGCGTATTCAAGACGCATGCCGTCGCGGTCCGGGTCGATGTCGGTGCCGTCCTCCGGTGGCTGGAGGAGAAGCGGCTCCCGCTCCGGCGAAGTTTCAAATGCCCTGATGTCGGAAAACAGCAGCTCGCCCTCGCGTGAGTCCGGCACGATGGCGTGGATGTCCCGTTCGGGGAACAGTTTCGAAAGCCCCAGCACCACCAGCGCCGCGGAGGCGCCGGGCAGCGACGGCAGGGCATAGGAACCGCCGTCGCGCGCGTCCCCCATGACACGCGCGACTTCGTCGTATACCCTTTGCGCCATCTGTCGCATGGTTGTGGCCTATTGAAGTGGAATCAGGAAATTTCAAATGCCGGGGCCGGAGTGTCCGCCCGGCCGGGCGGAATGGCCAATGGAGACAGTATACACGATTCCGCCCCGGATAACAACGCGCCCGAAAGACGTGGCTGGCCGCGCCGCGGGCGCCGTCATCCCTTGCGCCACTTGCCGGGTGTGACGCCTTCGCTCCTTTTGAAGGCGGCCGAAAAGTATGCCGGGTTGCAGAACCCGCACGCCGCCGATATTTCGCTCGCGTCCATGTCCGTGTTCAGAAGCATCTCCTTCGATTTTTCGATGCGCTGGCGCAAAAGCGCGCCGTGGGCCGGAATGCCCAGGTTGCGGACAAAGAGCCGGTCAAGTGTCGCGCGCGAAACCCCCAGCCTGCGCGCGATGGTGACCATCGACGGCGGATTCGCAAGGTTCGCGGCGAAGATCGCCAGCGCCTTGCCGACGGCGGGGTTTTCTGTGGCGAATGTGTCGGTCGATCTCCGGCGCACGACAGTCCTGCATCCAGTGAGGATTGGCCCGCGTTGGGCTGCCTCGCCGTCCATCAGCCGTTGGAGCAGCGCGGCGGCGTCGTAGCCGCTGCGTTCGAGCTCGTCGTCGACGCTTGAAATGGGCACAGCCTGGTTCTCGCAGAGGAATACGTCGTTGCCAATGCCCATTACCGCGATTTCCTCCGGGATCCTGATGCCGATGTCAATGCAGAGGGCGGCCACGCGCGAAGCCTCCTCGTCGTTGTACGCCAGAATCCCCGCCGGCTTGCGGAGCGCCAGAAGCCTTGGGGAGAGCGCCGATGCGAAGCGGTCCGGGTCGTCGAGCCTGGATCTGGGGACGAGTTCGGATAGCACGAACCGCTCGACGGCGGACTGCGGCCTTCCGGCGCCGGCCATGCCGCCGGAAAGCCCCTTGAAGAAGAGCTTCTGGACATTCGACCACTCCGTGGAAAACCACGCGGCGCGCCTGATGCCGTTGGCCATGAAATGGCGGGCGGCGAGCCGGCCGGCCCCTTCGTAGTCGGGAATCGCCCGCGGAATGGCGATGTCGGGGCGGTGGAATGTGAGGTCAACAGCGGGTATCCCGCGCCGCATGAGGTCTTCGGTGAAGCGGACCGTGGCCGGGTCGTTCCTGAGGGTGACAAGCGCCCCGTCGCCGCTCCACCCGCGGGGGGTGCGGACAAGGCGGTTGGCCAGGGTGAGGCGCCATCCGTGTTCGCGGGCAAATTTCCCGATGCCTTCGAACCGCGCCGGTATCGGCGGGTCTATCATTAGCATTACGTGCTTTTTCATTGTGAGGAAATGACGTAATTATACCAAACATTTTACAATTGATTTGCGCCATATGGTGGCGTATAATTGTATATGGTTAGGAAAACAATGGACACGGAATCAGGAAAACGCACTTCAGCCGGCGCCGCGCGATGGTGGCGCGGCAACCTTCACACGCACACATTCTGGTCGGACGGCCTGGCCTTCCCGGAGGAGGCGGTCGCGTGGTACAAGGGGCACGGCTACCACTTCCTGGGGCTGAGCGACCACAACGTCTTTCAGGACAGCCGCGACCGCTGGCTGGCCGAGACTGGCAGGGAGCGCTACTTCGCAGAATATCTCGCCGCCTTCCCGGATGCCGAGACGCGCATCCGCGGGGACGGCGTCCGCGAGGCGCGGCTCTCCACCTTCGACGAGCTCTCCGCGCGCTTCAATGAGCCCGGCCGCTTCCTCATGGTGCCTGATTTCGAGGCCACGCGCACCGTCGCGTATTCCAGCGGGCGGAGCCACCAGGTCCACATGAACGCCGTGAACGTCCCGCGGCTCCTGCCATCGATTGCGTCGCCCGATTTCGTCAGGTTGCGGCACGACGTTCGCCTGTCGGATTTCATTTCGCGCCACGAGGCCGAAACGGCGGAGCTTGCGAAATCGCTTGGGCGGCGTCCGGTCTTCATGCTGAACCACCCCCAGTGGCAGTGGTACGACATCCCGCCGGAGGTCATGGCGGAGACGCCGGCAGTGCGATTCTTCGAAGTTTGCAACAACGGCACCGAGATCGCGGCATGTCCCGATCTCCCGCAGGACGGCTTCGACACCGACCGTTTCTGGGATGTCGCAAACGCGTTCAGGGCGCGCAGGGGGCTGCCGCTTCTCTACGGCCTGGGCGGTGACGACACGCATGTCTACCGCGGCGAGCCGCATGGCGGGATGCTGATGCCGTTCAACGCCTGGACGCTGGTGCGCGCCAAGTCGCTGGACGCCACCTCGCTTGTCGATGCCATGCATGCAGGGGACTTCGTGGCGTGCGAGGGGCTGGAACCCGAGGACGTGGCGTTCGACCGCGCCGCCGGGACCCTTTCCGTGTCTGTCGCGGCCAAGCCGGGGGCCGTGCGCACAATAAGGTTCATTGTCTCCAAGGCCGATTTTTCGGAGACGCCGGAGCGGACAATTGTCGTCCGGCCCGAGGCCGATGCGAACCGGAACGCCCACGAGCGCACAATCCGCATATACGGCGGCAAAATCGGGTTTGAGGCAAAAACGGTCGTCGGCGCCCCGGGAGAGCCGCTGGAGGCGTCGTACACCCTCGCCCCCGACGACCTCTACGTCCGCGCCCGCATCGAGGAGCCCGGCACGACGCTTTGCACTGCCAACCTTCATCCGAAGGGGCGGCTGGTCTGCTGGACGCAGCCATGCCGGGCGTGAGAGCGCAAGGGGACTGGCATTCCACTTCACCGGTGCGCTGATTCACTGGCGTCTCACAAGTACTTTAACGCAGAGCCGCAGAGCCGCGGAGAACAAGAGCGCCGACGCCACTTGCCCATATCCTGGATGGGATGATTGCACATGGCTTTTTGAACCTAAATTCCTCTTTTGGGATGCAGTGATGCGCCTCATGAGCGCAAGAGACGTCAGCCGGCGGCATGATTTAGCCGTCGGTTTTCGATTCCGTCCTGCGGCATTTACCTCACTCCACCATCGGCAGAAGCATCACCGTGTTGTCCACGTCCAGCACGTAGGCGAACTGGGGAAGGGACTCCGCAACCTTCCCGCTCGTGCCTGGCCAGCCATGCGTCGAGCATGGCCTCGTCGCAGTTCTTGAGCGCGCGCCGCTCGCCGCGCCGCCGCACGGACTCGTCGGACATGACTTTCGTCATACCCAGCAGCTCGGCGCACACCATGTCGTTCCGGATCCGCTCTATGTGGCGGTACCGCCTGAACCCGGCCAGAATCGCCAGCACCATCGTGCCGACCACGTCGCGCACCCTCGGCGCGTT
>JAFWPM010000069.1 GCA_017509565.1 Kiritimatiellia bacterium | reverse complement strand
GGCGGCGGGCGCGCTTTCCGGGGTAGCCGTCGGAGACGAAGGCCTGGGTGAGCTGGATGGCGCGGTCCTGGCGGTAGTTGGTGTGCATCACCACGTCGCCGTCGGCTATGCCGGTGTAGTCGCCGATCGCGAAGCACGGGATGTATTCGTCGTACATCTCCTGGCCGTCCGGCGTCTTGTCGGAGGCGTATGACTGGCGGACGGCCTCCTCGGCCGTGGCGGCGCGGCGGCCCTTCGCGTCGACCAGGCAGGCGAAGGCCTCGTCGGTGAGGTTCCACTTCTTCGAGCGGTCCATCGCGTAGTAGCGGCCCATCACGGTGCCGATCGCGCAGCCGCCAACGTCCTTCATCTCGGATTCGAGGCGGGCGATGTATTCGAGGGTCGAACGCGGCGGGGTGTCGCGGCCGTCGAGGAAGGGGTGGACGACGATCCGGCCGGCGGGGAATTCGGCGCGGGCGCGGCGCATCAGCTTGAAGAGGTGCTCCTGGTGGGCGTGGACGCCCTCGTCCTGGAGGAGCCCGAAGAAATGGAATGTCGAGTTGTTCGCCTTCCAGTCGGCGATGAGCTTCTTCCATTTGGGCGACTCGAAGAGCTCGCCGGAGGAGAGGCCGTCGTCGATGCGCTTCAGCTCCTGGATGACGACGCGGCCGGCGCCCATGTTGAGGTGGCCGACTTCGCTGGAGCCCTGGTATCCGTCGGGGAGGCCCACGGCCTCGCCGCAGCACTGGAGGCGGGTCCAGGGGTAGCGCGACTTGTAGCGGTCGATGTTGGGGGTTTTCGCTTCAAATACGGCGTTTCCCTTGGCGAGCGGGTTGATGCCCCAGCCGTCGCGGATGATTATTGCAACAGGTTTCTTGACCATTATTGTTCTCTCCTAAACTTGTGAATCAGGCCATCCATTCTATCAAATCGTCCGGCTAGTTGGCCACGATGTTCACCAGGCGGCCCGGGACGCAGATGACCTTGCGGACCGTCTTGCCGGCTATGGCGGCGCGAACCTTTTCGTCGGCCAGCGCCGCGGCCTCCATCTCCTTCTGCCCGGCGCCGCTTGGAATCCTGATGCGCGACTTGGGCTTGCCCAGGACCTGGACGAGAATCTCGACCTCGTCCTTGGCGATCTTGGACTCGTCGAACTTCGGCCAGGGCTCGTAGGCGAGCGACTCGCCGTGGCCCAGGTATTCCCAAAGCTCCTCGCAGGTGTGCGGCGCGAACGGCGACAGCAGCAGCGTGAAGGTCTCGGCGGCCTCGCGCGGGAGCTCCCTCCCCTCGCCGGCGAAGGCGTTGAGGAATATCATCAGCTGGCTGATCGCGGTGTTCATCGAAAGCGACTCGATGTCGGACGTGACCTTCCTTATCGTGGCGTGGACGACGCGCGCCTCGTCGGGCGTGAGCGCGCGGTCGGCGATTGGCTGGTCGCGGACCATGCGCCAGGAGCGCTTCAGGAAGCGGAACACGCCCTCGACGCCCTTGGCGTTCCAGGGCTTGACTGCGCTGAGTGGCCCCATGAACATTTCGTAGAGGCGGACGGCGTCGGCGCCGTACTCGCGCACGACGTCGTCCGGGTTGACGACGTTGCGGAGCGACTTCGACATCTTTGCGGCGAACTCCGTAAGCACCTCCCCGGTCTCCTTCGAGACGGGCTTGTCGCCGGAGAGGTCAACCTTGTCGGTGGGGACGAGGACGCCGCGGGCGTCCTTGTACGAAAGGCCGAGGATCATGCCCTGGTTGACGAGCTTGCGGAAGGGCTCGTCGGTCGAGACCAGGCCGAGGTCGAACAGGACCTTGTGCCAGAAGCGCGAGTAGAGGAGGTGGAGCACGGCGTGCTCGGCGCCGCCGACGTAGAGGTCCACCGGCATCCAGTACTTCTCCTTGGCGGGATCGACGAAGGCCTTGTCGTTGTGCGGGTCGATATAGCGGAGGTAGTACCAGCAGGAGCCGGCCCACTGCGGCATGGTGTTCGTTTCGCGCCAGCCCTGGCGGCCGGTCTTCGGGTCGGTGTACCGGAGCCACGCCTTGGCCTTGGATAGCGGCGGCTCGCCGGTGCCGGTGGGCTTGAAGTCGTCCATCTCGGGCAGGGTGAGTGGCAGGTCGCCGTCGTCGACGAGAATCGTGGAGCCGTCGTCCATGTGGACGACCGGGAAGGGCTCGCCCCAGTAGCGCTGGCGCGAGAAGAGCCAGTCGCGCAGCTTGTACTGCGTCTTGGCGCGCCCCTTGCCGTTGGCCTCAAGCCACTCGACCATCTTCTTCTTGGCGTCCTCGACGGAGAGGCCGGTGATGAAGCCGGAGTTCACGAGCGTCCCGGTGGCGCAGTCGGTGAAGGCCTCCTTCTGCGGGTCGCCGCCGGCGACCACCTCGATTATCGGCAGCCCGAACTTCCTGGCGAAGTCCCAGTCGCGCGTGTCGTGCGCCGGCACGGCCATGATTGCGCCGGTGCCGTAGCTGGCCAGCACGTAGTCGGAGATGAAGATCGGGAGGGGCTCGCCGTTTACGGGGTTCACGCCCTCGACGCCTTCAAGCCTGACGCCCGTCTTGTCCTTGGCGAGTTCGGTACGCTCGAAGTCCGACTTGCGCGCGGCCTCGGCCTGGTACGCCTCGACCTCGGCGCGGTTTGCGACATGGCCCGCGGCAAGCCACTTCTTCACAAGCGCGTGCTCCGGGCTCATGACCATGTATGTCGCGCCGAAGAGCGTGTCGCAGCGCGTGGTGTAGACGGTGACGGAGCCGATGTCCCGCTCCGCGCCGGAAGCGGCGCGGACTCCGAACACCACCTCGGCGCCGGTGGACTTCCCGATCCAGTTGCGCTGCATCTCCTTGATGCCCTCGGGCCAGTCGAGGTCGTCGAGCCCCGCGAGCAGGCGTTCCGCGTATGCGGTGATCCTGAGCATCCACTGGCGCATCGGGCGGCGCTCCACCGGGTGGTTGCCGCGCTCCGAGCGGCCGTTTATGACCTCCTCGTTCGCGAGGACCGTCCCAAGTGCCGGGCACCAGTTGACCGGCACCTCGGCGATGTATGCCAGGCCCTTCTCGTAGAGCTTCTTGAAAATCCACTGCGTCCACTTGTAGTAGGACGGGTCGGTCGTGGCGACCTCGCGGTCCCAGTCGTAGGAGAAGCCAAGCGACTGGATCTGGCGCTTGAAGTTCGCGACGTTCCTCGCGGTCGTGATTTCCGGGTGCGTCCCGGTGTCGATCGCGTACTGCTCGGCGGGGAGGCCGAAGGCGTCCCAGCCCATGGGGTGCAGGACGTTGTATCCGCGGTTGCGGAGGTAGCGCGAGTAGATGTCGGTGGCGGTGTAGCCTTCCGGGTGGCCGACGTGGAGTCCGGCGCCCGACGGATAGGGGAACATGTCGAGGATGTAGCGCTTCTCCCTGCCCTCGGCGAAGTCCTGGGCCTTGAACGTTTTGTGTTCGGCCCAGTAGGCCTGCCACTTCTTCTCGATTTCGGTGAAATTGTATTCGGCGTTTGCCATTTGGTGTGCCTGTCTGGTGTGGTGGTGTTGCGGGTTACTTCCTGGAAAGCCAGTCGTTGATCGCGGCGGCGGCGGACCGGCCCTCGCCCATCGCGAGGATGACCGTGGCCGCGCCAAGGACGATGTCCCCTCCGGCGTAGATGCCGTCGATCGAGGTCTTGTTGTTTTCGTCGACGACGATGTTGCCGCGGCGGTCTACCTCCAGGCCCTCCGTGGTTCTGGCGACCAGCGGGTTGGAGCCGTTGCCGATGGCGACGATCACCGTATCGACCGGGAATGAGAATTCGCTGCCTGGGATCATGATCGGGGTGCGGCGCCCGGTGGCGTCCGGCTCCCCGAGTTCGTAGCGGACGCAGGTGATGGCGTGGACGCGCCCGTGCTCGTTGCCGATGACGGCCGTAGCGTTGACGAGCATGTGGAATATGACGCCCTCCTCCTTCGCGTGGCGGACCTCCTCGACGCGCGCCGGGAGCTCGTGCTCGGAGCGCCGGTAGATAATGTGGACCTCCTCGGCGCCGAGGCGCAGGGCCATGCGCGCCGCATCCATCGCGACGTTGCCGCCGCCGAGGACGGCGACCTTCTTCGAGACTATGGCCGGGGTGTGGGCGTGTTCGCCGTCGTATGCCTTCATGAGGTTGGCGCGCGTGAGGTATTCGTTGGCGGAATATACGCCCACCATGCTCTCGCCGGGAATGCCCATGAACTTCGGGAGGCCGGCGCCGGTGCCGATGAACACGGCGTCGAAGCCGTCCCGCCCCACAAGGTCGGCGATGCGGCGGGTGCGCCCGACGACGTAGTTTGTCACGATCTTCACGCCCATCGCCCTGAGGCCGTCGATTTCGGCCTGGACGATGGACTTTGGAAGGCGGAATTCCGGAATTCCGTAGACGAGGACGCCGCCCGGCTTGTGGAAAGCCTCGAAGACCGTCACGTCGTGGCCGGCGCGCCGCAGGTCGGCGGCGGCGGCGATTCCCGCCGGCCCGGAGCCGATCACGGCGACCTTCTTGCCGGTTGATGGCTTCACTGGAGCGGGGGCCTGCTTGCCGCTTTCGCGCTGGAGGTCGGCGCAGAAGCGCTCCACGCGGCCGATGGCGACGGCCTTGCCGACGTCCTTCAGGGCCTTGCCGAGCGTGCAGTTCGCCTGGCACTGCTTCTCCTGCGGGCAGACGCGGCCGCAGATGCCGGGCAGCAGCGAGCTTTCGCGGATTATGGAAATCGCGCCGTCGAAATCGCCTTCGGCGGCCTTTGCCAGGAATTCGGGGATGCGGATCTTCACGGGGCATCCGGCCATGCACGGCGCGTTCTTGCAGCCAAGGCAGCGGCTGGCCTCGGTCTTCGCCATCTCGGCGGTGTAGCCAAGCGCCACTTCCTTCATGTTGTGGGCCCGGACTTTCGGATCCTGGCTCGGCATCTCCTGCGGCGGTATCGCCATCTTCTCCTTGGGGGTCATAGTCATTCTCTCCGCATTCAAAAATTTTCAAGTGTGTTGTTTAACGGTGTAGAACTTGCAGATCATGCAACGGCGTTCATTGCGAAAGGGTGGATTCAGCCATTTTCGCATTCTGTAACCGCCAGCTTCTCCAGCGCGGCAATAACATTCTGAAATTCAGCGCGCATGGCGGGCGTTGAAAGAAAGCCGACCTGTTCTTTGAGTCGCTTAAGTGCTGCGGCAATGGTTGCATCGGTTGCGTCCTGGTGGAATATTTTGAAGAATTCAAGCCAATATCGGGCCTGAATTCCGCAGACCGGCTGCACCATCATGCGCCGCAGATAGTCGTCCATGATTCCAGTCCTTGCTATCCGTCCGAAATTTCCGCCGCCGTCAACCCTTGGCTTGTCAGTTGTTGCTTCATTGGCCTTTGGGTATGGGTGGGCGTTTGAGGGAACGGTTATTCCCGTCGCCGCTTTTGCGCCTCTAAGTTCTTCCCAGTAGTAATTGCGATAACGGGCTGCATAACGGGCTCCCTCAATGTATGGCGCAAATATCACAGGGCGGCCGGAAATGACGCTTGCCAGCACCCAGGGCACCACCATGATCAAGTCTGCCTCGGCACATGCGGCCTCAGTTTGGGTGAAGCGCATGCTTGGCTCCCCTTCCTTTGCCAGAAGATACCATCCTTTGAGTTCGATACCCAGCAATGGCGGAGAATCAGGATTTGCCAGATCCTTCAGCACAACATCGGGGAACGACTGCGGCTGGCGCACAAAACAGCATGCCCCGTATTTATCCGCCGGATCCCATACGCTCCTTATTCGATTGAGGGTATCGACCACCTGGTTTTCAATTGTGGCCGCCAAGGCGCTGTTCAGCGCAAAGATGTCCGTTGCGCTCACGCCTTCGATGAACGTGTCGCTGTGGAAGTAGGCAGGAAGAGCCGATAGCGCGTCGCGGACGCCACACCAAAGCGCGTAGTGCGTCCATGTTTTTGAAGGGGCCGATTTTTGTGGGCTAAGGGATCTGCCATTATTTCCGTTCATTTTCCAGCCTTTTCTTTGCCAGAGTGAAGAACTTTTCGTTGATTTCGGCGGCATACGGGATGCGGCCAAGCCTGATAGCAGCAACCGACGCCGAGCAAAGTCCGCCAAAGGGTTCCCAGACAACATCTCCGGCATCCGATGTCGAGCGGATGATCTGCGAGAGCAGACTCAACGGTTTTTGGTTCATGTGGACGGAGGCATTCCCGACCTTCATCCGCTCGGCGCCGCGGACGGCTTTCTCATGCCAGACATTCGAAACGCCAATCTCGCAGTGGAACTTCGCCCGCATCAGCTCCCATTCTTCCGCAGTAAACGCATTCCCGTCGTCTTTGGAAAAATACGGCTTCCCCGTATGACGGCCATGAGCGTTCGCATATTCGGCCAACTTCATGAGCGCATCGGGCGGAGGAAAATACCAGAGGTGGTCCTTTGTGAAATACTTGCGCGTGGCGGCATCGGCCACACCACACGCAACGTTGGTTTTGCTGAATGGCAGCCCGCTTCTAGCCCACTCCGCGCGCAGCCATTCGCGCAATGGCAGGCTTTTGCCACCAGACGTCAAGGTGTTTTTACGGACATACTGGACGCAAACCTCGGTGACAACTGGATACTTGCGTATCGTGCGGGTGTTGCAGTTCCCGGCAATGTGCGACATTCCCTTGTCCCAAATGTGGCAGTTCCTGAACTCCCAGCCGCATTCCTCGATCATGCGGTGGCAGTTTGCCCAGCCCTGTTCGGAATTCCAGAACCAGAGCGTTGCCGACGGCAGGGCGTGGTCGTGCCAGGCTTTGACATGGGGGCGGTACCATTCGGCAAGGCCCTCTGCCGTTGGCGGGTCGCCGGGGAAGCTCGCCAGCCCGTAAGGGCCATCGGAGACAATCACGGTCGGTTGCGGCCATTTGGCGTAGTGGAGCAACGCGTCACCTAGGGCAATCTCGCCGAAGTCAGCGTGGACAGCGGGCGCGGTCTTTCTCGCCGGGAAACTCAGCACGGCCTTGTTGCGCGGCTTTTTTACCGGCCAGAAGACGAGCTGGTTTCCGTCGAGGTATTCGGGCTGGGTGGAGGAGGTCCCGACGGCGTAGCCCAGCCGGACGGCCTCCGCGTAGCCTCCGGCCGCCGCCTCCCGCGCCTCTTCTGGCATGTCGCCGAAGTCAAGTACCCGGCCGGCGGCATTTTCAAGAAATGCCGGCCAGTCGAACTGCGCCTTCCCCGCTTCTTTGCAAATTTTTGACGTTGTCGGCATTTTCCTTTTTGTTGGCAGTGTCTTAAATTGTGCAGGACGTTCGAACCGCTCGGAAATCTACTTGTGTCCGGCCTTGCGCCGGTTGGCGCGTATTACAAGATATGCGGCGACTGACCATGCTGCGGCCATCGCGACGCTGAAATACCACACTGGCTTCCAGCCGAACTGATAGACCAGCGTGAGCGCCAGCGCCGTCCAGAGACCGCCGCCCATGAACGGCTCGTGAAGCAGCTGCTTGTAGCCGAACGACGCGGCCGCGACCGTCTTTGATTCGGGATCGACGGTGCGCAGCAGGAGAAGCCCGGTCGCGGTCACGCCGGTGGATTGGCCGAATTCGGCGATTGCGCGCTCGAACCATGCCTCGCGGAACAGGCGCGGCGCCAGGAACACCACAAGAAGCAGGCTGAGGAGCGTCCCGCACAGGCATAGCGCCAGCAAAGGCGCCCAGTTGGCCGCGACGACAGAGAGTTTGATTGTCGCTACGGCGGAAAGGACGAGGAAATCTAGCGCGGCGCCGGACAGCCGCTGCATCTGCCCGTGATCCACGAGAAGCGATCCGCCGCAGCGCGTTACCGCCGACTGAAGCAAAACTCCGCCTATCATGCACAGCGGGAAGAGGGGGAAGCCGGTGAACAGCCTGCGCGTTGCGTTCGGGAACAGCGCGACTTCCGCGTGCTGGAGCCCGAGCAACAGCAGATAGCCGATGCCTACGGCGAGTCCCACTATTGCAATGTGCCAGGCCAGCGAGTCGATCGAATCGCTGCATACCGTCTGTCGCCCGGCCGCAGGCCTGGCATCGGGCGGGTGTATCCCGCGCCGCTCTAGTTCCGGGCGCTCGTCAAATGAAAGGACTTCCTTGACATAGCCGCGCCCGTAGGCCCACCCGACAAGCGCCATGCCCACGACGACGCCTACGATCATGCCTACCGTGGCGACGGTCAGCCCAAGGTCTATGCCATCTTCCCAGCCGAACGAGCGGAAGCTTTCGGACATTCCGCCAACTGTCCCGTGGCCTCCCTGGAATCCGATTTCAAGGAGATTCCCGAAGGCTGGCGGGACGCCGAACAGCGGAACGAGGACGAACCCCGCCAGACCAAGGCCGAGGACGTATTGCCCCCAGGCGAGGAGCTGGCCGAAGCAAAGTTGCGGGAAGGCAATGCGAACGACCGTTCCAAAGCGTGGCGTGGCGACGCCGAGGAAGAGCGTCGCGAAGATGACGTTAATGAGAAATCCGGGGAACTTCTGCGCACAGGCGACCCATTCGGGCGGAACCTTGTCGCGGAAAACGCTGATTGCGGCGAGTCCGACAAGCCCGCCTATCACGGAACTCGGCAGATAGAGCCGCTGCAGGAACGAGAGGTTCACCCGTAGCACCTTGCCGCACACGAGCAGGAGCGAG
Source organism: Kiritimatiellia bacterium (assembly GCA_017509565.1). Taxonomy (GTDB): domain Bacteria; phylum Verrucomicrobiota; class Kiritimatiellia; order RFP12; family JAAYLN01; genus RGIG5952. The sequence continues at coordinate 53,676 of JAFWPM010000069.1, read as the reverse complement.
AGAATTGAGAATACGGATACGGCCAGCATGGGATTGTCGCGCGGGGCGTCACATCAGGGTGTTGTCAAATCAGGCCTTCGCGGCAAGCGCGTCCGCCGCCTTCAGGAGATTGCACCGGTGCTTTTCGAGGATGGCCTTCTCCTGGGGCACGAATGCCTTCATGCGCTGCATCATGTTGTCGAAATCGACCTGGTGGGCGTCGAACTCCGGGCCGTCGACGCAGACGAACTTCGTGGCGCCGCCGACAATTGCCCGGCATCCGCCGCACATCCCCGTGCCGTCGATCATGATCGTGTTGAGCGACACGATCGTCTTGACGCCGTAGGGGCGGGTCGTCTCGGCGCAGAACTTCATCATGATGGGCGGCCCGATGGCTATTACGCGGTCCGGCGGGGTGTCGCTCTCGCACATCTCCTTCAGCGGGATGGTGACGACGCCCTGGCGCCCGTAGGAGCCGTCGTCGGTCATCACGACCACCTCGTCGGCAAGCGCGCGCATCTCCTTTTCGAGGATCACGAGGTCCTTTGTGCGGTAGCCGATGATGCAGGTGACGTAGTTGCCGGCGGCCTTGAGCGCCTCGACTATCGGGAACAGCGGCGCCGTGCCGAAGCCGCCGCCAACGCACACCACATGGCCGAACTTGGCGATTTCCGAGGGGTTGCCAAGCGGGCCGAGGACCGCCGCGAGCTCGTCGCCGACCTCCTTGGTCGCGAGGAGCTTCGTCGTCAGGCCGACCGGCTGGAAGGCAATGGAGACCGTGCCGGCCTCCGGGTCGGCGTCGGAAATTGTCAGCGGTATGCGCTCCCCCCACTCCGGCTCGACCTGGAGGATGATGAACTGCCCGGCCTTGCGTGCCGCCGCGATCTGCGGCGCCTCGATCTTCATCATGTAGACGAGATCGGAAAGTCTCTTCTTTTCGACGATTTTGAACATAAAATCCACCCAATATGATTATACCAAATGGCAAGCATTCGCGTGCGCGCGAAAGATTGTGGTTGTTTGTCAGCGGCCGGCGGCTGGCCGAACCTGCAGCCTGCCAGCCCCTTCCGCCTTCCAGCGGCGGTGGGCCCAGAGGTATTGTTCGGGCCAGCGGCGGATGTAGTCGCCCAGGCGGGCCGCGACATCGCGAGTGGCCGCGAGGATGTCGTCATCGGCCGTGCCCGCGCCAAAGGAATAGTGGACCGGTTCCGAGAAGTGGAGGGTGAAGTCAAGCGGGCCGTTGCGGATGGCCGCGCCAAAGACTATCGGGGCGCCCGTCAGCCGCTGGAGTATCGCCGGGGTGCCGTAGGTGCGGGCCGGAATGCCAAGGAAGTCAACGGTCAGGGCGGAGTCGCCGCTCGCGTGCTGGTCCATGAGAAGCGCGAGGACGCCGCCCCGCTTCAGGACCCGCACGATCTTCATCGGGTGGGCGTCGTGCTTGTCGATCGTCCGCATCCCGTCCCTGACGCCGCGCCGCTCCATGAGCCGCTGGACAAGCGGGTTGTCCATCCTGCGCGCGATGCCGGTGACCTGCTTCCAGCGGGAGCAGACCTTAGCGGCGAGCTCCCAGTTGCCCAGGTGCGCGCTTACGAGCATGAAGCCGCAGCCTTGCTTCTCGAATGCGGCCATGGTCTCCGGCGGCGCGTCCACGTCGATCTTCACGCGGGCCGCGCGCGCCGGGCTGGCGAGCATCCGCGGGACGGTCACGGACTCCACGACGGTCAGCGCAAGGCTTGCGAAGGACTCCCGCGCAATGCGCGCGGCCTCGCGGCGGTCGCGCGCGACGCCGGTCATCAGGATGTTGCCGATGGCGGTCTCCCGGCGGCCCCGCATCAGCGCGAAGGCGAGCGAGGCCAGCCGGCGCGCGATGAAGCACAGCGCGCCGAAGGGCAGAATCCGCGCAAGCAGGAGCGCGACGGCGGCGCCGGCGTATTCGCAGCAGTGGCGGAGTCTTCTGGCCATATCCATGGCGCCGGGCTTCCGGGCGCCTAGGCACCTGGGGCGCCTAGGCTTCCAGACATCCCTGCCTCCAGCCTACTTGCACGGTTCGATGCGCTCAATCCCGCCCATGAACGCCCTGAGCGCCTCCGGGACGACCACGGATCCGTCGGCCTGCTGGAACTGCTCGACAATCGCCGGAAGAAGCCGCGATGTCGCGAGCCCGGAACCGTTGAGCGTATGCAGGAACTCGGTCTTCTTGGTGGCGGCCCGGCGGAAGCGCATGTTGCCGCGGCGCGCCTGGTAGTCCATGGCGTTCGAGACCGACGAGCATTCCTTGTAGACGCCCATCGACGGTATCCAGAGTTCGACGTCGTAGGTGGTCGCCATCGAGGCGGAGCAGTCGCCGGCCGCGAGCTTGGAAAGGCGGTAGTGGAGGCCGAGGCCCTCGACGAGCGCGCACGCCTTGCGGATGAGCAGCTGGAGCATGTCGGACGACTGCTCGGGCAGCGTGTAGGCGAACATCTCCACCTTGTTGAACTGGTGGCCGCGGACCATTCCGCGCTCCTCCTTGCGGTAGGAGCCCGCCTCGCGGCGGTAGCACGGGGTGTAGGCGAAGAGCTTCTGCGGCAGGTCCTTTTCCTCCAGGATCTCGCCGCGGTGCAGGTTGACGAGCGCCGTCTCGGCCGTCGGGAGCAGGAACTGGAAGCCCTCCTCCTTCAGCCGGAAGACGTCCTCCTCGAACTTCGGGAACTGCCCGGCCGTGAGGCCGCATTCGTAGTTCAGCAGGTGCGGCGGCAGGATGAATTCGAAGCCGTCCTTTATGTGCTCCTGGATGAAGTAGTTGAGAAGGGCCCATTCGAGGCGGGCGCCGAGGCCGCGGTAGAGCCAGAAGCCATTGCCGCCCATGCGGACGCCGCGGTCGTAGTCGATGAGCCCGAGCTTCGTGCAGAGCTCGACATGGTCCTTTGGCTCAAAGTCGAAGACGGGCTTTTCGCCCCAGACGGAGACGGTCTCGTTCGCCTCCTTGCCGCCGGGGACGACGCCCGGGGCCGGGAGGTTGGGAAGCGAGAGGAGCAGCGTGCGCTGCCTCTCGTCGATTTCGGAGGCCTCCCTGTCAAGGGCGGCGATGCGTTCGCCGAGTTCGCGGACCTCGGCCTGGAGGGCGGCGGTGTCCTCGCCGGCCTTGCGGGCGGCGCCGATTTTCTTCGACATCGCGTTGCGATCGCCCTGGAGCGCCTGGACTGCGGAGGTCTTTTCACGGCGCACGGCGTCGAGGGCTATGATTTCGTCCACGGCGGCCGGGTCGGCCTCGCGGGCGGCGAGGCCTGCCTTGACTTCGTCTGGTGTTTCGCGGATTTTCCTGATGTCTAGCATGGTGTGGGGCCTTTCAAAGTTAGTAAGACTATGATACTTCAAGCGGCTTGTTTTTGCAAACCACCGTCCTTCCGCCCAGGCGGCGCGGCGCAAGCGCGGCGCCGCATCCGGGTTCCGCGAAGGCGCATCGGGGCCGGAAGGCGCAGGCCCAGCCGCCGTCGCGCCGGCACTCCGCCTCGATTTCCGCGGGGGACGGAACTTCGCCGGGGATGTCGCGCAGGTCGGCGGCCCGCCGCCCGGATATGCGCGGCACCGCCGCCATGAGCCCGCGCGTGTAGGGGTGCAGCGGGTTCCCCGCGACCTCGCGCGCCGGCCCGCTCTCCACGATCTGCCCGGCGTAGAAGACGTTCACGGTGTCGCACATCCCGGCGACGAGCGTGATGTTGTGCGTCGCCAGCAAAAGCGCCATCCCGCGCTCGCGGACGACGCGGCCCAGCAGCGCCATGACATCGGCCTGCGTAGTCGCGTCAAGCGCCGTGGTCGGCTCGTCGGCCACCAGCAGCGCCGGGTTGCGCAGGAGCGCCATCGCGATCATCGCGCGCTGGCACATCCCGCCGCTGAGTTCGCAGGGGAACGAGCGCATGACCGCGTCCGGGTCGCGCAGGTCCACCGCGCGGAGCGTTTCGGCGATCCTGGCGTCCCGCGCGGCGCGGCCCTCGCCCGGCTCCACGCAGGCCTCGCGCAGCTGGCGCCCGATGCGCATGACGGGGTCGAGCGACGCCATGGGATCCTGGAAGACGTATGAAATGCGTGGGTGCGGCCCGCGCAGCGGCGCGCCCATGAAGCGGACCTCCCCGGTGACGTTCGCCGCGTCGGTTGGCGGCAGCCGCGTCAGGGCATGGAGCGTCATGCTCTTGCCGCAGCCGCTCTCGCCGACAAGCGCGACGCGCTCGCCCGGCCCGACGCCGAAGCTCACGCCGCGCAGAATCCCCGCCCCGCCGAAGCCTAGGCCCAGGTTTTCGACTTCCAGGAGCCTCATGCGCAAGGCGGGATGGGTTTGGGTGTGGTTTTTCGCACAGGCTCTAGAGCGCCTGGACGCGGTCCTTGCCGACCCCGCCGCGGGAAATCACCCGGACGCGCTGGCCGACGCTGAACATGACGTCCGCCTCCTGCACGATGACGACCGTCTGGCCGTTGTCGAGCTGGACCGTGATCTGGAGCCCGTTCTTCTTCGTGACGTTCTTCTCGATCGCCGCGCCGGCCGCCGCGCCGCCGAGGGCGCCCGCCACCTTGGCGACGTCGTTGCCCTTGCCGCCGCCGAAGAGGTTGCCGATTACGCCGCCGGCGACGCCGCCGGCTATCGCGCCGATGGGCGAATCCTCGCCGGCGATGACGCCCGCGCGGACATCGGTTACCGTGCCGAGGGTGATCGACTGCGCATGCAGCGCCTCGTCATGCCCGAAGACGACACCGCTGTTCGAGGACTGGCACCCGACGAACGCCGAAGCCGCCATCGCGGCAATCAGCGCCGCCGCCGTGAATGTTGTTTTTACCATGGTTGTTTCTCCTTGAGTTTGGTAATGATTTTACCACAAATATGCTATAATTTCTTGAATGAAAAATGAGATGTTGACAATTTTCGCGGTCGCCGCCTGCGTGGCCGCAACCGGATGCCGGACGATGTACAGCGGCTTCGGGACTTACGGGCAGGAGGAGCGCGAACAGCGCGACCAGACCCGCATCCGCGAGCAGATGGAGCGCATCCAGCTCCAGAGGGACGCCGGAAGCGCCCTCTCCGCCGCGCGCGACGCCGAGTCCCGCCTCGCCCAGCTCGACATGCGCCTCGAACGCCTCGAAGCGGCGTCGCGCTCCGTTCCGTCATACGCCTCGCTGGCCGACATCGACGCCCTCCGCCGCGAAAACGACGCCCTCCGCGCCGAACTCGCCGACCTGAAGGCGGCGCAGGAGCGGATGCGCGGCGAAATCGTCTCCAATGTCCAGTCGCTCATCAAGGAGCAGCAGAAGCGCGCCGCCGACACGGCCAAGACGACCGTCGCGAAGTCGCTCAGCGGCTACGAGCACAAGGTCGAACCCGGCCAGACGCTCTCCGCGATAGCAAAGGCCTACGGCGTCACCGTCAAGGCGATCCGCGACGCCAACAACCTCCCCAACGACACGATACGGGTCGGGCAGGTCCTTTTCATACCGGATTGAGCGCCGGGCGGGCAATGCGGGCTGGAGCCCGAATTTGGAATTCCAGGGGGAAATGGCCAAGGTCAGCAAAAAATACGTTGGGAAAACCGTCGGCGTCGTCGAGCGGCGGCAGCTTGCGCTGCGCCTGCCTGAGGGCGGCTTCGTCCTGGAGCACGGGGGGGTCCTCCCGGCCATAACCGTCGCCTACGAAATGTGCGGCCTGGAACGCGAGGAGCGGGACAACGTCGTGTTCATCTGCCACGCCCTGACCGGCGACTCCCACGTCGCCGGCGCCAGCGCCGAGGGGCTTGAGCCCGATGGCTGGTGGGAGGGCATGGTCGGCTCCGGGCGCGGCATCGACACCGACAGGTACTGCGTCATCTGCGCCAACATCCTTGGCGGGTGCCGCGGGACGACCGGGCCCAGCTCGATCGACCCCGCTACCGGCGAACCATACGGCTCGCGCTTCCCTGAAATCACCGTCCGCGACATCGTGCGCGTCCACCTGCTGCTCCTGGAGCAGCTTGGGATTTCGAAGGTCTTCGCGGCCGTCGGCGGCAGCTTCGGCGGGATGCAGGTCCTCGACTGGGCGACCGAGGCGCCGGACACCCTTGAGAACGCCGTCGTAATCGCATCCGCGCCATCACTCAGCGCCCAGGCCCTCGCCTTCGACATCATAGGGCGCCGCGCCATCACCCGCGACCCCTCCTGGCAGCACGGCGACTACTACAGCAAGGACAGCGCCCCGGAGGGCGGCCTCGGCCAGGCCCGCCGCATCGCGCACATCACCTACCTTTCGGACGAGCTGATGAACGTGAAGTTCGGCCGCGAAAAGCGCCCCGAACTTGAGGCCCGCGGCCAGGAGTTCCTGCAAAACGCCCGCCGCGACTTCAGGACGACCTTCCAGATCGAAAGCTACCTCGACCACCAGGCCCAGAAGTTCGTCAGGCGCTTCGACGCCAACTCCTACCTCCACATCACCCGCGCAATGGACGAGTTCGACCTCGTAGAGCGCCACTCGTCGCTGCGCCAGGCATTCTCGCGCATCAGGTGCAAGGTCCTTCTCGCCTCGCTATCCGGCGACTGGCTCTTCAACCCGGAACAGTCCGAGACAATGGCGAGGACCCTGCTTGACCTCGGCAAGTCGGTCTCCTACTTCAATCTGGAGGCCCCGGCCGGCCATGACGCGTTCCTGACGCACATCGACCAGCTCTGGCCCCTCGTCGGGGCCTTCCTGGCCAACGGGCGGCCCCGCGAAATCGCCCCGGACGTCCTCGAACCGGCAAAGGAGAAGGCATACGCCGCCATCGCCGGAATGGTCGCCGAAAACGCCCGCGTCCTCGACATCGGGTGTGCTCGCGGACGCCTTCTGCGCATCCTTCGGGAGCAGCGCCATGTCCGCGGAGTCGGCATCGACATCGACTTCGCCCCTGTCCTTGAGGCGCTCGGCCGCGGCAACGACGTCATTCTCGACGACATGCGCACGGGCAGCGGCTCGACCGACTCCGAAAACTTCTACCTGGTGCCGGACGACTCCTTCGACACCGTAATCCTCAGCGAGACCATCCAGGTCATGAAGCGCCCGCTGAAGGTGCTCCAGGAGGGACTGCGGATCGCCCGCAACGTGATCGTGACCTTCCCGAACTTCGGATACGTCACTACGCGCTCACAGCTTTTCTTCAACGGGCACATGCCCGTTGACGAGCATCTGCCGCTGGAATGGTACAACACTCCAAACATCCACCTGTTCACGCTGAGGGACTTCGAGAACCTCTGCCGCGAGAACGGCATGGAGATCCGCGCCGTAGTGCCGCTGTCGGAGTCCCGCGCCGGGCGCGTCCTCACGCGCCTGCTCGGGCCGAACGTCGGGGCGGAGCACCTGGTGGTCGAAGTGGCGCGCCGCGCCGGGACGGATGGCCAATGAAAGACTGGTTCGAAGACAAGCTCGACTCCCTCGGCGCCGCCCTCGCGGGATGCGCGGAGCGCCCTGAATCCACGGCGCTCCGCGAATCCGGCCTCCCCGGCCAGCGCGCCATCGTCGAAACGCTCGACATGCTGATGGGCGTCCTCTACCCCGGCTGCCACGGCCCCGACTCCGGCTACGCCGGCACCGACGCCGCCAGGCCGCTGCGCAATGTCCTTCGCGAAATCGGCGGACGGCTCTTCTCGCAGATATCCGGGGCGTTCGAGTACGCCGGGCGCATCTCCGAGACCGGCCAGGGCGACCGCGCCGAATGCCGCGCCAGGGCCCGGGCCGCCGTCGGCGCCCTGTTCGACGCACTGCCAGCGATACGCACCACGCTGGACGAAGACGCCATCGCCGGATACGAGGGCGACCCGGCCGCCACGTCCAAGGCCGAAGTCATACTCAGCTACCCGGGCTTCTTCGCCATCGCCGTCCACCGCATCGCCCATGTCCTCTACGCCCAGGGCGTCCCGATCATCCCGCGCGCAATGAGCGAGTACGCCCACTCGAAGACCGGCATCGACATCCACCCGGGCGCGACAATCGGACCGGGCTTCTTCATCGTCCACGGCACCGGCGTCGTCATCGGCGAGACCTGCACCATCGGGCGCCATGTCAAGCTCTACCAGGGCGTCACCCTCGGCGCCCGCTCCTTCCCCAAAAACGCCGACGGCACCCTCGTCAAGGGACTCAAGCGCCACCCGGATGTCGAGGACGACGTCGTGATCTACGCGGGGGCCACCGTCCTTGGCGGCGAGACCGTCATCGGCCGCGGCGCCGTCATCGGCGCCAGCGTCTGGGTGACTTCTTCCATACCGCCCGGCGAAAAGGTCCTCAGCAGCGAAATAGACCCATCCTCCCGCAAGGCCCGCGTCCTCGTCTTTGACCTGGGGGCCGGCATTTGATATACTTTTATCCATTCCGTATTTCCGCTTCTTTTCATTTTCAACCCATAATTCGCAAGGAACAGAAATGTCTCGCATCTACAACTTCAGCGCCGGCCCGGCAGTCCTCCCCCTTGAAGTCCTGGAGGAGGCCCGCGACGAAATGGTGGACTACAAGGGTTCGGGAATGTCCGTCATGGAAATGTCCCACCGCGGCAAGGTGTACGCGGCCATCCACGAGGAGGCAAAGCAGAACCTCCGCGACCTCCTCGGCCTCACCGACGACTATGATGTGATCTTCGTCCAGGGCGGCGCCAGCCTCCAGTTCGCGATGCTCCCGATGAACTTCCTCGGCGAGGGCAAGGTCGCCGACTACGTCGCCTCCGGCAACTGGGGCGCCCAGGCCATCAAGCAGGCCCGCCTCGTCGGCCAGGTCAACGTCGCCGCCGACTGCGAGAAGGAGATCCCAACCCGCATGCCGCGCGACGGCGAATGCAAGTGGACCCCCGGCGCCGTCTACGCCCACATCACCTCCAACGAGACCATCTCCGGCGCACAGTGGAAGAACCTCCCCAAAACCGAGGCCCCGCTCGTCGCCGACATGTCATCCGACATCCTCTCCCGCCCCTTCGACATCAGGGACTTCGCAATGGTCTACGCAGGCGCCCAGAAGAACCTTGGCCCCGCCGGAATGGCCGTCGTCGTCATCCGCAAGGACTTCGCCGCCGCCGGCAACAAGGCCCTGCCCACGATGCTGAAGTACTCGACCTTCATCGACAAGGACTCCCTCTACAACACGCCGCCCTGCTACAGCATCTACATGCTCGCCCTCACGACCCGCTGGCTCAAGAAGTTCGGCCTTGCGAACATGTACCGCAGGAATGTCGAGAAGGCCGCCAAGCTCTACGCGGCCATCGACGCCAGCTCCTTCTACCGCGGCACCGCCCTCAAGGAGTTCCGCTCCGACATGAACGTCACATGGCGCCTCCCGACCGAGGACCTCGAAGCCCAGTTCGTGTCCGAGGCGAAGAAGGTCGGCCTCGACGGCCTCAAGGGCCACCGCTCCGTCGGCGGCATCCGCGCCTCGATCTACAACGCCTTCCCGACCGAGGGGGTTGACGCCCTCGTCGCCTTCATGAAGGACTTCGAAAAGAAATTCGGCTGAGGTGGACGTCCGCACCGAGAAAATGGAGGAGGCGCTCTTCAGGGCGCTTGAGGCCGCCGACGCCGAAATGGAGGCCAAGTTCGGCGACCGCTTTTCTCTCCATCCCGCGCGGCCGCCGCACGGCACCGCCGTCAACCGCCAGTATGACGGGCTGTTCGAGTTCGGGGCCGGCTTTTCCGCCGGCTTCGGCTCCAAGTTCGGCCCAGGCTACTCGCTGGCGTTCAGGATCGTGACGCTGGACAGCGTCCCGCCGGATTTCCGCCGCGAATTCGAGGCCGAGGCCGTCGCGGCCCTGTCCCGCCAATTGGCCATCCACCTCCCGAACCGCCACCTTCAAATTGTCCGCGACACCGACTCCTGGAAAATAGTCGGCGATTTGAGCATCTAGCCTTAAGCGTGGCCCCCTGTCCTGCGCCCCGGCTGCCAAGCCGGGGTCCTCATGTCATGCGCCCCGGCTGCAAAGCCGGAGTCTCCTGTTCAGCGCCCCGGCTGCAAAGCCGGGGTCCTCTGGAACCCCTCAAGCAGGGCCTTCTTGCGCGGGGTGTCTTCGGTCGCGGGCCGCATTTCGGGGTTGGTCTCGCCTTCCTGCTCCACGTCCCAGCACGGCGCTTCGCGGAAGGCGTGGTATGTCCAGTCCCAGCCGTATTCCTCGAAGAGGTCGATGCAGTCGCGCAGGTAGTTCTCCGCCCCCAGCGCCCAGGCCGCCGCGCTGAATTCGCCCACGAATATCCGGGCCTTGTGCCGCAGCTGGAAGTCGCGCACGGGCTGGAGCTTTTTCCGCAGCCAGTCCTTGTTCCAGACTTCGCCGGTGCGCGGATCGACGCCCGGCCACGTGATCGGCTTTTCCGGCGTGGAGCGCGCGTTCCCGGAGACGCCCTGGTGCGTGAAGGCGTGCGGATGGTAGCAGTGCACCTCGTAGATGACGTTGTTCAGCGGAATCGGCACGAGGTAGCGGAAGTCGTCGGCGTGCGAGGCGTTGTTGCCCGCGAAGACGATCGGCGTCACGGGGTCGATTTCGCGGATGGCGCGCGCGGCATCGAGCTGGAGCTGCCAGAAGCTGTGCTTGAGGGGACGGCGCTGCGTCGGCTCGTTCACGAGGTCGTAGCCGTAGAGCGCGGGATGGCCCTTGAAGCGCGTCGCGATGCGCCGCCAGGTATCGACGAAGGCGGCGGCGTAGCGGTCGTCGCTGAACATGTTCATTTCCAGCGGCTCGCGTTCGCGCTCGCCCCATTTGCCGCCCGGCAGGGCGTGTAGGTCGATGCAGACCTTCATGCCGCGCGTTTCGCACCAGCGCAGCACGTCTTCGACGTTGTCGAGGCGCCAGTCAACCCAGCGCGCGTATTCGTCGAGGTCCTGGTTGTCGTCCAGCTTCCACCAGTTGCGGTTGATCTGGTAGCGGATGAGGGTCGCGCCCCACCGGTGGAGGGTTTCGACGTCCTCCTCCGTCGTGTAGCGCCCGCCGGGCGACATGCAGCCGCGCCAGCGCCGGCGGCCGAGATCGTCCGGTCCTTCGCCCTCCGGGTATTCCACCACGTAGTCGCGGTATTCGGCGAACGGGACGCCCACGTCCTCGGAGACGAAGGAGAGCGACGAAAGGTCGAACTCGGCGCGGCCCGAGCAGCCCTGGAGGCCGAGGACGAGCGTCGCCTTGCCGTCGATTGGCAGACCTTGGGTGTTGAGGAAATTCAGGTGCAGGTCGGCCGTGCGCCAGTCGAACGAGCCGATCGGCAGCACGGCGCCGGGGTGGGCGAGCTGGCCGGTCGCGTCGGAAACATACCGGAACATGCACTTGACGCCGTTCCAGCGGTAGTCCGGCTTGGTGACGTCGCTGGCGCGGACGCGGACGGAGAGATGCAGGCCGCGCCCACCGGCGAGGTAGGGCGAGAGGTCGAGCTGCGCGGTGCACTGCGCGTGCGCCTCCACCAGTCGCTCCGGGTCGCCCTTCGGCACTTCCACGATCAGCCGCTCGCCCTCGATGCGGGCGGTGGGGGGAAGCGACCAGGCGAGCGTTGTGCCGTCGATTCGTTGCGTTGCCGCGCCGTCGGGGACGGCCTGGTCGGCGGTCTGGTCGGCTGCGGCGGCGAGGGCGGCGAGGGTGCCTGCGAGAAGCGCGCGAGAGAAGTTTTTCATGGTCGTTTCGTGAGAAAAATCAGGACCTGCAGATTTCGTAGAGGAAGGTCGCCGCATCCGGATCGTAGTTGGTGCGGGCGGTGAAGCGGAGAATGCCGGAACCGGAGTCGAACTGCGATGGAATGCGGCCAAGCCTGCGTCCGGAAGGCGAAAGCCGCCAGACGACCGGCGGCTCCGCCCCGCCGCCCGCCGGCGCAAGCGTGATTGAGACATCGGCCGCGCCGTTGCGCATGAGGTGCGGAAGTCCTCCCCATTTCAGGAGTGTCGTGAGCTCCGGGTCGGCGTATTCGATGCCGCAGTTCTGCACGTCGGTGAGGTGCGTCACCAGGATGCGGGAAGACTCTGCGATAGGAGCGTCGTCAAGCGACGAGGCCCAGACCGTGGCGGCGACTGCGCCGCCGCTACAGTCCGTTGAAAGATTGAAAGGTTGAAAGGTTGAAAGCCCGGAAGGTCGCAGGTCTCCGGATGTCGGTTGCCGAATGTCGGCTGTCGATTTTTCGACATTCGGCGGCCGACGAGCGCCAGCCGGGTGCCGACTTTCGACTTTTTGACTTTCGACGATTTCGAACCTCAGCGGGCCGCAATCGAGGACGCCCGATTCGGCGAAGCCGCCGGCCGTGCGGGGCGTGTCGATGACGAACGTCCCTGCGGCCGGATCGACGCGGACGGAGCCGTCCCCGGCGGGCGCGGCTGGCGGCCGCCGTCCGCCAAGGACCGTTCCCACGCGGCTGCGCCACGCATCGGCGAGGCGAACTTGCGAGCCGATTTTTTGGGCGCCGGCGGCGGGGTCGCGCAGGACGGCTTCGTCGAGGGCCAGCGGCGCTTCGGCGCCAAGCGGCGCCTGGTCAGCCCGGAGGAAGAGGCAGAGCGCCGCGCGCTCAGCGGCGAGCGAAAGCGGATCGCCCGCCATGTCGAAGTAGCCCATGCGCTTCGTTTCCGGAGACTCCACGCCTTCCCGGCCGTGGCACCAGGCGAAGCGCCACATCCCGGACCAGTCCTGGAGCGCCCCCAGCGTTCCGAATGCAATCCCGCCGAGTCCCCGGTAGCGGCCGGGGCCGCTGTAGTTCCATTCCGTGATGCAGAAGGGCTTTTCCAGGAGACGCCGGTAGGCGACTGGCGGCACGCCGGCGGCGGCGCCGCCCACGGGGTTCGCGTTCGGGCAGCGCGAGGGCAGTTTCCACTGCTCGTCGAGAAAGGAAGGGTGGTCGATGTAGGAATGGCCGTCCACGTAATCAAAGCGCGAGCGCGGAAGCTGGTACTGGACGGGGTCGTACCACGAGGACAGGTTCGAAAGGGGCGCGGCGCAGCGCAGTTCGTCGCGGACGAAGGCGGAGAGCCGGTCGAAGAGGCGGATTTCGCGGTCCGCGAGGAACTGCGCGAACGCGGCGGCGTGGCGGCGCTCAGGCGTGGCGCCGTCATCGGCGTAGAGGTCAGCCGGGAACGACTGCGGGATTCCGGCGAACGCCGGGTCGCCTGACTTCGCCGCAAGCCACTCCTCCCACGCCTCCTTGACGCCGGGCAGTTTACGGAGGGCGCCGGAGCCTTGGTTGCCGAGGTTCCCCTCGTTGATGAGCGCCAGGGTGCAGAGGGCGGGTTCCTCGGCGAGGCTGCGCCCGGTGTAGGGATTCACGTGGCAGAGGAAATTCCGCGACCAGGCGCATAGGTTGGAGTAGGCGGGTTCCCAGAACGAGCAAAGGACCTTGTAGTCGTGGATGCGCGTGATGTAGCCGTCGCGGTCGATGCCGAGCGAACGCCACTTGACGTAGTGCGAGCGCGAAACGCAGAGGTCGGTGGTGAGGTAGATGCCGTGCCGGACGCACGCGGCGACGAGCGCGTCGAAGCGGTCCATGGCGGCAGGGTCCGGCCGGGTATCGTCCGCGCAGCGGTCCGGTTCGTTTATGTGGCCCGGCTCCGAGAGCAGCGCGCGCCCGTGGTGGTGGATGCGGAGCGCGTTGTAGCCCATGCGGGCGAGATTGGCGGCGAAGCGCTCGGCGGCCTCGGGGGTCGAGGGCGTGTTGGCTTCCCCGTTGATGTTCACGCCGTAGAAGCGCTGCGGGACGCCGGGAAGACCCTCGAACTCGAAGTGGTCGCCCACGGCGATAACGCGGCCGAACTTCCCGGCTGGCGCGTGGTGCGGAACGACGCCGGAGAAGTCGAGGGCGCTGCCCGGCTCGATCCAGGGCTCCGTCGCGACGGGGGTCCAGTCGGGACCGGGTTCCGCCTTCCACGTGCGCTTCGGGCCGAGCGCGAGAAGCCCGGCGGAGGGCGTGCGGAACGTCGCGGCGAGCGCGGCCCGTTCGCCGGCGCGAAGGGTCGAGCCACACCCGGCGAACAGCCGGAGGGTGAAGGTCTCGTTCCCCCATTTGCGGTTGTCCTGAAGGAGGATTTCGGACGGCGCGTCGAAGGCGACGGCGAGGCGTTCCGCGCCGTCGCGGCCGAAGAGGGACAGGGCCGACACCTTGCCCCGGAAAAGATGAGGCTCGTCGGCCATTCCGGCGGGCAGCGCGACGTCGCGCGCCCCGCCGTCGAGGACGGCCCGGCCGCCGCCGAAGTCCGCCACCGGGAAGTTCGCCGACACGAAGAACTCGCCCACGCGCGCATCGGAGTCGGCCGCGGCGTTCCATTCGGCGCGCACTCCGCCGCCGGGCGCTTCGGAGAAGGCGGCGCTTCCGCGGACGTAGACGGGATCGGAGCAGACGCGGACGCGGAAGGCGCCGGGGCCTTGCCGCGCATCGTCCACGCCGCCGTGCGTGGCCTTCCAGCCGGGCTCCGCGAACCCAAGCGCGAATGTCGCGCCGGGGAGGACCAGCGAGCCGCCGAATCCGGGGGTGGCGGTGGCAGGGCCACCGTCGGCTGCGGCCTGAAGGGCCGCAGCATCAAGTTGGGAGGTGGAAGGCGCGGCTTCGGCGGCCGTGCCGACGGGGGCGGTGGCGGCAAGGGCCGCCACCGCGAGGAACAAGGGTGCGTTCATCGGGTTTTCCGGAACTCGCCGGGACTAGCGCAACACGATGACGAAGGCCTGCGGCGCGATTGAGGCCAGGACCGTGACGGTGCCGTCACCGTTTGTGCGCGTCGAATAGGTCGCCCTGAGGCCGCGCATCTTGCGCGTGTTCGCCGCCGCCGAAACAGCCAGCGCATTGGCAGTCTCTTCGTTGGCGACGGTGCAGACGGCTATGTCGCGCACGACGTAGTTGGAACCGGCCCCCTCCGGGAGGTTGAAGGCTACGGGCAGTTCCCCGTCGAAGGGATTGGCGACGAGATTCACCGCGCCGAAGCTGGCGAGATTGGCGTCCGTCGTCGCCGGATCGACCAGCAGGTATGCGCCGTTATCAAACGTGACGGTGACGCCGTCCACGGCTCCAGTCGAGCGGACGGAGAGGAACCCTTCCTCCACGGCGAGGGTTGCGTTGGCGCCGGAGGCGATGAGCGGCGCGCCGCCGAGGGCGAGCGTTCCGGCGCCGGTCTTGCGGGCCGTGCCGTTCCAAGTGATGTCGTTCGAGATCGCGAGCGTGACGTCCTCCGGCGCGGCGAAGCCGGCGTTGCCGGTCACCTTCACGCCGCGGTTCGCGACATTCATGTCCACGTCGTTGCGCGCCTCAAGCACCGAGTAGTCGGCGAGTTCGAGGGCGTCGGCGCGGAACTCGTCGAGCGCCCCGCCGAGATTGCGGGCGTCCGTCACGAAGACGCGCTCGTGCTTGTAGGAGACTGTTCCGGCCGCTGTGCTGCTGACGTTCGCGTAAACCTTGATGCGACCGGTGTAGTTCGTGTTGAGCGCGGTGAACTCGATGTCGCCGTAGGGGTTGCCCGAACCGTTGCGGCCCGTGACGAAGAGCGTTCCCGGTCCCGAGACCTCGGCGGCGACGGTGTTAAGGCCGCGCATGTAGGCCTGGATCTTCTGCGAAGAGTTGTCGTTCGACGTTCGCAGATAGAGTGTTCCGCGCAGATACGACGGCACGGACGCGAGCGAAAGGACGTAGGTGCTGTTGGCGGAAAGGACAAGCCGGGGAAACGTGACATCCTTTGAACACGGCAGAACTAGTGAACGGTCACCGAGGGCGAGCGTGTCGCCTGCGAAGACAAACTCCGTCGCAGTTTTGGGGTAATACGGGGTGCGGATGACGGGATAGGTTGTCGAGGAAAGGCCTCCGACGCCGTTTCCCGCAACATACATCTTTCCAGGCGCAGGAGCATTGCCGCTCTTCCAAGACGTGGCGTTGGTGCACGCGGAGGGAAGCGCATGGGAGATCGTCGTGTCGTTGTCGTCGTTCGCCTTCAGGACGTCGTGCGCGTCCTTGTGGATCACGAGCTGCCACACGCCGTCCACGAGGTTTGTCGAAAGCGTGCAGGGAGGCATGCCGTCAACGTCCGGGCATTCGAAGTTCTCCAGCGGGATCGTGCCCTTGTTCGCCGGGAGCGTCAGGACGACCCAGTCGTAGGGGTCGAAGTTGGATCCGGAATAGGGATGGGTTTCGAGCCGGACGATAGCGCCCTTTTCGACGGTCAGCGATTCCGTAACGGCGATCTTGCCGCACTTACTTTCCCCGACCTTGTTGTTCACGAGCAGGATCGAATCGGCCTGAAGTTCGAGGCCCGCCGTCGTGAGTGTTCGGTCCGTGTAGCGCATCATGACCTTCGCGCCGCTCTGGACGACGACGGAACCATTCACGGCAAGGCTCTCAAACGTCGCGGTCGCGTCATTCTCAACGACAATCGATCCGCCGACCACATCTCCGCCTTTGAAGAAAAGGGCGTTTACCGGGACAGCTTCGCGGGCGCTTCCGGCAAGGCCGCCGCTCACGATGAGCTTTCCGTAGAACTCCGCCATGCTCCCCCTAATCGTGAAGGAGTTGGTACTTGCCGGAATAACGAGAGAACCCCTTACGCCGCCGGCGCAGAGCATTAGCGCCGTTCCGGCATCCCCCTTGATTGGAGCCTCAATCGACCAAGCGTTGTTGGTGTTGAAAGATGTTGCGGTAACTCTTGTGTCAACCTCGGCTGCGGCGATGCGGAACGGGTTGCTCTCCGGAGCCGTCACGGTGAGAGGACCGGCGGAGATGATGCGCGGCGTCCGATCGCTTTCCCATGTCGTGAAGTAGCCGTTCTGCAGGATGGCGCCGTTTTTTCCGAACCCGATGCTGTGGCTCACGCTGGAGTCCCCGCGCGAGACGACGAGTCCGCCCTGGGTGCCGGACGCGGTTCCGGTTCCGAACGTGATCGAATTGCCGCCAAACGTGCGGTTGTAGATGACGCGAATGTGGAGGTTGCCAGCCACGACATAGTCGTTTTCGGCGCTGGGCGCGTTGGTTCCGCCGCCCGAGATGTCCCACTTGTCGAAGCTGGACTGGCCGGAGGCGTCCTTCGTCGTGAGCGAGATTGTGCTTCCGGTGGCGACAAGGGGGGCTGCCGTTTGCAGGGCGAGCGCGGACGCGAGGACCGCTGCGGTTTTTGCTGTTGCGTTCATGTTTTGCTCCTGGATTCGTATAGTTGAAGGGGTGAAGGGGTGAAGGTTTAAGAAGGAAAGGGCGGAAGAGCTTGCTGGACTGGAGATGGTCTCGCCTGTCGAGCCTGTCCCGTCGCCGGCCCCGACCGTCTCGCCGGTTTCGGCGTCGCCCGCGGCCGCGCTCCCCTCTATTGCGGTTTCGCCGCCCGTGTCCCGTGTCCCGCCATTATTGGCGAGGTTGTGGACCGCCGCGCCGAGCGTGGTGAGGCCGCAGAGGGCGAGCGCGACGAGCAGCGCCTTGCCGCCCGGCTTTTTCATCGCGACGCCGAGTTTTGCGCCAAGAGCCTTGCGCGCGTAGTGGAGCCTGCGCTTGACCGTCCCCTCCGGCGTCGTGAGAATCTTCGCGATACGGCCGATCGGTATGTCCATGAAATAGTGTAGGACAACGAGCTCGCGCTGGTCTGGTGGCAGCTTTGCCACGGCTTCGCGCAAAAGCATCGCGTCCAGTTCCCGGTATACGCGGTCGGACTCCCCCTCGTCCGGGAAATCGGGAACATCGCCCGGATATACGGTCGCTCCATGCTCCTTGCGCCGGATGTCCTTTGCGTGGATGTTTCTTAGAATCTGGCACATCCAGCCGAAGAAGGCCGACTGCTCCAGGTAGTCGTCGATTCCCTCGACAACGGCGGCGAAAGTGCGGTTGACCAGCTCCTCAGCGTCGCTTTCGTCGACGCAGAAGTTTCTGGCGAGCGTCATCAACCCCGCCTTGTATTCGCTTTCGAGACGCCTTGCGCCCCTTTCGCGATCCGTTCTCAATTCTTCAACTAAAGTCATCCTATATATAGGATACCCCAATCCCCCACCCCGGTTCAAAATTTTCTCCGCATAAAGGGACAGACATTTTATCCGCGCTACCCCATGCCTTTCCATCTTCTTTGTTGCCGCCTCGCCTTTTACGCCGTTGTTAACATAATGTCTGTCCCTTTGTGCACACAGTATGTGGCCCCTTTGTGAATAAGATGTCTGTCCCTTTGCGCACATTTGCGTCGGGGGTTGCCTTTTTCGCCGATAAAGCGTAAAATTTCTACATCACTAAGAAAGGCTTACTATGTTCGAAAAACTTTTCAAGCTCAACGACTCCGGGACAAGTGTCCGCACCGAACTGGTCGCAGGTCTGACGACCTTCATGACAATGGCCTACATCCTGGCCGTCAACCCCAACATTCTTTCCGCGGCGGGCATTCCACGCGGCGGCGTGTTCATGGCGACCGCAATAGCCTCCATTGTCGGCACCCTTCTTATGGCCTTCATGGCAAACTACCCGTTCGTCCTCGCCCCCGGCATGGGCCTCAATGCCTTCCTCACCTACGGCGTCGTCCTCGGCATGGGCTACAGCTGGCAGTTCGCGCTGCTGGCCGTCTTCGTCGAAGGGCTCGTGTTCCTCGCGCTCTCGCTCACGCCCGTCCGCGAGGGCATCTTCAACGCCATCCCGATTTCACTCAAGAAGGCCGTTTCGGCAGGCATTGGCCTGTTCATCTGCTTCATCGCCCTCCAGACGGCCAAGGTTGTCGTTGACAATGGCGCGACGCTGGTGGACATCATCGACTTCCGCACGGTGCCCTTCCACACCCAGGGGATCTGCGCGCTCCTCGCCCTCCTGGGCACGATACTGACAGGCGTGATGCTGGCGCTCCACCTAAAAGGCGCGATCCTCGTGGGCATCCTCGGCACATGGGCGCTCGGCATGATTGCCCAGGCGACGGGCATCTACGTCCCCGATCCGGCCAGCGGCTACTTCTCGCTCTACCCCGCCCTTTCCTTCGAGGGGCTCCACGATTCCATCGTAGAATTCAAGCAGACCTTCGGCGCGGTATTCAACTCCGCCGCCTGGACCCACACGGCCAAGGACGGCACGGTGACGGCCGGCTGGGCGCTCGCAAAGTCGCTGCACTTCTTCACGATCATGTTCGCCTTCTTCTTCGTCGATCTCTTCGACACCCTCGGCACCCTTATTGGCGTGTCGATGAAGGGCGGGATGCTCGACAAGGACGGCCGCCTTCCGCGCATCAGCGGCGCGCTCTGCGCCGACGCGATCGCGACCTCGGCCGGCGCAGTCCTCGGCACCTCGACGACGACGACCTACGTTGAGTCGGCTTCCGGCGTCGCCGCCGGCGGACGCACGGGGCTCACGGCGCTCACCGCCGCCATCCTCTTCGCGCTGGCGATTCTCTTCGCCCCGATATTCCTCGCCGTTCCCGGCTTCGCCACGACGCCCGCCCTCATCATCGTCGGCTACATGATGCTTTCCTCGGTCGCCGACATCGACTGGTCGGATGCCGGCGAAAGCGTCCCGGCCTTCATCGCGATCGCGTGGATGCCCTTCACCTACTCGATTTCGGACGGGATCATGTTCGGCATCATCTCCTACACGCTGATCAACACGCTTGCCGGCAAGGCGTCGCGCGTCCACTGGGTCATGTACGCGCTCACGGCGATCTTCATCGCGAAATACGCGCTGATGTAGGACATGGCTGGCGGCGTGGCGCCGGGGGGACCCCGGCCACGCCGCCGATGGCTGCCCCGCAATCACGGCGGGGCCATAAAACGACGGCGGGCCGCGATGTTCTCGCGGCCCGCCGTCGTTTTTGCCACAGGGCTGAAGCAAGGCTACTTCTTGGCCTTGGCCTTCGTCGTGGCCTTGGCTGGCGCGGCGGCGGCAAGCGCGGCCGAAACGTCGGCCAGCACCTGGCGCAGCGCGCGCGGGACGCGGTGCGCGGTCTTGGAGACGACCTTGGAGTCCTTGGAGGGCTTGGCGTCATATTCGTCGTAGGAGGCGCCGACAGTGGCGATTTCCTTCTTCCAGCCCTCGACGTCGACCTTGAGGATCTCCTCAAGCATCTTCGGATCGACGGTGAAGCCCTCGGCGCCCTCGTTGTTGGCGAGGTCGATGTCCTTGGCGAAGGGCAGGTTGCCGATTGCGGTCTCGTTGGCCCCGACCTCGCCCTCGATGCGCTGGCAGATCCACTTCAGGACGCGGCTGTTGTCGCCGAAGCCAGGCCACATGAACTTGCCGTCGGCGGTCTTGCGGAACCAGTTGACGAAGTAGATGCGCGGCAGCTTGGTGGCGTCGGCGGAGGTGCGCTCCATCTCAAGCCAGTGCTGGAAATAGTCTGCGACATTGTAGCCGAAGAAGGGGAGCATGGCCATCGGGTCGCGGCGGACCTGGCCGATCTGGTCGGAGATGACGGCGGCGGTGACCTCGGAGCCGGCGGCGGAACCCATGAAGACGCCGTGGGTCCAGCTCTTGGCCTCGTTGACCAGCGGGATCGTGGATGGACGGCGGCCGCCAAAGAGGATGGCGTCTATCGGCACTCCAGTGGGCTTGCCCTTGAAGATGCCCTTGAAGCCGGACTTGTCAAGCACCGGGCAGTTCTCGGCCGGGGCGGTGAAGCGGCTGTTCTTGTGGGCGGCGACATAGCCGAGCGCCTTGACGTCGGCCTTGGTCATGCCTGGCTTCGGGCCCATGCGCTTGCGGTCGTCGATGCAGCGGTAGCAGGGGTTGCCCTTCCAGTCGATGCCCTCGGCCGGGGCGTCAACGCCCATGTCCTCCCACCAGATGTCGCCATCGGGGGTGAGGACGACGTTCGTGAAGATGGTGCCCTTCTTGCAGGATTTGAGGGCGTTGGGGTTGGAGTCGTTGGATGTGCCGGGCGCGACGCCGAAGAAGCCGTTCTCGGGGTTGATCGCGTAGAGGCGGCCGTCGTCGCCGGGCTTGAGCCAGGCGATGTCGTCGCCAATCGTCTGGAGCTTCCAGCCGGGGAGCTTGGGAAGCATCATGGCGAGGTTGGTCTTGCCGCAGGCCGACGGGAAGGCGGCCGTGACGTGGTACTGCTTCTTTTCGGGCGAGGTGAGGGTGAGGATGAGCATGTGCTCGGCCATCCAGCCCTGGTCCTTCGCGAGCTTGGAGGCGATGCGGAGGGCGAAGCACTTCTTGCCGAGAAGGGCGTTTCCGCCGTAGCCCGAGCCGAACGACCAGATTTCGCCATCCTCGGGGAACTGGGTGATGAACTTGTCCTCGATGTTCTTGGCGCAGGGCCAGGCGACATCCTTCTGGCCCTTGGCGAGCGGGGCGCCAACGGAGTGGATGCACGGGACGAAGTCGCCGTCCTTGCCGAGGTGCTTGAGGACCGCGTCGCCGGTGCGCGTCATGATGTTCATGTTCACGACGACGTAGGGGGAGTCGGTGAGCTCGATGCCGTACTGGGTGATGGGGTTGCCGATCGGGCCCATGGCGAAGGGGATGACGAACATCGTGCGGCCCTTCATGCACCCGGAGTAGGACTTGAGCATCTTGGCCTTCATCTCCTCCGGATCCATCCAGTGGTTGGTCGGGCCGGCGTCGATTTCGCGCTTCGAGCAGATGAATGTGCGGCCCTCGACGCGGGCGACGTCGCTCTCGTGGGAGCGGGCGAGGTAGCAGTCCGGGCGCTTCTTTGGGTTGAGCTTGATGAACTGGCCGTTCTTGACCATGGACTCGCAGATGGCGAGGTGCTCGGCCTTCGTGCCGGTCACGACCACGATTTTGTCAGGGGTGCAGACCTTGTTCCACTTGTCTACCCAGGCGAAAACCTTGGCGTTTTCGAATTTGGGAGTCTTGGCGAGTTTGGCGCCGGTAGCGGGCTTCTTGGCTGATGCCATCTTTCTAGTTCTCCTATTAGCGTTGTTCCGGTGTCGCCCGACCGGGCGTGCAATCCGGCATTAAAAGAATGATGGAACCATTCTACCAAAATCGGGCGCGTTTCGCCATATCTTTTTATCCGCGCTTGACATTGGCCGCGGATTCTAGTAGAATAGCAAACTCAAATTCGAACAGGAAAGGATTCTGAAAATGAAGCAACTTTGGCAACCCTCCAAGATTAAACGCGTCCGCAAGCTCGGCTTCCGCGCCCGCATGGCAACGCGCGGCGGCCGCAAGGTTCTCGTCCGCCGCCGCCAGAAGGGCCGCGTCCGCCTGACGCAGGCGTAGTCGCGCACCAGCGGGGTCCGCTGCGGCCATGGCCACACCCGGCGGAGCAGACGCCCGGTTGCGCCGGGGCGAGCGCTTCCTACGCGCCGACTACCGGCGCGCCTTCGCAGAGGGGAAATCCTTCCCCTCGCGTTCTTTTGTCGGCTGGATTGTCCGGGCGGACGGCGACGGGCCGGCGCGGCTGGGCGTCGTCGTCTCCAAGCGCACCTTCCCGCTGTCAGTGGAGCGCAGCCGCGCGCGCCGCCTGATGCGCGAGGCGTTCAGGCAAAGCAAGGGCGAAATCGCCGGCGGCGTATGGCTCCTGCTCATCGGGAGGCGCCGCCTCGCCAAATCCTCCTCCCGCGACGTCACGCGGGAGCTGCGCGCCTTCTACGGCCGGAATGGGATTCTGCGGGCAAATGCGGCCAAGCGCGTGGCTCCGGAGGGGCCGACTCCATGAAATGGCGGCCCGTGACATGGGCCATCGTTACGCTGGTCCGCGCCTACAAGGTGACCCTCTCCCCGCTTTTCACAGGCTGCTGCCGCTTCTCCCCCTCCTGCTCCACCTACTGCATCGAGGCGGTCGAGACACACGGCCCCCTGCGCGGCGGATGGCTCGCCTTGCGGCGCCTCCTCAGATGCCACCCCTTCGGCCCCAGCGGATACGACCCCGTGCCGGGGAGGGGAAATGACACAAGTGACAAGGGGCGGAAGTGACGGACATGGCAAAATGAGAAAACAAAGGGGCGAGGTTTTTTGATTGGGGTTTGGAACTTTTGAGGTTTACGGCATGAACAGACAGGACATAGCAATTGTAATACTTCTTGTGGCCCTGCTTTTTGGCTGGATGCACTACCAGAACAAGGCCAACAGCAGGCGCATGGAGGAATGGCGGCGCCAGCAGGCCGAACTTGCCGCAGCCGAACCGGCCGCCCTGCCCGGCGACACGGCCATTTCGGCGCCGTCCGGCGCGGGCGACGCCCAGGCGGCGCAGCCGGAGTCGCCATCTCCTGACGCCGGAGACGTTGCGGCGCAACCCGCCGAGGAGCCCGAGACCGACACTCCCGAACGGTTCGCCACGCTTGAGAATGGCGAACTCAAGGTTGCCATTTCCACGAAAGGCGGCGCGATTTCGTCCGCCACGCTTGTCGGCTACCGCCAGACAATCGCAAAAGACAGCGGCGACATCGTCTTCGACTACTCCGGCGCAAAGGCGCTCGCCCTCTCAGGCATCCCCGGGTTCTCCGCCAATGCCGACTTCGAGATTGCGGCGGCATCGCCCACCAACGCCGTCCTCACGCGCACCCTCCCCAACGGCGCCACCCTGACCAGGTCGTTCTCGCTGCTTCCCAATTACCAGATAGCGCTGGAGGACACCTTCCTCGCAGGCGCCGGCGGCGCCCCCGCCTTCACCGACAACGCATTCATCGGCGTCGGCTCGCTGGAGCGCCAGTCGCGCGGCAACACAAGCATCCTCGCCATCGACAACCTCCCCGCCTTCGAGTCCGCCAAGGTCAACCACTGGGAGCGCAAGCGCGAACTTACAAAGCTCTTCACCGGCGGCAGCGGCGGCGGATGCTCCGGGGCGCCCGACGCCGCGCAGCTCCCCGCCAGAATCGCGAAATCCTTCGACGAGCCCCAGCGGTGGGTCGCGCTGAAGACGCGCTTCTTCACGCAGGCGCTGTGCGGGGAATCCGCCGGATACGCCGTCTCGGCCGCGCGCGCCACCGAGCGCGGCCCGCTGCGCGTCCAGACCATCTCCGCCTCGCTCCGGCTCCCCGCCGCGTCATTCCGCAGGGATGGCGCGACGGTTCTGTCGTACCGGCTTTACATCGGCCCCAAGAAACTCTCCGTCCTCCGCAAATTCGCCCCGAAGTCCGGCGACATAATGGAGTTCGGGATGTCGAAGTGGCTCTGCGTGATACTCCTGCCAATCCTGAACGGCCTCAACGCCGTGTTCCACAACTACGGCGTGGCGATAATCGTCCTGACGATAATGGTGCGGCTCATCTTCTGGCCGCTGACCCGCAAGAGCAACGAGAGCATGAAGAGGATGGGCGCCATCCAGCCGCAGCTCAAGGCCATCCAGGAGAAATTCAAGGGCGACCCCCAGAAGCTCCAGCAGGAGACGATGAAGCTCTACCGGGACAACCACGTCAACCCAATGTCGAGCTGCCTCCCGATGCTCATCCAGATACCGGTGTTCATCGCGCTGTTCGTCGTGCTGCGCTCGGCGACGGAGCTGCGCTTCGCGCCGTTCCTCTGGATCCGCGACCTCAGCGAGCCCGAGAACCTGCTTGCGGGCCTCATCCCCGGCGCCCCGGCGCTTAACATCCTGCCCTTCCTGATGGCCGGGACCATGTTCCTCCAGAGCAAGCTCACCCCGTCGATGGGCGATCCGGCGCAGCAGAAGATGATGATGTGGATGATGCCGCTCATGATGTTCTTCATGTTCTACTCCATGCCGTCGGCGCTTCTCCTGTACTGGACCGTCTCCCAGTTCCTGGCAATCGTCCAGCTCATGCGCCAGCGCCGCGCACGCGAGGCCGCCGCGGCCGTCGGCCCCGACGGCGTGATTGACGGCGAGGCCGTGACGCGCCAGGAGCGCCGCCGCCGCGAACGCGAAAACGCCTAGCGCGGGATGTCATGTCCGGATTCATCACAATCGAGGGGGCGCGCGAGCACAACCTCAGGAACATCAGCGTAAAAATCCCCCGGAACTCGCTGACCGTCGTCACCGGGCTTTCCGGCTCCGGCAAGTCGTCCCTGGCATTCGACACGCTCTACGCGGAAGGCCAGCGGCGCTACGTCGAGTCCCTCTCCGCATACGCGCGCCAGTTCCTCGGCCAGCTCCAGAAGCCGGAACTGGACTACATCGACGGCCTGTCGCCGGCCATCGCGATTGAGCAGCGCACGACCAGCAACAACCCGCGCTCAATCGTTGCGACATCCACGGAGATCCACGACTACCTGCGCCTTCTCTACGGCTCGATCGCCGTCCCGCACTGCCCCAAGTGCGGCCGGCCCGTTAGGAGCCAGAACGCCGAGGAGGTCGTCAACGCGATGATGCGCCTACCGGAGAGGACGAAGCTGACGATCCTCGCGCCCATCGTGCGCGGGCGCAAGGGCGCCCAGAACGACGTCCTCGACGAGCTCAGGCAGGCCGGATTCGCGCGCGTCCGACTCGACGGCCAGATATTCGACATCGAGTCGGTCCCGCCGATCGACAAGAAGCGCAACCACAACCTTGAGGCCGTAATCGACCGGATAGTCGTAGCCCCGACGGCTCGGACGCGCCTCACCGACTCCGTGGAGCTGGCCCTTAAGCGCGGGAACGGGCTACTGTTCGCCATCATCTCGCAGCCCGGCGCCGACAAGGACGAGGAGCGCATCTTCTCGGAGAAGAACGCCTGCCCGCACTGCTCGATCTCCTTCGAGGAGCTCAAGCCGCGCAACTTCTCGTTCAACAACCCCCACGGCGCCTGCCCGACCTGCTCGGGCATCGGGCGCCAGCTCGTTTTCACGGAGGAGCTGGTCGTCCCGGACGACTCCCTCTCCCTCGACGACGGCGCAATCCAGCCCTGGGCCCATGGCGGCTTCTATGTCAGGCGGTACTACAAGCATTTCCTTCGCGGCCTCGCGCGCCTCTACGGCGCAAGCCCCACCGTGGCCTACAAGAAGCTGCCCGCCAGCTTCCGCGACATCCTCATGCACGGCACCGGCGGCGAACCCATCGACGTCGAACTCCGCTCGCGCGGCAAGGTGTTCCATGTCAACAAGCCCTTCGAAGGCGCGCTCGCCGCGCTACACCGCCTCTATCTGGAAACGGAGTTCGACGAGACGCGCGAGAAGCTGGAGCGCTACATGGTCCTCCAGGAATGCCCGGACTGCCACGGCGCCCGCCTCAAACCGGAGTCGCGCGTCGCGACCGTCGCCGACCGGACAATCACCGACGTGATGTCGATGTCCGTCCGCGCGGCCGACCTTTTCTTCGAGGAGCTGCCATCGCGCCTGACCGGACAGGAGATGAAGATCGTCGGCGAAGTCGTCAAGGAAATCCGCAAGCGCCTGCGCTTCCTGATTGACGTCGGCCTGGACTACGTGACGCTCGACCGCGAATCCTCCTCGCTCTCCGGCGGCGAAATGCAGCGCATCCGCCTCGCCACGCAGATCGGGAGCGGTCCTGTGGGCGTCCTCTACGTCCTCGACGAGCCGACGATCGGTCTCCACTCGCGGGACAACGAGAAGCTGCTCGCCATGCTGCGCCAGCTTCAGTCCCGCGGCAACACCGTCGTGGTCGTCGAGCACGACGAGGAGGTCATCCGCGCCGCCGACCACATCATCGACCTCGGGCCGGGCGCCGGGCGCGAAGGCGGCAACGTCGTGTACGAGGGCGACATCGCCGGCCTGCTGGAGTCCGGCACCCTGACCGCCGACTACCTGAACGGGCGGCGCCTCATCGCCTCGACGCGCCGCGTCGCCCCCGGCAGGGACCGCATTGAAATCCGCGGCGCCGCGGAGCACAACCTCAAGGGCATCGACGTCTCCATCCCACTCGGGTGCTTCGTCTGCGTGACCGGCGTCTCCGGCTCGGGCAAGTCATCCCTTGTCGACGGCATCCTGCGCAAGCATCTGAAGAAGCTCTTCTACCACGCCTCAGAGGAGCCGGGGAAGTTCCGCAAAATCACCGGAACCGACCTCGTCGACAAGGTCATCGAGATCGACCAGAGCCCGATTGGCACGACGCCGCGCTCCAACCCCGCCACCTACACCGACGCCTTCACGCCAATCCGCTCGCTCTTCGCCAAGACCCCCGCCGCGCAGATGCGCGGCTACGGCCCCGGGCGCTTCAGCTTCAACGTCAAGGGCGGACGCTGCGAAGCGTGCAAGGGCGACGGCGCAATCAAGACCGAGATGCACTTCCTGCCCGACGTCTACGTCACCTGCGACCAGTGCGGCGGAAGGCGCTACAACCAGGAGACGCTCCAGGTAAAGTACGCAGGCAAGTCCATCGCCGACGTCCTCGACATGACGATCGACGAGGCGTGCGAGGTCTTCGCGCCCGTCCGCGCCATCTCGAACAAGCTCCAGACCCTGAAGGACGTCGGTCTCGGGTACATTCAGCTCGGCCAATCCTCGACGACGCTCTCCGGCGGAGAGGCGCAGCGCGTAAAGCTCGCCACGGAACTCTCCCGCGCCTCGACCGGCAAGACGCTCTACCTCCTCGACGAGCCGACGACCGGACTTCACTTCGCCGATGTCCACAAGCTGCTGGAGCTGCTGCTCCGCCTCCGCGACGCCGGCAACACCGTCCTGGTCGTCGAGCACAACATGGACGTCATCGGCGCGGCCGACTACATCATCGACCTCGGTCCGGAAGGCGGGGACGACGGCGGCAACCTCGTCGTCGCCGGGACTCCCGAGGAAGTCATGGCCTGCCGCGAATCATACACGGGCCAGTTCCTGAAGCGGCACCTCTCCACCAGGGGTTCGCGCCAATGATGGATCCGGGCAGGCTTTTGGACAGGCTGGCGCGGTACGCG
Source organism: Kiritimatiellia bacterium (assembly GCA_017509565.1). Lineage (GTDB taxonomy): Bacteria > Verrucomicrobiota > Kiritimatiellia > RFP12 > JAAYLN01 > RGIG5952. The sequence goes on along the minus strand of JAFWPM010000069.1, from coordinate 26,116 downwards.
GGTTCGCCGCGCAGGATACGCCAGACCCTCCGGACCCTGCTCCAGGCGCGGGCCGTCTCCCGTTCGCCGCTTTTCGACAGGGCCTGGTACCTGCGCCAGAATCCGGACATCGCCAAGTCCGGCGAATCGCCGGAACTCCACTATCTCTTCGCGGGGGCGGCGGCCGGACAGGATCCCGGCCCCGGCTTTTGCGGCGCCGAATATCTGGAGCTCAACCCCGGGGCAGCCGCCTCCGGGCTCAACCCGCTTGTCCACTACGAACGCGTCGGCCGACGCGCCGGCCTGCGCGTCTCCCGCCTGCAACCGCTGCTCGGAAACGGGAGCGCCGACCCGGACTGGCGCTTCCCGACCCTGGAGGAGCACCAGGCGGCGTTCCCCGCGAAGGTCGCCGCAATCCGCGCCCGCGTGGCGGCCGGCGCCAGAATCAAATCGCTCTTTCTCGTATCTTCGGCCTCGATGTTCCCGGCACGGCCCCTGCTCGACGCCATGCGCCGCAGCCCGCGCCACGACGCCCGCATCGCCGTCATCCCAGACCTCCGCGGCATCGCCTCAGGCGACCCGCATGACGCCATGCGCCGCGCCGAGGCCAATCTTGCGCGGGCCTATCCGGCGGACGCCCTTGTCCACGTTTCGCGCAGCGCATCCGGCCACTGGTCCGACCCCGTCGCCGACTTCCGCGCCGACATCGTCTGCTACCCGTCACCCTACAACCTCTCGTCCTGGCGCTGCAACCCAAGGCGCGCAATAGGCGACTCCTTCCTGCCAATCTACGCCAACTACGGCTACCCATGCACCTCCTTCGCGGCGCCGGTCATGGGCCTCGCGAACTACGCCTGCATGTGGAAGGTCTTTCTTGAAAGCGCGGCGGCGCAGGATCTCTACCGCTCCGTCTCACCAATCGGCGGCGCCAACGGCAAGGTCGTAGGCTCCATAAAAATGGACGCCCTGCCCGCGCAGGCTCCGCGCCCGGATGGCAGGAAATGCGTGCTGGTCGCGCCACACCACTCCGTTGCCGGCGGCGCAAACGGCCTCATGGCCCTCTCCAATTTCATGCGCCTGGCCGACTTCATCGCCGAACTCCCCGGGAAATTCCCCGGAGCCGACTTCCTCTTCCGCCCGCACCCATTCCTTTTCCCCGTGCTGGAGCGCCCCTCCCTCTGGGGCCGCGCCAGGTGCGAAAGGTGGCGCGAAAGGTTTCTGGCCCATCCGAATGCCCGGTGGACAGACGGCGGGGACCCGCTCCGCGACTTCGCGGCGGCCGACGCGATAGTCCAGGACTGCTCATCCTTTTTGGCAGACTGGTCCTTCACCGGCAAGCCCTGCTGCTACATACTCGACGATCTGGCCGAAGCCCCCCGCAAGTTCAACGCAATTGGACTGCGGTGCCTTGAAGGCTGCCGCGTCGCGACAGACGCCGCCGGAATCGAAGCGTTCATCCGCAATGTCGTCATGGCCGGCGACGATCCAGAGGCGGGGCCACGCGAACGCGTCAGGGCGGAACTGGCCGTCAACTGGCCCCATGCCGCGGATACGGCGCTTTCGGCGATTGAGCGCGAACTGCTGCCCGGCCCATGAGGCCGCGACGTTGCCGCGCCACTCCGCGGCCTCCGCCTTGCCGGACACGAAACCTTCACGAAAACATACGGGATGGCGCGTGGGATGAGCCTGAAAACGAATGCAGGAAAGACGCTTAGGTTCAATGAACCTCCGCCCTGGAAAACCTCGCGCAAAGTCCGCAAAGGAAAAGCCTCACGCAAAGCCACAGGGAAAGCGATTTTGGCAAAGCTCCGCCGAACTTTTCAACCTTTCAACCTTTCACCTTTTCAACCTTTCAACCGCGCGCCACGGCGCGCCATCCAGCCGCGTCGAGGTCGCTTTCGTCCGTCACGTCGGTCCAGCCCCTCAAGGGTCTGGAAACATCACCTTCGTGCCAGAATTTTCACCGGTTGCCTTGGCACCAAATAGCCAAAAAACAAATTTCGTGCCAAAAATCGCCTTGACACTTTTGGCACGTAATGCGAAAACAACTGCTGTGGCAAATAAGGGATTGGCAAGGACACATATATGTTTCTGGGTCACGAAAAGGAATTGGAATCGCTTCGTCAACTTCTGGACAAGAAATGCGCGTCGCTTGTCGCGTGTCGCGGCGCGCCACGCGCGCCGGACTGCGAACTGCGCCATCCCGGCGAGCAATGCAAGCACCGCTATGCGAAGAAGCGTTTCCATGCCTCTATTATAGCAAACGGCCCCGAGTGTCGCGGAAGCGCTGCGTCTTCCTAAATAAAGGGTCTGACTCTTGGTTGCACTTGGAAGGCAAATCCGTGTCTGGCAGATGTCATAGCAAGGCGAAGATTGCTTCCTATTTCGCGCCTTTGGAGAGGTTGCAGTCGCGGCAGAGCATCTGGCAGTTGTCCGGAATGGTGTGCCCGCCTTTTGACCACGGCTTTATGTGGTCGGCGTGCATTTCGTCAAGTTCAAAGTGCCAGACTCCCGCAAGGCAACATCGCGTCCGCCAACATTATTGTCAGATTCAAGTGCAAGCAACATCTGACGAGCCATTTTGTTGCAACCAACGGCAGTCGTGTACTTGAAATCTTCTTTTTTAGCTGTCGCAACAGTATGATTTGCGTATGTTGCCCATGTCGGTTCATAATCCGATGAGGCCTGATTGCCCCACATGGCCCATCCTGGACGATCCCCGCGTGCGAAAAGTTCTAGATATGGCCCCGGCGAACATGCCTCTATTACTGGAACAATTTCGTCTGGCTTCCGGCTATGCTCGCGCTTTACCGCGCGGATAAGATTAACTTGCGAGCGCCCTGGCTGCAAAGTTCTGTTTCCTTCTCCGCGGACCCCGAAAAGAAGAAGTTCCGTCACGTTGCGAAAATAGAAGCCAACGCCACGTCCATCAGGCATTCCATCTTGGCGCACCTTTTCCCAAACTATGTTTGTCTTATACGTAAAGCCCCATGACGCCATTATTTCTAACCCTTCAGGGAGCAACGCATTCGGGATCCATAGGTATAGATGGCTTTTTTCATCGGCAATATCGCAAACAGGAAGAGCCTTTATGTCATCGAAAGGCATCGTTTCGTAACGTAAAAGCCGTCTATGTTCAGGAGCCACCTTGCCTGTGCGGTTTTTAAACTGCCATGGGGGGTCGGCGTAAATCGTCTTAAATTTGCGTCCTGCCGCGAAATCACGAAGATCTGAAATTGTATCCGCGAGATTGCTCATTGCACCACTCCCGTTATGCACGGAATCTTTATGCCTACAGCCAAAATTGGGCACCCACCATTACGGCGCGATTTCAGCCTATAGAGCAGTTTGCCCATCCATGTCGTTGACGCGCCATATTTGGCCATTATTCCAAGAGTGCGAAACAGGTCATTCAACTCTTCGGATCTCGTAACAATGACTCCGACATCAATAAGACCACAATCAAAATATGTGCGCATGGCAAGAAGATCTCTGTCGAAGGTCTGATCCTTGCTGTTCCATTCCAGATCAAAGGCGACCTTCCCCTTGATAAAATCTATGTTGTGACCATCAATGTAACCTTCAATTATTTTCTCGCTGAATGGCTGCGAAGCGAATGTTCCCCTGCGCTGAATGGCTTTTCGGGGAAACATTTTCAATAGCAAGTCGCCAGTAATTCGGATTTCGCTCCACCCTCTTGGATAAAGCAAGTCGTCAAAACGCTTAGGTATGGCACTTTCATTGCCACCTGCGGCCTTGATATCCGCTAATGGAATCTCAAGACCGCGAAGGGCTGAAATGAGATCATCCCACTCTTCGGGGTATGCTTGCGGTAGAATTTCCAGCGCATGCCCAAAATTGTGGAACTCAAACTTGTTTTTTATGTCATGTGGGATAATCGATTCGGTGGTTGCCATAGAACGTCGCGTTGCGCAGATGCGTAAAAGGTTCAGTTGTGGTTAAAGTTCGTTAGTGGTCGGTGAAAATGCTCCTATGAGTGATGCAACCATGATACACGAAAACGGAGCTGATGGCAACTAATACAGGAAGCTCCAGTAGCCATCAAAGAATACAAGGGGTAGCGCACCAATGCTTCTGGCGTATGATGGGTTTTGTGGCCTGTCCGTTCTGACATACGCCAATAGGACAATGTTTGTCCCGACATTGACATAGCGTGTATCCAGGATGCATATCGGCAAAAAAGAGAAATGTTGGCGCATTTCCTCCTGTGCCTCAAGGGCATCTTCATCCGGTATGTCGGGCCCCATGGTCAGCAAATTGTCGCCGGACACGGTTCTCATTAAGGCGCGCTGCTCCGAGATTGTCAAGTTTGTTGTCCCCCCAGAGCAAAAATTATCAATGAAGCCTTGCGCCGCAGCGACAAGGTTCGTTCGTGTCGGCAACTCGCCCTCAATGGTCTTTGCCACATCGGTCAGCGACTGTTTGATGACGCAGTTGGTCTGGCCGTTTTCAATGCGGAACTCTATTCCATTCTCGAAAACCGGTGGCAGATACAAGGTCGTGCCCGGCGTGTTTTCGCTGTCAACGGTGACATTGCCGTTTTCTTCAACGAATGGCGGCGTGAACGAAGTTGTGGTGGACTTGTAGGCAATGACATCGTTCGTCACGACATATCTTACAATGTCCGTGATGTTTGTGTCCTCAAAACGATACGGCAAGGTGAACGCGCCTATTTGCAGCGTGTCGGCGACAAGCGATGCTACGGTTAACGTTAGCGTTGCAATTGCAATTAAGGATTTCATGGTATACTCAAGACTCCTGTCGGGGTTGTAGGACGGCGTTGAAGATACTGCTGTGTAAAAGGCCCTACGCGAAGCGGCGGGAGAGTGAGGTTGCGAGTCCAGAAGGTGGATATATTCCCAGAACTGTCAATAGGATGCACTGGATTTCCGTCAAGTTGCAAGGCGCGAATGTATGGTTTGACATCCTTTTCACGATGTTTTTCCAGCCTTTTAAGTTTTATGTAAGTTGCAGGGAAAGCGAAGTCCGCCGTTCCGGCCTTGATGGTTTCAGTGATAATATAGCCTTGGGCGTCGTATGTCGCCTGATGCCCATGCCCGCCTGTAACAGGCTTTGACCGCAGTTCATAAACCGCCTTCGGGTGCATATAGCTGTTCGGTGGGAATCTTTCCGGCGCGTTCCAGTTCGCGCAACGCATCCGGCACCCGCCCCGGAGCAGTCTCCATCTGAACAGCCTCTCGCACTGCTTGTCGCGGAGGTTCGATCAAGAACTTGTCCTGTGCGAAGGCCGAGATGGAGCACAGAATCGTCACAGTCCATGCGACGCCGGCAAGCGTCCAAAGTGAACTCTTTTGGATATGGCTGGCTTTCATTGGTTCCTTCCTTCGTGTTTCCGCCGCTCGGGTCCGACATGAAGGAAGGAGTCAAAAAGAAGGCCTCCCATCGTATCCCGTCTGAGGTCTTAGGAAACCTGAATGAAACACAAGGAGAGGCAAGCGCCTATACACGCTACCCCTGCAAGGTGTCGTCATTCGTTGAAAGTTCCTAAGTTTCAGGCGGCGACCGCTTTGCAGCGTTGAAATTAGTGGTCAGTGGCTAGTGGCTAGTGACTAGTGGTTGGTAAAAATCCTTGGTGCCATCGCGGCGCGCCACGCGCGCCGGACGGCGAACTGCGCAAATAGTCTAGCAAAGGGGGTAGTTGGCGTCAAAGTTTTTGTGGAACAAAATCCTCCTTGCCCATCAACGTCAAATGCCGCGCCAACGGGGCGATGCGATTTTGGTATAATATTCCCCGGCATTGGGCAAACAGCGCCTGTCCGCCAGCGACATGAAGAAAAGCGACAATACCAAACAAGAACGGGGGGAAGCCATAACGGTCATCGAGCCGCAGCGTGGCTGGTTTGACATTGACTGGCATGAGATTTGGGCGGGCCGCGAGCTGCTTTGGCTCCTGGTTAAGCGCGACGTCTCCATAGTCTACAAGCAGACGATCCTCGGCCCGATTTGGTTCATCCTCCAGCCAGTCCTGATGGCTACGGTCTTCTCCGTAGTATTCGGGCGCATAGCGAAGATTCCGACCGACGGCCTTCCCAGGGCGCTGTTCTACCTTAGCGGCCTTTTGGTCTGGAACTACTTCCGCGGCGCGCTCAACGGCGTCGCCAACGCCTTTTCACACGGGAAGGCGCTCTTCTCGAAGGTATATTTCCCGCGGTTCATCCTGCCTATGACCTTCCCGGTCTCCCACCTTGTGTTTTTCGGCTGGAACCTGCTGGTAGTCGTGGCCGTCTACGCCTACCACCTTTCGCGCGGGCTCGCCGCGCGCCCGACATGGTGGATTCTGCTGCTTCCCGTCCACATGGCCTATCTTGGGCTGGTCGCCTTCGGCGTCGGGCTCATCTTCGCCTCATTCACCACAAAATACCGCGATATGAAGTTCGCGATGCCATTCATCCTCCAAGTGTGGATGTACTCGTCGCCCATTATCTTCTCGATGCGCAACGTCACAACCGGGTGGATAAAATGCGTATTGTTGCTGAACCCGGTTTCATTCCCCGCGGAGGCCATGCGCCTTATGCTTTTCGGCACGGGGATTGTGACACGCCAGGCGGCGCTGGCGAGCGTGGCCGTGACGGCGCTTTGCCTCATTGTGGGCGTCGGGGCCTTCAACCGCGTCCAACGCAATTTCGTTGACACCTTCTGAGGGCCCTCGCGTGAAAGACTTCCTGGCAGACGATTCACTGGCGATCCGCGTCGAGGGCATCGGCAAGGACTACAGGCTCGGTGTCATAAACCGCCACACATTCCGTGACGAACTCCGCTACCAGATTCTTAAGCTGGCCGGCAAGGACCCGAGCGCCGAAATGGGCAAAATCGGCGGCAGGCGCCTTGAAAAATCCGGCATTTTCCACGCCCTTTCCGACGTGTCGTTCGACATCCGCAAGGGCGAAACCGTCGGCCTGATAGGCCGCAACGGCGCGGGGAAGTCTACGATGCTGAAGATTCTCGCCCGCATAACGTCGCCTTCGGCGGGGCGGGTGCTGATGCGCGGCAAGGTCGGGGCGCTTCTTGAGGTCGGGACGGGGTTCAACCCCGAACTGACGGGCCGCGAGAACATTTACCTCAACGGAAGCGTCCTTGGAATGTCCACGGCGGAAATCGACAAGCGGTTTGACGAGATTGTGGAGTTTTCGGAGGTCGGGGATTTTCTCGACACGCCCGTGAAGCGCTACTCGTCCGGGATGTATGTCCGGCTGGCCTTCTCGGTCGCCTCGTCGCTCGATTCCGACATCCTGCTGCTTGACGAAGTCCTCGCTGTCGGCGACGCGGCCTTCCGCAAGAAAAGCCTCGCCCGCATGAAGGAAATCACATCCTCCGGCCGAACGATACTTTTCGTCTCCCACTCGATGGGCAACATCCGGACGATTTGCTCGCGCTGCCTCTGGTTTGACGGCGGCAGGATCCGCATGGACGGGCCGACGTCCGAAGTCCTCGCCGCCTATAACCCCGACTGACCCGGAAAACGGAACAATGAAACGGAAAGCCCTCGTCACCGCGGAACTTGACCGCCAGCAGCTTGAACCCCTGGCCGACCGCATTGAATTCGAGTTCGCCGGATACGCAATCGACCACGTTGTGATGCCGCGCGCCGAGCTTAGGCGCCGCGTCGCGGACATCGACATCCTCGTTTGCGAATACGACACCATCGACGCGGAGATTTTCGACGCCGCGAAGAACCTTGAGATAATCGTATGCTGCCGCGGCGGGGTCAAGACCGTGATAGACCTCGACAGGGCGATGAAGCAGGGCGTGATCGTCTGCAACAACCTGGGGCGCAATGCCGCGGCCGTCTCCGAGATGGTGATGGCGTTCCTGCTCGACCTCGCGCGCAACGTCACCAAGACGACGAACCTCGTCCACGAACGCGCCATCACGACCGACGCCCGCAGCAAGCCCGCCGAATACCGCGACACCGTCTGGGGCCTAGACAACGACTCGCCGTTCATCCGCTTCCGGGGGCGCAGCCTCAACCACATGACGCTCGGCATAGTGGGCTTCGGCTCCGCGGGGCGGCAGGTCGCGAAGAAGGCCGCGGCGTTCTGGCGGCTCTTGGCGTTCGGGCATTTCGGTCTGCATGGATGTCATTGTAGGCTGCGGCACGGCCCGGCGATTCGCCAACGGCCACCATGCCGGCGCACATTCCCAACTCGGGAACGCAAGGGCGCGTGGAATGGGCGGCGGACATTCGCCGGAACCTAAGCGGCTGTTTGAATCAATTCTGCCAAAATGGCGCAATGGTGTCAAGCGGCTTGATTTCCGTAAAATGCAGAAGCGCAACCTACGGGCCGGCCGCCACGGCCGGGCTTCCTACTTCTTCTTCCAGACCGCGTAGAGTTTGACGGTCTTGCCGCTGGCGACAAGCCCCTTGATTGCCGCCCCGTTCCTGTATTTTACCTTTCCGGCCTTGGCATTCGCCTTGCTCGTCGCCCAGCCGGCGAACTTCCTGCCCTTCGGCGCCTTGAACTTGCACTTCGCCAAGGTGGTCGCCTTGCCGTATTTTACAGTCTGGACCACCGTGGCGCCGGCGCCGCCGTTCGCGTAGAAGGCGACCTTGTATTTCGGCCTGGCCCAGACGGCATAAAGCGAAGTCGTCCCGCCGGCTGGGGAGATGTCGGAGACCTTTTGGGCGTTGACGTAGGAAACAAGCCATTTCTTCGCGTTCGCCTTGCTCGTCGCCCAGCCGGCGAACACATACCCCTCGCGCGCGAAGGCGTTCTTCCGCAACTTCGCCGCCTTGCCGCAGGTTATGGTCTGCGCCGCCATCTTCTTGCCAGCCGGAAGCGCACCGCCGCAGGCGTTGAACTTGACGGTGTAGGTTGCCGGCGCCCTTTGCGCGGGGGCCGGGGGCGCCGGGATGCGGCCGTCTTCCGCAAGCGCGACATCCACCACCAGGACGCCGGGGTCGCCGTCCAGGCCGCCCACGACGTTGCCGGCGTCATCCGCCGCGAATGTGCCGCCGCAGAGATTGTAGTTGCCGTCCGGGCCGGCCTTGTTGACCGCAAGATAGGGGACCGACAGGAAAGACCACTTGCCGCAGGTGTCGCGGAAAGTCTGCATCGCCTCGGCGGTAGGATCGAATGTTTTGGCCTCTGGCGCCTCGGGGTCGTCGACGCCGGGATGGGCGAACTGGACAAGCAACAGCGATGCCCCGACATAGCCATCGCCCCCCTTTTCCGGATATTGGGCGTCCTTGCACACCAAAATGCCGACATCGCCGAAGGGGAGTCCGGCGACCATGGCGGCATCGCCCCTGGAGAACCCCGCCGCGCGATCCATGTTCGCAAGTTCGCGTTTGCGATAAAAGGCGAAAGTCTCGCCCTGCGGCGAGAAAACGCGGGTCTCGTTGAAAAGCGGGGAGTCGGCGCCCCCCGCGCGGTTGGGGTGGTTGACAAAAAGCCAGACCGAGTTTTCAGCGGCGAAGGCGGCGGAGGCGTCCCATACCTCGGCGGCGAAATCCCAGGCGCCGGCGAATTCTGAAAATGTGGTAAAGGCGTATTCGGGGAGGACAACGGCGTCCTCGTCGCCGACGAGGCGCTCCCCCACCCAGTCGAAAATGTTCGAAACCGGGTCGGCGCACCCCGCCTCAAGCGCGGGTGTCTGGCAAAGGGCGAACCTGGCCACGCCGCCGGTCTTTGTCGTGGCGGCCATGGCGCAGTTCATCGCAAGGGCCATGCAAATTGCCGTTTGAAGCGCTTTCATCGTGGTTCAAGATGTCAAATGCCCGCATGGCGCTACGCGGATTCCCTGGCCTACCAGCCAAGGACCAGCTCGCGGAGTTCTAGGGTTGCGCCGTCGGCGGGGTCGTATTCGACATCGAAGGAGACTGGCTCCGTGCCATCGCCCGGAAGGGCGTCGCCAATGTTGAGGGGGACGCTTGTCCCGTCCGGGCGGACAACGGAGATGGCCGGCGGGCCGAGGTCGGTGCCGTCGGGGAGAATGCGGCTGGCGGAGAATGATTCGAGGCGGACTTCCCGCATGTCCGGGGCCGGCGGCAGGAAGGGGCCGGCAACGGCATGGCACGCCGGGGCGCGGCCTGGCGAAAAACGGATGCCGGCGGGCTGGCCGTCTTCGCCGAGAATGGTTTCGCCCCAGCGGTGGTAGAGGTCTGCGAAGCAAACTCGGTGGAAGCCGTTGGTCGCCATGGCCGAGGCGAACATGGCATCCGTCACGCGGGCCTTGCCGCGCACGGAGGAGCGGATGACGCGGTCCGCGCCGGGGCGCTGCGCCGGTAGGAAGCATAGGCGGAAGTCATGGCGCCCCGAATCTGGAATTGGCGGGAACAGGGTGAAAACTTCATTTTTCCCGCCATCCTCGCCCATGGTTCGCGAGACAATCTTGAGAGTGGCGCCGGCACTCGCGCGAACCAGCCAACCATAGCCGTCCGTATGGATTTCCGCGGCGGAGCGTATTTTCTGGGCGCCGGAGCCCTTGCCGCCATCGTAATGGCGATGGCGCAGGGCCGTCTCGACCGATGGCGCGAAGGGGGCGACAGCGGCCTTCTCGTCGTCGGGCAGGAGCTCAAACGACCAGACGCCGCGGTCCACGGCGAGAAAGCGCAGTCTTGGGTTGGCAAGCATCCTTCTGAGCGTCGCCCCGCCCGGGAAGGCTAGGCTGCGCAGGCAGGCAAGCAAATCCTCATGGACAATGACCGAGTTAACCCCCATGGCGCGCAGGCCTGCCACCTGGTCGTCTGAGAGGTCGCCCTCCTCCATTGTCCTAAAGCGGCTGGCGATATTTTCCTCATAGTCATACGACCAGACCGCAGTGTAACCGTTAAGCATCCTAAGCCGTGAGATGCGCGCCCAATAAAGATATGGGGCGTTCAAAACGGCATCGCCGCGGAAAATCGGGAGGACGATCGCGCGGGGCGTCTGCCCCCTGGCACGGGCTGCGCCGACGGCGGCGGCGTAGGCGGCGTTTTCTCCAACAAGGCGGTCGACGCCGACGACGGTGCCGAGGCGGGCATCGATGGCGACAATTGCGGCGATGGCAAGGGACAGCGCGGGCGCGAGGCGCGGCGGGCGCCGCAGGCGGCAGAGGATGGCGAGGCACAGCCCGAAGAATGCGGCGCAGAGTGTCGGAAGAAGACACAGGACTTTTACCGGCTGTCGAATCATGTTGAAGCGGGGCACGGCCGCGCGCAACAGCAGAATGGGCAGCCCCCTGAATGGGCCGTTCGTGCCTACGGACACAAGGAAGGAGAGGACAATCGCCAATGCGAGAAGGAGTCCGGCAAAGGCCATCCGGCGGCATGGCGGATTGCCTGCGTGCGAGCGCCGGGCGAGCCCTCCCCGCATGGCAACGGTGCCAAACACGATGGTCACGAGCGCGCCCAGGATGGGCAGGGCCAACCCTACGTGAAGATGGCCGGGGAGGACGCCTGCCGGGTCGGGCCTAATCAGCGACGACCATTTTGGGGAATGGCGCATGACGGAGTCGAGCGTGCGCCCGGCCTCCACGTTGGTGCCGGCGTAGCCGCTTCCGGTGAGCCGGACGGCGAGAACGACGGCCACGCAGCAGAGGGCGAAGGGGAGCATCGCGCGCAAAAGCCGGGCGGGGCGCGGGGACGTGGCCCCGCCGCGCGGCCCGATTATGAGAGACGTGGCGACCCATAGGGGAATGGCAAGGGTGGAAAAGAAGAAGCAGTGGAGGTCCGACATCCAGAGGAGAAGAAGCGACACGCCGGCGATGGCGCCGCCACGCGCGCGGCCATCGCGCAGCGCGATGTCGAGCCCGAGCGCGACGGCCGGGACAATCCCCATGCCGAAGCCCGTCGGCGAACCGGTCGCCAGCGTAACCCAGCGGTAGGGGACGCATCCGGCGATGGCGGCGGCCAGCAGTGCGCCGCGCCGACCGGCGCCGCATCGCCGCGCCAGCGCGAAGCACAGAATAACGCCGAGGATGGCCGAAAGGAGCGACACCGCGTTGTAGGCGAAGGCGTCCGTTGCGCCGACTGCGCGAAGGGCGACATAGGGCAGGGCGAAGGGGGCGTAGCAGCCATCGGGCCTTGGCGGCCTGTCGGCGTCGGACGTGTTGAACTCCCAGAGGTCGCTGAACCACGGGACAACGCCGCGGATGTAGTCGCCCAGAAGCTCAAAGTGGTAGATCAGCTGGAGGTGATCTCCGCCAGCCATCTCGAAGACGCGCGAATTCTCGGCTGCCAGCGAATGGGGGACGCAGCTGGCGAAGTGCGCCGGCGCCGGCCACAGGGCTACGAGATAGAGGGCGGCGCCAAGGGCGGCCAGAACGGCCAGAAGCCAGCGCCTGTCTTGAAGAAACCTTGTGCGGGGCATGGTCATTTTCCGCGGAATGCGCCGTAGACGCCGAATTCGTCCTGCCAAAGTTCGTAGCCTGGCGCATTTTTCGAAATCCATGGCTTGATGGCGTTCGTCAGGTGGAGAATGGCGGGGGAGGCGGCGATTCGGTCGTATTCCCTCTCCGTCAGGCCATAGAATTTCGCGACCCTGGCCGGTTTGGGCGACCAGCGGCGATTGTTCGCGAGCATCATGTTGAACATGGGCGACACATATTCAACCTTGTCGCCGAATGCGACATTGAAAGCCGTCTGGTCCACAAAGGCGTGCGTGGCGGGCTCGTGTCGCTTTGCGTTGATAAGGCGTTCGGCGATGGAGTCGTCGCGCATGAGCGCGAGATTCAGCAGCATCACGCCGGTGTTGAAGTAGTTGGCGTGTCCGAGGACGACATTGTGTTTCCCGTGAACGCAGGCGGCGAAGTCCTTGGCGGCGGCCGCGTAGGAACCGCCAAGCGGCGTATTCCAAAGCGGCGCGAGGTCCTTGAACACCAGAATGTCGCCGTCAAGGTACAGGACCCTGTCGTCGCCGGGGAACAGGGACGGCAGGCTGAACTTAAGCAGGGCGGCGGCGGAGACGTGCCTGTGTCCGGTAAACAGGCCGGCGTGCTCGTTTTCCGTTTCGAGGAGCGACACCGCCTGCCCGAACGGGGCGAACAGCGCCTTGTCTTCAGGACGCAGACCCTGGGCGACAACCGTAACTGAGTATTTCGTTTCTGGGGCCCGGTGCCTGAGCATGGACGATATTGACACCGCTGTAGGCAGCGCGTAGCCGGAGTCTGTAATGAAAGCCACGCGGATGGCATCGCCATCGGGAAGCGAGGCCATGGCCGAAAGCGATTCCGCCATGGTTGCGGCGGCCTCCGCATAGAGCGGGCGCCGGGAGAGGAGGTCGTTGTCGAGCAGGCTTGTCACGCGGTCGCGTATTTCGGCAACCGCCACCTGCTGGTCCACAATCTGGCGTGACAGCGCCTTTATCTGCTGTGAGATTTTCCTTAGCTCGTCCGCCGATGCAGGCCGCCTACAAAAAAGATTTCGCACTGCGTTCAGCATTACCGTTGCGCATCCTTCCCCTCGCCGAATTTCCGATTCGCCCCGGCCAGCTCCGCGCCGAGTTTTTCCGCCACGTCTGGGCAAGCCTCAAGCACGGACCGGAACTGCCCTTCGTTGGCGTTGCCGAGCAAATTCGACGCCAAAAGCGTCCCGTCGCCGGAAAGTCCCATTTCGCGCCAGCGGTTCACGTATGTAAGATACGGCGGCAAACCATCCGAGACGGCGCCGATCCGCGTTCCCTTCCTGACCGCCATCGCCCAAAACCAGATGTCGTCGTTATTCGGCGTGAGCCTACGGAAGGCGGCCTTGTCGCCGGCGGCGGCGTCGAGGCTGCCGGGCGGATACAGGACACCGCCCACGCCGGTGAGGAAATTCGCGAATGACGGCTCTGCGCCGTTGAGGTTCACCTTCCAGAGGCGGCACGGGGCGATGTCGCCATTGGGCGCCAGCGCCATTGTCCGGACGCGGCGGCACCATATTGTCTCCGGATCGGCCCGGTGTGCCCTCACCAGGGCCTCAAGCCAGTTTTCCGGGTAGAAGATGTCGTCATCGGCGGTGACAATCGTCTTTCCGGGGAAGGCGGACAGAGCGGGGACGAGTTTGGTAAAGGCCCCGAGGTCCTCGCAGAAGCGTATCTCAAGCCCGCGGCGCCGGAGGTCAAGCAGCGCCCCCGGAAGATCGTCCTCGCGGCCGGGGAAGCGGTCTTCGCCAAGCCAGAGGACGACGCGCTCCGGCCGGATGGACTGCCTCAGCAGGGAGTGGATCGCATAGTGGACGTCGTAGATGCGTCCCGGATACGAAGTTAGCGAGACGACAACGCCGCCCGGCTCGTCCATGCCCGTAGTCCCCGCGAGGCCCCGTTCGTGCCACATTTCGTATGCGCACCTCTCCTTGTTGACGGCATGGACCTTGACCATCTTCTGGAGGGTTACCAGGGTCGGGTTCCGCCGCTGGTAATTTTTCAGGCGGTCTGCCACTAGTTTTTCGGTGCGCCTTCGCTCCTTCGCAAGGCAGTCAAAGAGAAGGAAGCCCAGACACCGCCCCAGGGTGGCCCGCAGGCCCCTCGCAAAGGCGTTCCAGATACGTTGGCGGAGATTTATTTTACCGGCGCACCCCGCAGGCGCCCCTCTTCGGCGGAAATGGCCGCCGGCAGCACTTGCGGCGGCCATCGATGGGCAATTGTCGTTGGAATCTGTCATTTTCGGACTAGGCAAGAGGTCTGGATGCGACCATTATATCAAATTTTTTTACCCCGCAGGACGGACAAGACGGCCCGAAGCGGCCACGTCAGCGCCATGCCCAGGCGAAAGGCGGGTGACTGCCGGACCGAGCGGGCGCGGCTCTTGGCGGCCTCCAGCTTGCGGAGCGCCTTGGCGAGGACCTTTTCCCCGCGAGCGCCGGCGGCCTTCGCGACTTCGAGCCTGCGCTTGGCGCCGTATGCCTTGTAGCGGAACGAGTCGCGGGACGCCACTGCGGCCCGGAAGTCACGCCAGAGGTAGTCTTCGAACGGGAGCGACCTGAAGTCGCCCAGCTTCGCGGCAAGGGCGGGAACGTCCGGCCCGACAAGGTCGGCCTCGCCCGCCCCGGCGAGGCCGAGTTCGGCAAGGGCGGAATTGCGCAGCCTGTCCGCGAAGAGGCGGGCCGTTTCAAGCGTTTTGAAGCCGGCCATGCGCCCGCCGAAGAGCGACATCGCCGCGCGCGTGGTGAAAATCCGGCCAAACTCCGGCCAAAGGCCGCCGGCAAGGAGCATTTCGCGAAGGGATGAATATGCGGCGAGCACGTCGAAGGGGTGCTCCTCCTTGTTGCTCTGGACGTTGTCCGCCAGCCCCGTCCGGTAGTGGAGCAGGACGCGCGGCAGCGCCGCCACCCTGTCCGCATGGGCAAGCGCCAGAAACGAAAAGCGGATGTCGTTGCACTCGTAGGTCTCCTGGTACCTGAGACCATGCGCCCTGACAAAGTCCGTTCGGTGAAGCTTGTTCCACGTGGCCGCGACGCGGAACACCTCGAAAGTGTCCTCCCCGGGCCTGAAGGGGGCGTCGGGGAGCAGCCCGCACCTCGCCAGCCCGGGGTCTGGGACGATTGCGGCCTTGGGCATCACGAGCCTGTCGGCGTCGAAGACGACGATGTCGGCGCCGGTCTGCTCGCCTCGCGCCACGGCCGCCTCCAGGAGCCTTGGCTTGAAACGGTCGTCGGCGTCGAGGGCGATGAACCATTTCCCGCGCGCGGCATCGAGGCCAAGGTTGCGCGCGGCGCCGGCGAACCTCCTTCCCTGCCGCAGGACCCGGACGCGCCCGTCGCGTGCCGCGGCCTCCTCAAGCAGCGCCATGGAGCCATCGGTGGAACCGTCGTCCACGAAAATGAACTCGGCGTCGCGCAGGGTCTGCCCAAGGAGATCGGAAAGCGACTCCGGCAGCCATCGCGCGGCGTTGTACACGGGGACGACAACGGAGACGGCCGGCCTGTCGGAAGTGTTAGGCATTGCAAATGGTGTCCTTCCCTAGGCGCGTTTGACCTCGGGGTTGATCCAATAGCGCGGGCGGTCGCCTTCAAGATACTCCTGGGCGGCCTTCATCATCGCGGCGGGGCTGTCGGAATAGGAGTTGATGGTGTCGCCGCCGCGGTGGTTCGTAAGGGTGCAGTTGTCGAGGCCGACGAGCGGGTTTGCCGGATCGACCGGTTCCTTGTCGAAGACGTCGACGGAGGCGCCCATTATCGTCCCCGACTTCAGGGCCGCGGCGAGCGCCTTGTAGTCCACCATGTAGGAGCGCGCGGTGTTGATGAAGTAGGCCGTCGGCTTCATCATGGCGAACTCCTTTTCGCCCAGGAGAATCGCCTTGCGGCTCAGGCGCGCGTGGAGCGAGACGATGTCGGCCTCGCGCAGCAGGGTCTCAAGCGGGACGAAGCGGGCGATGTTGCGGTTGATGAAGTCCTGGCTGGCGAAGGGGTCGGAGATGAGGAAGCGGCATCCGAACGCCTGGAGCTTCTCGTAGACCAGGCGGGCGACGGCGCCGAAGCCGATGAGGCCGATCGTGAAGTCCTTCATCTCATGGATCGTCGTCGCCGAGTTCGGGTATTTTTCGCGCCACTGCCCGGCCTGGACGGCGGCGCAGGAGCGCGCGATGTTGCGCGTCTCGTTGAGCATCAGCCCGACGGTGAACTCGGCGACCGCGTTGGCGTTGTGGCTCGGGTTCATGATCACGCCGATGCCGCGCTCCGTGCAGGCGGCGAGGTCGATGTTCTCGTGGCCGCCGCGGTTGCAGAGGACGAGCTTGAGCTTCGGCGCCCTGGCGAGCAGCGCCTTCGTGACGGGGCAGAGGTGGCACATCAGCACATCGGCGTCCGCGACGGCCTCAAGCAGTCCTTCGGGCAGGTCGAGCGTCTCGAAGCCGCCAGTCTCGATGACCTTGACGACGTGCCGCATCTCCGGCCTCGTGTTGAGGCCGAAGTAGAAGTAGTCGACGCGGTCGAAAACCAGGCCGTCGAATCCCTCGATGCCCTTGCGCATCATGTCGGGCGTGATGAAGATGTCGCCTATTGCAACGCATTTCATGGTTGAGTCTCCTTTTTGTTGTTCTAATCGCTACAGGCCGACGACGTGCAGCGTCTTGCCGTTGAACTCAACATCGCGGTTGTAGAGCTTTTCGTCCCAGGTCTTGTCGGACTTGGTGTCAAAGACGGCCATCCAGCCCTCGGTCAGGCCGAGTGTGTCGAGGTATCCGGCGAGCTGCGCGTAGGAGTCGGGGTCCCGGAAGTTGTCCGCCGTCTTGACCTCGATGGCGTAGCGCCCGCCGTTGTATTCGAGGCAGAGGTCGAGGCGCCTCGATCCAAGCGCCATCTCCCGCGCGATGTGGCCCCCGCCGTTCGCGACACGCTGGAGGAAGGCGCACATCACCAGGTGCGGCGTCGCCTCCCTGTAGCCGTAGACCTCACGGTCCGCGCCGCTGTTCTCGCGCCAGAACTTCTGGAACCCCGCCATCAGCGCCTGCATGTCAAGAGAACCATCGTCCTTCAGCCAGAATGGAGCGCGGTAGTCGTTGTAGAAGCGCTTCTGCTCGGTCGCCGAAAGGTACCTCAGGATGATTTCGGCATACATCGGGTTGCCGGGGACAAGCGCGTGGTTCTCGTTCTCGCGCAGGAGTCCAAGGTCGATGGCGTAGCGGTAGTCGTCGTCGAAATCGGAGAAGAAAAAGTCCTTGCCGAGGATGACCGGCTCCACGACGCGCCTCACGCGCGGCTCCTTCAGCCGCTCCATCAGGCTGTCCACATGCGTCCCGCGCTCGCGCACAAGCGCCTCCTTCGCCTCCTCGACCAGCGCCGCCGTCACGGGCCTGGAGTAGTCGAACTTCAGAAGTTTCTCGACGCACTGCCGCGCGATGGCGTTCACGAGCCACGGCTGCCCGCGCGTGAGCTCCCATGCGCGAGCCACGGCGTCCGCCTCGAACACCTGCCCCGTCTCCGCCGTGTGCTGCACGTAGAGCGAAGCCACCTCCTCCGGCGTGAAGTTCGCAAGGCCAAGGCTCTCGGTCTTCACGTTGAACGGGCCCGCCGTGCCGAGCGACTGAGACTCGGGGCGCACATGGGCGAGGTAGTCGCGGACGTCGCGCATCCCCACGAGCGCCACGGACACGGGAAACGGGAAGTAGGAATCAGGGTCGACCGCGCGGGACGACACGATGCCGTCGCGAAGTTGGCGCAGGAACGTTATCAGCGTGTCGTCCGAAAGGCAGTCCACCTCGTCGAAGAGAACGACAAGCGGCTTGTCCGACGCCACCGCAAGGGAGGAAAGGAAATCCTTGACGTTGAACGCTGAGACAAAAGTTCCGTTTGGAGTCTCAATGATCGGAAGCGCCTTCGCCCAATCGCCGAAGACCCTATGTAGCAGAAGCCCGGAACGCATCGATGAAACGATTACCGGAATCCCATCCTGCGGATTCGGGAAGCGCTGGGCGCCCTCCAGCGTGAAATAGACCGCACGCTTCTCGCCTTTTTCGTTTATGGCGCGCACCAGCGCCATCAGCGCAGTCGTCTTCCCGGACTGCCTCGCTGCATGGATAACGAACGACTGCTTACGGTCGATGAGCCGCGCAACCTCCGGCAGGCGCTCCAGCGCCGGTATCATGTAGTGTTCCCCAGGGACGCACGGCCCCGCTATGTTGAAGTATTTTTCCATGTCGCGCTCTTGTCGTTTGCGGCTTCAATTCTAACATAACGCCGGAATGAATGCAAAACCGGGCAAGGGCGGCGCGGTGGCCGGCGTCCTCTTCGTCCGGCTCGTCGCCGTCGTCCTCCACCGTCTCGAACGGGTTGAAGGCCGGGTCGTAGTCAACCAGCTTGTCGAGGGCGCAGGCTATGCGGTCAAGGGCGCCCACCTCCTCAGGGGATAGGGAATCGGCAAGCGGGCGCATTGTTTCGAGGTAGTCGTTTGCGAACTCCCATGTGCCCTCCTCGATGTTCGGCTCGACCTCCTGGTCGTCGCGCCGGAGCGCATATTCCAGATAGTTTGCCAAATCGCGCGCAGGGAGCGCGGATTCGTCCTGGGTGAGGAAATACACGACAGGCGACTGGGAATCCCATATCTTGCAGTCATCGCCCTTGTCTCCGATTTCGGCCAGCCGGGCGATCTTATCCGCGAACTGCGCCCAGAGGGTGGAGCCGCCGTCCGGCGAGTTCGGGTGCCAGCTCCGGCTTTTCCACATGGCGGACTGGCTCCGCCTTGGGGACGTAAACCGCGCTCGGCCTTGACGGCGGCTTCACGCTTGAAGCATCCCCGTATCCTGAAGACGAGCCCCGGAGGGCCCAAATGGCCACGCCGGCAAACGAGATCCATCCAGCCCGGCTCCTGCGACTCCTATCCCTGACAATGTTCATCGTCCGCCTTCATGAGCAAATCACTCAAAGGCCACTTACTTCTTCCACACGGCGTAGAGCTTGACCGTCTTGCCTGTTATGATGAGGTTCTTGACCGCCTGCGCGTTCTTGTATTTCACCTTGCCGGCCTTGGCATTCGCGGCGCTCGTCGCCCAGCCGGCGAACTTTTTCCCCTTCGGCGCCTTGAACTTGCACTTCGCGAGTTTCGCGGCCTTGCCGTATTTCAGCGTCTGGACTACAGTCGCGCCCTTGCCGCCGTTGGCGTAGAAGGCCACCTTGTATTTCGGCTTCGCCCAGACCGCGTAGAGGGTCACCGCCTTGCCGTCCACGCGCAGGTTCTTTACGCTTTGCGCGTTTGCGTAGGCGATGACGCCCTTCTTGGCATTGGCCTTGCTCGTCGCCCAGCCGGCGAAGACGTAGCCCTTCCGCGTGAAGGCGTTCTTCGTCAGCTTCGCCGCCGTTCCGTACTTGAACGTCTGCGCCGCCATCTTCCTGCCCTTCGGCAGCTTCCCGCCGTAGGCGTTGAACTTGACGGTGTATTTGCTCTTCGCCCACTGCGCGTAGAGCGTCACGGTCTTGCCGGCGGCGGCGAGGTTCCTGACCTTCGCCTTGTTGGCGTAGGCCACGGCCCCGGAGGCGCTCTTCGACCATCCGATGAACGTGTAGCCGGAACGGGCAAATGCATTTGCCCGCAGCGCTGAAGTCGCGCCACGGGAGAACTTCTGGGCCGCCATAGTCCCCTTCCCCCCGTTCGCGGAGAACTTGACCGTGTAGGTCGTCGGCGTCCATACGGCGTAGAGGGTCAGCGTGTCGCCCCAGGCGAGGCCAGTTGCGCCGGACCACTTGTCCTTGTAGACGGCCTTGCCGCCAGGGGACGTCGCCCAGCCGGCAAAGGCGTAGTCCGCGCGCTTGAAGGAATTTGCCGGGAGCGCGGCCCTGCCCTCGTAGTCTGCGAAGACTCCATCCATCGACCCCGTGCCGCCGTTGGCGCTGAAAGCAATCCTCGCCGGGGCGGCGACGGTATTCCACCACGCCGGGTCGGTGATGATGGGTGCATTGTAGTCGAAGACGATGGTCGCCGCCGCGTCGATGCGGGCGCCAGGATCGGCGTCCTCGCGCACCTTGACGCGGTAGGTGAGGTGCCCTTCGCCGCAATGGGTTTCGGGGTTGTTGGGCGGGAGGAACCCGGCGTATGGATCGGCGGGCCATGTCGAGTCGTCCGAAGGATCGACAATGCGGAGATACCAAGTGGCCAGACCGGTCGTCTCGTCCAGCGAGAGCGATGTCCGCACGATGAAGTTGGTCCCCTCCATCGTGGCGTCGCTGGTGCCGTTCCTCATGCCGGAGAGGCCGAGGTCGATCTGGTTGCCGAAGGCGATTTCGCCCATCTCGAAGGTTGACCAGTCGAGGCAGTCGCTCAGCGCATCGGAGACATAGACCTCCTGCGCGGCGGCCGTCGCGTTCGTCTTGTTCTCGAAGTAGATGGTGTAGGTCATCCACTCGCCGGGTTGCACATACCGCGCTTCGCCAGTCCCTTCTGGCCCGACCATCTCGTTCGGATCGCAGGATTGGGGAACTGTGGGATGCCTGCGGTCTTTTGGGGTCTTAGGCGGATCGGGCTTTTCTTTCGTAATCGTGACTTCAAAGTTATCTTGTATCTGAAGTTCCGTCCAGAACGGAATAGCCCATTGAGGATTTGCCGCTTCCAGTATGCCCAACCTATATGTTCGTGTTCCAAGTATAGGAATCCATTCTCCATTTATAAATACAAATCCCTCGACTGAAGGACCTGGCAAGGTGTGGCCTTTAAAATCGTACTTATCTTTACCATGATATGTCACATCAAAATGATATGTTGCGGTTTCGCCACTATCGTCTTGGGTTCTCGTAACGTCATTGATTTTTAGTGCGATATCCCCAGGTTGCTCATAACTCATTCCACCAAAAGACAAGAACAATGGTTTTCTTACGGCCTTGAGAAAGTCCTGTTTAGGGACTTTCCCATCCGCAGGCTGAAACTCCAATCTAAAACTACTGTCAAGATTCGGTTTTTCGCCTTTCTTCAGCGAACAAGAATCAAATGAACAATGGTCTTGAAGATATCCATAAATGGAACCCTTTATGTCTTTATAGGGTTTCGCAAAGAATGGATCATCTGTTGATTTTGCCTCTTGAGAAAGCCTGCTATTGGGTTTAAACTCCCATGGATGATCATTTGTGTATATTTTCTGTATTTTCCTCACTTCAACACCATCATCCCCCAAATAAAAGCGCAATAAATCTCGCGGTTCAGCCGGGAAAGCCCACGCTAACATAAACAAGTATTCTTCCGTTTCTTTGAACTCGGCTATGGATGCACGAGACAAATCGTTCCCTGATGACATCAAACTAATTTCTTTATTAAATGCCTTTGCTGTTGCCAACGCTTGCATGTTAATTGGCTTCTTATGAACTACGACATCATCCATGCCCTGACTAACTTGGATTCCCACACTTTCATATTCTTCAGTGAAGACAATAGCATATAATCCCTCTCTTATGAAAAAGTCAAACGCCCCTGTCTCAGACAATGAAACAACACGAGAAACACCATTTGAATCACAGATCATGATTAATTCTCCGCAAACGGGTGATTCGTCCATCTCATAAACCAGCCCTCTGACATGCACCAGTGTCGGCAAAACAAGATCCCCCAAATCTAGTTCTGATTCATTTGCATTGACAGCGAACTTATTTTGCGCATACTGACTATTATCACGATAAAAGAATAGTGTTTCATCAACTTCATTTGTCTGCTTCAACATTACAAACGAAAATGATCCATCTGCATTGACAACTGGCGCGCCAATCATTGACGCACTGTTTACAGTATAATCGTTGACTACATTGCCGTTTTCTAGAACTCGTCCACGCACCGTCAGAAAATCCACTTCTGGCAATGACACAATGGTTTCTTGCGCGAAAAGATTCGTAGACATTTCACACATTGTTGAATTGTTGAGGCTTAGGCCAAAACGCCATTCTCCATTGCATAATGCCGGGAATCTGGCTGAGAACTCGTTGTTGGTCACTTGAATCTCGCGATAGTAGCCTAAGTGCTCATTTATAGCATAAATCACCATGTTTGCACCATCGCAAAGGTCGCTACGCGAAACAGAACCTCGAACTTCAACGGTATTACCCTTATTGGCAAATACATCATGAACCATTCCTTTACCAGATAAAATCAAACCATTTTCATGCAAGGTATAAGTCGGAATTTCGACAGAATAAACGCCATTTGAAAGGCCAGGAAAATAGTAAAAACCATTCGCATCGGTATGTGTCTGGGCTATAATGATCGGATTTGCGTCTTCACTTTCCATACATAGCATAACATCTTGACAATCTGCAATAACAGAACCATTGTTGTCAAAGAGTCTTCCTACTATAGGAACCCCCGCCGAATTATATATCAGATAATCTGCTACTATCTTTTCAACAGATCCCGAATAGTATGCTCCTATCGGATGATCATGCAGGTAACGTCTAACATTAGATGCAAAATCAAACCAAGTGCCACCGCAAAGCCGTGTCACATTCGCCATCAAGTCATTGTCGGAGACATCCCAATTCATTTGAGTACATACTGCCGCCATGTTCAAACTTTTAGATTCATCCAGTTCCGAAAGTAAACAATCGCCAACTATCTGCGAAATAGCCCTAACGAAAAATGGGATTCTATATTTTTCTCCGGCACCAACAAATACTCTTTCATTGGAATCTACTGCAATAATGAATAAATTATCACGCCATCCTACTTCAAAACCGGCGTAATTAAATTCATAACCACCTGTAGACGAAATGAAGTAAAATGGCAGTTCAGCATCAACATTCCCTTTATTTTCAACTTCAATCCATCCTGTCACTATGCGGCGTTCCCTTATGCTGTCAGGAAGAATCAGCTTCGCCACCAAATCCGCATTCCCTTGCGTGTTTTCAACAGTAAATGCATTTGCCAATTCGGCGGCGCCGCCATCAAGGCGGAGCGACACCATGCTGCCACCATCCCATTCGCTTCCGTCAAATGTGACAACCAACTGCTCGGCGGACACGCAACGGACATTCTGCGCATCCAGCGCATACGCGTCGGACACGAACGAAACCGTTGTGTTTTGACTGAATCCGGCTCCGTCGATGGTTATCGAGACACTTCCACTCGACGGCACGGTGCTGGGCGAGACAGACAGAATAGCCAATTCTCCTTCCTCGAACGCCACGGAGTAGGGCTGCCCATCGCTCTGTGCGTCGTCCATCACGAGATAGACTTCGGTCGTTCCGGCTGGGACGTGGAACATGGCCTCGCCGTTTTCATTCGCCGTCATCGTGCCGGACGCATACGCGCCCTGCGGCATGAAACCAAGACCATAGGATATCTTCAATCCGGCGGGGACGCTGACGCGGGCGATCTGCCCTGCCGTTCCGGCGGGGAACGTGAACTTCACGACCGTGCCGCTTCCGGCGGAGAGCGTTCCGGACGCACCGCCGGCATACGGTGTCGCATCGACAGAAATCGCGATTCCCTGCTCGGCCGTCAGGACGTTGTTCGCCGTGTTGCGCCCTTCCGGCATATCGGAGCGGCGGTTGTTCGTGTTCACGCGCGCTTGCCACGTCCCTTCGGGAAGCGCGGGTATGGTGAACGTGCCTTTCACGTTCACAACATGGCCACGCTTGAGCGGGTATGTGGTTACGACCTCGCCCAACTGGACGCTCTGTCCGGACGACGAAATGAGGCTGACCGCATCGTGCCATCCGCCGACGACATCCTCCGTCCCGAGATTCCTGATTGTCCAGGAAACGGTTATTTGGTCGCCGACCCTGGCCGCCGTCTTGTCGACGGAAACCGCCGTTGGCGCGATGTCGTATGGGGATTTGTCACCGTCCCAGATGACCTCGTGGATGCCGATGTCGGGACAGACGCCGGCCGCATTCGGCACGCCGCTGTCCGTCACCTTCGCCACGTCGCGCCGCGCAAGGCCATAGTAGTCGAGTTCCGGCGCTACGGTTCCGTCACCTGCGTCGATGCACGGGGAGTTGGCCGCAATGCGGAAGTCGCCGCTGGCGGGATCGATGAAGAGCGGATTTGCCCAAATATTGCCATTGGCCGAAGTTGCGGAACCGGGGAGTTTCTGAAGTCCGAATCCCGCTTCATTCCAGAACACGCAGTTCCTATACGTGTTGCCTTTTCCTGAACTCCAGTCCCAGGCCTCGTTCACGCCGACAATTATGCAGTTGTAGAGTTTCTGCCCGTTGTTGTTCGACAGGCGGTTGCAGTTGTAGATTACGCTATTGACTATTGGATCAGACGGCCAATGGCGGAAAGCGCAATACGCCTCTGCTATGACCGAATTGTTCATGTGGAAATACCCGCTTTCAAGGCCAACGGCATACTTGCCGATGTTCATCATCTTGCCGTTGGAGAAGCGCACGGAGCCTCCATCCACGGTCAAAATGTCATCTGTGCCGCTGCCAAGGGAGCCATACAGCAGAGAGCAATAGTCCATCGTGGCATTGCCGTGGACAAGAATCCTCGCCCAGTCGCCGGGTTGCGCGGTTGTCGCGCCGCCGTCGCCGTTGGTGTCGCCACCGTTGGCGTCATCTTTTATGGAGGTAAAGACGATTGGAAGCGCACGGGTGCCTATGGCGGAGAGCGTTGCTCCGCTGTTGACTGTGAGCGATTTCCCGGCGGCAAACTTCACGATCACGCCAGGTTCCAGTACGAGTGTCGAGCCGCTCGCGATCGTAAGGTTGTCATCCACGATATAAATATCGCCGATGCGCCAAGTTTTGTTGGCGGATATGATGCCGCTCACATGATTTATCTGCGTCGGGTGGAACTGCCAGTGCGCGTAGAGGGATATGGGATCGTCGGGGACTTTTGACGAGTCCGTGACGATTTCGCCGTCATTTGCCGCAGTAAACCATCCGGTGAAGTCATAGTATGGGCGCGAGGGCGCTGCCGGAAGCGTCCCGTACGTTCCGCCTTTCTCGAAGTTCTTTGTGGCTACAACATCGCCTTCTGATATGAAGGTCACGGCCGTGGACGGCACAACCGTGAACGTGAGGGAGTTCGTGTTGTTCGCGTAATTGGTCTCGCGAACGGATCGCGGCTCGTTGAGTACCCAAGTGGCAGTATATTCGCCAGGGGCAAGGTTCTGGAGCGGGCGGCTGGCAAAGATGCCCGATCCTGGCTTACCTGCCGTCCAGCCCTTTTGTATCCAAATCATGCCAGTCTCCGCCACGCCACTGACATAAAGTATATTGGTGACATCCTCCAAAAGTTCAATGTCGCCCCATGCGTCACGGAACGCAATCGCACAATAGATCGGATCTCCTGCAAGGAATCTTGTCGTCGCCTCCAGGGAATTCGTATCGGTTGTGAGGAAGAACGAGGACGGCCAGTCGTTGAACTTGTGGAACACCATATCGTATGGGGCGTCGACATCTGCCGTGATTTCGCTTGCTGGCTTCACGGCGTAGCCGCGCCAGGTCTTCGGCCATTCGGTGTTATCGTCCTCGCGGAATATTACGGCGGCGGACTTCATGCTGTCGAACGCATTGTCCCCGACTGTCGCAGGCGGATCGCTGCGGAAGTGCAGATATCGCAGGCAGGGGCAGTTGCCGAAAGCATAACCGCCTATCGTCTCCACATTTCGTCCCAACACCACCGAACCAAGCCTCGTGCAACCGAAGAACGAGTCCGCGCCGAGCGTCACGAGCGAATCCGGGAGAACCACGCGCTCCAGAGCCGTGCAACGGCAGAACGAGCCGTACATCGCCGTAAGCGACGAGCCGAACACGATGTTCGTCAGAGCCGTGCATCCGCCG
>JAFWPM010000007.1 GCA_017509565.1 Kiritimatiellia bacterium | reverse complement strand
GTCGCCTGCCCTTTCAAGCAGTTCCTCGGGACTGCCCTTGCCGTAAATCAGGATGTTGGCGGGATCGAAGTTTATTCCGGCGTTCGGTTCGCCCAGGTCGTCCAGCAGCCGCAGCAGCGTGTCGGCAGTTTCCGAGCCGGTCTCGAAAAGGAAATCCTGGCCCAATGTCGCGGCGAACCTCAGGAGCAGCTTCATGTCGGCCACAAAGCGCTCGTAGGAGGCATCCCCCACTTCGGGGACGAAGCCCGCATGGCATGAAATCAGCCTGATGCCGTGGCGGGCGGCCCACTCCATCTGGCGGCATGTGGCGACCATCCTCCCGCTTCTCGTCGAAACCGGGAAAAGACCGACCGTCGGCTCCGGGTTGTTCCAGTCCTGCCCGGTGTATGAAAGGAACAGGGATGGCACGGACAGCCCGTATTTGCCAAATAGGCGGAATAGTGCATCGGAGGACCGCCGGGCCTCCGATGTCGGGGCCAGCCATTCCTCATAGACGCCGGCGATCTGGATACTGTCCAGACCTGCCTCGCGGAAAAAGGCGATTCTCCTTTCCGTGACATCACCGCAGCGTAAAAGTGTCCCGATGGTCATAAGGCGTTCGTGTTGTTTATGTTCATTAGGCCAACAAAACTACGCTAAATATATTACACCATCACCAGAAGCCGCGCAATGTGAAATATTACAAGTCACATGTAAAAAACGCCATGCGCCATTTCGCGGATTTATGTATAATAGAATGTATATGGAAGCGCACAAAACAAACAAACGAATAGCGGTATCGGTTGAACGCTCGACGGTCTACGGGCGCAACATCCTGCGCGGATTCGCCGAAATGGCCGAGAGCCGCCCTGATTGGGACATTTCGCTAATCGACCCCAGGCGCACTACTGCTGCCGCGGCCGACGGGGGGCGCTTCGACGCCTGGGTCTGCCGAATTCCAAATGACCGCGCCGCCGCGGCGCTGGCCAGGACGCGCCGCCCCGTCGTCGATCTGGCAACGCCGCACGACCAACCGTCATTCGCTACAGTCGCAACTGACGCGAATGCGATAGGGAGGCTTGCGGCGGAGCATCTTCTTGCGCGGCGCTATGCGTCATTCGCCTTTTGCGGCTATCATGGGATCGCATTTTCGGATCGCCGCCGCAACGCCTTCGCCGCCTGCCTTTTGCAAAGCGGCTTTGAGATCGCCGAATACCGGCCGCCACGAAAGGCTGTAAAATATTTCGGCGCAGACTACCGTCTTGGCGACAAGCTGGTTGAGACACCCGACGCCCCGGCGCTACGCGCCTGGATGCGCTCCCTTCCGAAGCCTGTGGCAGTCTTCTGCTGCGACGACCTCCGCGCCGCGCAGCTCTCGCGCGTCTGCCGCGCGGCGGGACTCTCCGTCCCGCGTGACGTGGCCGTGCTTGGCGTGGACGACGACCCACTTCAGTGCCTCTTCGCTTCGCCGCGGCTCTCCAGCATTGACAGCGACAGCGTGGAAGTCGGCCGCGCCGCCGCCCGCGCCCTCGCGCAAATGCTCGATACGCCCGGATGCGAACCGCCTCGGGTGTCGGTGAAGCCAAGGGGCGTCGCGGCCCGCGCCTCGACAGACTGCTGGCCCGGCGCCCCCGAATGGCTTCCGGACATTCTCGCATGGATTTCGGGAAACGCATGCGAAAATCTCTCCGCCTGCGACGTATTCCGCCGCGTCGGGCGTTCACGCACGCTCGTGGAGCGCGTTTTCAGGGAATGCCTTGGAACCACCGTGCAAAGGAAAATTGCCGAGGCGCGCATCGAAACGGCCAAGCGCCTGCTTGAAGGGACCGCGCACCAGCTTTCCGACATCGCCCGCGCATCGGGCTTTTCCTCGGCCGGCTACTTCTCGCGCACCTTTGCCGCCGTGACTGGGCTCTCCCCCACGGCCTGGAGGGAGTCCAGCCGGTGACAGGTGCCAGGAGCAAATGTCACTTGCCCCACTTGAGGCAGAGGAGAGGGCCGCGACGATGACGACTGCAACGCCGGTAAGAATGTGGTAAAGCGTCCTCGCATGGGAGGGACGCGCTTCTGCATGTCCTCATGGAGAGCCGCCGCCCCGCGGCGAGAAATGCCCGCATCGACTTGATGTTTAATTTGACGCCAAATCACCGCTTTGCTAGACTATTCGTATGATTTCAAAATTCCGGCGCGGGTGCGCCGTATTATGGCAAAGCACGAACCTTTCAACTTTTAAACTAACCACTAGCCACTAACCACTAACCACTAACGACAACTTAACAACCAACGCTGTAAAGCGGTTCCATCCCTCTCAACGAAACCATGCGTGTCTATCTTGACAACTGCTGCTACAACAGGCCGTTTGACGACCAAAGCCAGTTCCGAATCCATCTTGAAACGGAGGCGAAGTTGCGTATACAGCAATTGATGCGAAAAGGCGAGTTGGAGTATGCTTGGAGCAAGGTTCTGGACTACGAATTGGGAAATAGCCCTTATACAGATCAAGCTGAAGAAATAGAAGATTGGGCGGAGTGGGCGGTAGCGTATGTGGAAATGGATGATTCAATTCTACGGCAGGGAACGCGAATCATGGCATTTGGGGTGAAACACATGGATGCACTCCATCTCGCTAGCGCACTGACCGCCAAATGCGATTGGTTTCTGACAACGGACAAGGGAATTCTGAAGCGTGTCAGTGTAATTGATGGCATGAAAGTTGCAAATCCTGTGGACTTTATGATGGAGAATTAAAATGGCGGCGGAGACATTGACGGATTCCGAATTAAAACACACGTGCTTCGACGCGCTGACCGCGCTTGTCGGGCATGTAGGAATGGAGCGTTTTATCGTTCTTCTCAATCGTGAGCCACGTGACTATACGAAATGGCGCGAGAAGCATTTCTGCAACGATGGCGAGACTCTTGACCAGCTTGCCGAGAAAATCAAATCATATGTCCCTCACCGGCGGAGAAAAGTGCCCGCAACGACTTGATATTGAATTTGACGCCGCCGAAAACCTTGTGCTAGACTATTTGCATGATTTCAAAATTCCGGCGCAGGTGCGCCGTATTATGGCAAAGCACGAACCTTTCAACTTTTAAACTAACCACTAACCACTAACGACAACTTAACAACCAATCGCTGCAAAGCGGTCGTCGAGCGAAACGTAGAGAACTTCACGAGGACGACACCTTGCAGAGACAGCGCGTAGCGCTAGCCTCTCTTCGTGTTTCCTCAAAGGCAAATCTCTACGGCCTCGCTCGAGATACGGAGAGAGGCCTTCTTTTTGACTTCTTCCTTCGTGTCCGACCCGAGCGGCGGAAACATAAAGGAAGAAGCCAATGAAGGAAAACAACGAACAAGTCAAAGTCGCTCCGGCGGACATCCCGCTTGTGGCAAAGTCGATAGCAAAAGGGTTTCGGGAGAACGGCTGGACCACAGCAGGAACCGAGAGTTCAGAATCCAGCCGGACCATGGGATTCCTGAATGGCGAAAAGAAGTACCTCGCCGCCATCACCCTCTCCCACGATGGGCGGAACGTGTCCTGTTCCTACAACGTGGAAAAGGTTGACGAGGTCGTCTCGAATGACGAGGACGTGGAGGAAGAAAACGGCGGACTGGTCGTTGGTGGGCTTGCCGCTCTCGCTGCGGGCGCGATAGTGTTCCCCATAACGACTCTCGCCGGTGGAATCGGCTTGCTTACAGCGGCGCTGTTCTCCAGTTCAACGGAGGATGAAATCACGGCGGACGCCATCAAGATCATCCGTGAGAAACTGACTGAAATCGAATCGAGGATTGAATCGAAAAGGAAACTGGCCCCCCAGTCACACTACGACCTTTTCATTTCCTACCGCAAGGACGGAGGGCAGGATTTCGCGCGAAGTCTGTACGACTACTACAAAAACAAGGGAAAATCCGTATTTTTCTATCAGGCGGCCCAGGCGAAACTGACGGGATACATCAATGCCGTCACGCAGGATGCCGTCCGGCGGAGCGATGCGGTCATCTTCGTCCTAAGTCCAGGATTCTTCAACAAATGCACGGACAAGAACGACGGATGCCGTGTGGAACTTGAAGCGGCGCTGGACGCCGACAAGTTCATTGTTCCCGTCCGCCTCGCCGGCTACAGCGGAAAGAAAACGCCCGCAGGCATTCCAAAACGGCTGCGGGAGTTCGGGCTACTGCAAGGTGTTGACATTGCCAGCCTTCGGCCGGATGTTTCCCCAATCATGGCCATCAACCAACGTCTTCGCCTAAACCCCTTGCATCGAAAGAGCGGCAAAAACAACAGGAAAGGATGAACGGACATGAAAACCTCACATACGCCAGAAAGTTGGCCGTCCCTGCGAATTTCGCTCTCGTGTCTCCTTGCATTCGGACTGGAGGCGCATGCCGCTGAGCTCGCGAATGTCCGGGCGCAGCAGCGGCCAAAAACCAAACTCGTGGATGTATTCTACGACCTTGTCGCCGACGAAGGTGAAATTTACGACGTTTCGGTGTCGTTTTCGGCACCGGGGAAAAATCCGAAAACGGAGACGCTTGAAGGCGACGTGGGCGAGGGTATACTCCCCGGCCGCAACAAGCACATCGTCTGGGATGCCGGGACCGACTGGCCGGATAACGCCGACGAGAAGTTTGAGGCCGTCGTAACAATTTCCCATGAGCAGTCGCCTGCAGAAGCTTCCATGGTTGCGATAACTGGCGGTACTGCCGCCGAAAGCAACTGTGGGTGGAGATTGACGCTAACACAACCGGAAATACCTGCCTCTTATTTTGAGCCTTTTGAAGAATATGGCAGGCGCGCAATAAAGTCGGACTTCATTTGGCTTCCTCCTAATATGACGTATAATTATTCTATTACTTCGCGTAGTTTTAGCATGGACAAAACAGAGGTAACTCTCGGCTTCTGGAATAAAGTTTATAATTGGGCCATTGAGCATGGTTATGAATTTGAGTATCGTGGCTTTGGGAAAGGCGAAGAGCACCCCGTATGCATGATTCCGATTTACGATGCCTTCAAATGGTGCAACGCAAGAAGCGAAATGAGCGGGAGGGATCCTGCCTATACAGTAGATGGGAAAACATACAAACGCGGACGAGCTTCGCCTGATGTCGATTTCAATGGAGAAGGTTTTAGATTGCCTTCTAGGAGCGAATGGCTATGGGCGGCAAGAGGAGGACAATCGGGATATTATTTCCCATGCGGAGATTTCATTAGCCATGATTTGGCAAATTATAATGCTGGCCAAAGAACGATTGTTCAGTGGACTCTTAGCTATACGGTCATACGATCAGATACAACATATAGAGACAGTACCCAATTCGATATCGAGTTAAATGTGAGCGCTCCGGGAACTTATGGGGACTATTACCACCCACTTGGGAACGACGGGGTGCTTCCATATACAACACCCGTTGGAAGCTTCCCGCCAAACCCCTATGGGTTGTATGACATGCTTGGGAATGTTCAGGAATTCACATATGAAGGCAATGGCAATGGTCGTTCCCTAGGAGGAGATTGGTCTTCGAAATCGAATGATATTAGATTTCTAACCTTATGCGGGAGCGAAAACGAACCATCTCCAATCGGCGGGCTTGGAGATTCCAGAATTGGGTTTCGGTGCGTTCACAAATAGAGAAGAGTGAATTAATTATGAAAAAACATTTGATAATCATCATGATACCTTTCCTTTCCAGCGGAATGGAATTGGCAAGGAGCATTTCTGCATTATTCCCCATCGACACCCGCGACAAGTCCGTTCGCATCGAGGACGTGCGAAGCGAATTCTGCGCGGGCGAATGGGGGCATGCGAACGGGACGCGGGCGACATTCCTTTCTGGGGTTCCATGTCCGATTGAATTCACGGCGACCTTGTCGGACCGCAACGCCGAGGTCATCCGCTGGCGCGTCAACGGAGAGGAAACCACGGAAAACCCGTTTGTCATGGACGTCGGTCTGCTCCCGCCAGGGGGAACGCTGGAAGTCATCGCCGTGGCCCGCGTGAACGGGGAGCAGGTGGAAACCGATCCCTTCCGCGTCAACCTTTGCGTCGCGCCACCGCCGGACGGAGCGTCTCCCATGCGCGTCGTGAGCCGAACGGGCGGGGCCGTCCACTATCTCGGAACGGATTATTCGGTCGTCCGAATTTTCGACACCATCGACGACTTCCTCGAAATCGGAGACATCCAGCTGCCGTTCATGCTGCTCGCGTCGTTCCGGCTGGTGCAGTCGTTCGATTCGGCGACGGGCATCTACCGCGAAGGACGCGGGCCAGGCATTCGCGCCCACAACGACGAGGGGTTTCAACGGATGCTGAGCGAAGTCGCGGAGCAGCGCATCGCACGGCTGGGAAGCATGGACATCGATCTTGAGGTGACCGGGGAGGAAACGACGGAATGGGACCCCGCGCGCGGGGAATGGACAAACCCGCGCAGCTCGCTTGGGCTGCATGTCATGGGCGACGCCTCGATCGGATACCGCATCCCCGAGACGGCATGGCTCGTGAAAGTGGAAGGGGGCATCAAGTCGGACGTGTCGGCCTTGATTTCCTGGAACGACGATCTGGAATTCGAGGGGCGGCTCGACCTCGATCCCATCTTCGCGCTTTACGGTCGCATCACGGCGGGGGTCCCATACTGCTACGCGGCGGGGACGGTTGGCGGCGGACTGGCCCTGAAGGAGCATTTCCCCGATCCGGCAGGCCGGCACATCGACGAATTCAAGGGGTACTTCTGGGCGGAGTACAAATGGCGGGTGTTCGGCATGGGCAATGACGACGACGAACAGAACGGGCGCGTGGAATGGCCCGTCTATTTCGTCGGCGGACCCCAGTCTTCTACTGCAACAGAACGGAGGATGTCCACCTTCGCGGCGGCCGCCGCACTGCCGGACGAAAGTTTCTTCGCCACGGCGCGTCCCGTGCCACGGGATTATCTCGGCAGAGGCGTGGAATCGGCGCGTACACGGGTGGCAAAGTCGGCGAATGCGGCCCAGGTTGTCGCCTTGAAGAGCACGGACGGGCAAAGTGCGGAGTCGGTAACCGTTCATGTCGACAAGGGGACGGCGTTTGCGGAGACGCTGGTTTCTGGCGGCTATCCAAATCCGGCTCCGGCAGTCGCGGCCAGCGGAGGTCTGGAACTTGTGGCGCATCTTCGCGACGACGGAACTCGCCCCGACATGGATCGCACGGAAGTCGTTGTGCGGAAGCGCAAAGACTCCGGAAATTCGTGGATTGAAGAGCGAGTTTGGGACGACGGGACGGCGGATTTCATGCCTGCGCTCGCCCTTGCGACGAACGGGACGGCCGTGCTAGCCTGGGCAAATGCTGGAAAGCCGATGGCGGATGGCGCGACGCTTGCGGACGTCTGCCGCTCGATGGAGATCGCGGTCGGCGTCAGCGACCCGGAGTCGGGTGTTTGGACGTGCCGGAACCTGACGGATGACGATGCGCTTGATATGGCGCCCGTCGTTTCGGCGTCGCCAGACGGAATGGCGTTCGTCGCTTGGTTGCGAAATGAATCGGGCGCATTTTTCGGATCAGCAGCGAATCCTACGAAGATCGCTGTCACCCGGTATTCAAACGGGACATGGGGCGAGCCGGAGACGGTTGCGACCAATGCGGTCGGAGTCGTGACGGGAATCGATCTTATCAATGACGGAGACTGCGCGCTGCTGGTCTGGACGGGCGACGAGGACGGCGACCTTGCCACGAAAAACGACCAGGCGGTTTTCGCCATGGTCTGGGAAGACGGCACATGGGGGGAAGTTCGCGTTCTCTCGGAATCCGGAATGGCCGTCGGTGTGCCAATGGCGCGGCTTGGCGAAGACAGTCGTCCGATGGCGATCTGGGTGCAGGACGGCGCACTCCGTGAGCGGACGGCGGACGGCGCAGAGGCCTCCGTGCCGCTTGCGTCCGCACCCGGACTCGCGGGCGTTCCTGACACCGCGCGATCAGTCCATGGCCCAAACGGGAGCCTTGCCCTTATCTGGGCGTATGCCGCGAAAGGATGCGACTGGTTTGCGCCGGTTCCCGTCGCCATGCAGCGTGACTCGGCGACGGGGCTATGGGGGGCGCCTCTGGCCATCGAGGTGGAGCCAGGGCGCGAAGCTCGCGCGGTCTCCGGTTCGTTTGGGCCGGACGGGGCGTTGCGGCTTGCCTGGGAAAGCGTGGCCGTTTCGACAAACGACACAGGGGGCATCTCGGAAGGCGACTGCGCTCTCCGGTGGGTGAAATCGGAATCGGTCGCGGCTCCCGCAGTGTTCATGGAAGACTTCGCCTGGGGAACGAATGCGGTCGTCTCCGGAACCTACATTCCGATTGCGGCGAAAGTCCGCAATCTCGGGCGGCTTGCCGTGACGAATGTCACTTTGGCCGTCCGCGCTGGCGACGGAGAACCAGCAGAAGGCGCTGCCGAGGGGTTCGCCCTCATTGACTCATGCGGCGAAGTGCCGAAATTCGATCTTCCCGGCGGCGCGGTTGTGACGACGAACCTCTTCTGGATGGCAACGGATTCCTTCTCAAACCTCTTATTTCGGGCGGAACTTGAACTCCCTGCGGGAACAGATGACCCGGACACGGATGACAATTCCGCCAGATGGCGTCCGGGCCGGGCGTCCCTCTGGCTTGAGGCGCCGCGTTCCGCAACCGAGACGGCGATGCTGCGTCTATTGACGGCGACGGTGCGCAACGACGGGCTTGCGGCGGCGGAGCCGGGAACCCGCGTTTCGTTCCGCCGGGGTTCTGCGAACGGGCAGGAGATTGGCACCGCCTTGCTCAAAACCGTCAAGACCGGGGAAAAGTATGGACATGAAGCGGGAATCGAATGGGACATGACAGGCGAGAACTTTACAAGCGCCTGGGAAATGGTATGGATCGTCATCGAAGGGGATTCTGCGGCAATGAATGGAGGAACGGCGCAACTTCGCGTGATGACCGCACTCGACAGCGACGGGGATGGATTGTTGGACGGCGAGGAGGAGTTGCTGGGAACCAATCCGCAGGATGCCGACACGGACGGTGACGGAATGGACGACCATGCGGAAGTCTATGTCTATGAGACAGACCCGCTCCGGACGCCTCGCGGCGGAAGGCGAATGGAGGCGCCGGGATTGTCACCGGACGATTCTCGCATCTGGTGGTCTGGAGGAAATGCCGACTGGATAATGACTGAGGATGTGGTAGACGCGACGGGCGGGAGATGCGCTAGAAGCGGGGAAATCGTGGACGGGCAGGAGTCCTGGATGGAAACGTCCGTCGAGGGCGCGGGAACCCTCTCGTTCCGTTGGAAGGTTTCGAGTCAGCCCCGACTGGACACGCTTTCGCTCCTAGTGGATGGCGACAAGGTGAAGTCAGTCGCCGGACAAACTGGGTGGACGGAGGTCGAGATCGGCATTGAGGACGCCGGAACGCATGTTCTGCGATGGGTCTATTCAAAAAGCCCGACCGTGACATCCGGCGAGGATTGTGGTTGGCTTGACGACGTGCGCTGGACGCCCATTGTCGTTCCTCCGAATTTTGGTGCAGCCCTTGATGCGGAAATCCTGTCTTGGGCAAACGGCGGGGACGGCCAGTGGATTCCGTGCGTCAGCCCATCCCATGACGGTGAGGACGCATGTATCGTCAAGCCGTTTGGCGCCGGAGGGGTCGCCTGGATTGAAACAACCGTTCAAGGCCCCGGCGAAGTTTCCTTCTGGTGGAGGAACAACCCCGACTCGTCAACATCCGGCATTGCCTTCATGGTCGACGGAAAGGACCTGGAATGCCTGTACGACAGCAAAGGATGGGAAATGTTCCTATGCCCAGTAGATGGTGATGGCGTCCATGTGCTTCGATGGGAGTATTTCTGGGATGGAAACCCAGGAAGCGATTCCGGTTCCCTTGACACGGTGTGCTGGACAGGTGGGGCTGAAGCAGGAGGGAAGACTCACACCACAACCACGCCAGTTCCCGTCCCGCTCAGTTGGCTAGACGCCAATGCCGCGTCCCACCTCGCCGCGCATGGAGGTGACTACGAGGCGGCGGCTAACGCGACGTCCGCCAACGGCGTGAACAAGGTCTGGCAGTGCTACGTCGCGGGGATCGACCCAGAGGACGAGGACGCCAAGTTCAAGGCGACGATCGAAATGGACGCGGACGGGAAACCGGTCGTGAAATGGAATCCGCCGCTTTCGGCGGAAGAAGAGGCGAAGCGGACGTACCGGACGCTGGGTAAGAAGACGCTTGACCCGAACGAGGAGTGGACCGACGTGACGGACGAAAGCGACCTCGACGCGGCGGAATATCGGTTCTTCAAGGTCTCGGTGGAGATGCGGTAAATGTTGCCAATGTGGGAATGTTGCCAGTTGCCAATGTGACGGCGTGGATGACATTGGGGAATTTCAGTTCCCGGCGAGAAGCGGCGCCATGTAGAGCGGAAGATACGTGACGCCGTCTTTGATCTGCACGTCCTTTTTGTGAAGAACAAACGACTCACCAAGAAATGGGGCGAATTTCTTCCTGAACTTGTCCATGGAGACGGTTGAATATTTCCGGCCGCTTTTGACTTCAATCGGAGATACGTTGTTGCGGGACTGCGTTCGAGACTTGGCTACAAGGAAGTCGATCTCCATCCTGTTGGATGCGTCGAGCCGGTCGGATTTTGAATAGAAGTAGAGTTTGTGGCCGGCGGCGCGAAGCATCTGGGCCACGATGTTTTCCACGACCATCCCTTCGTTGAATTCGATGTCGTCGTTCAGCAACCGGTTCACGATGTCATTCGTGGCGAGTTCGTTTTCGTCGAAGGCCAGACTGACAAGCAGACCCGTGTCGGCCATGTAGCATTTGAGCGTCGTGCGGTCCATGTTCAGACGCAGCCCCACATTCGGCTCCGCCGCACCATAGCAGACGTTTACCGTCATCGCGCTTTTCAGCCATTCAAATGCCCCATCGTAGTCCCGAATGAGTGCGCCGTCCTTCAACGCGGACGCAGAAAACTTCTTTTCGTGTTTCGAAAGTTGGGCCGGGATGTCGTCAAATATTGCCGCCACTTTCTGACGCTGTGCTCCGGCGAATTTGTGGATGTCGTCGCGGTAGAGGTCTAGGATGTTCCGCTTCTCGAATTCGACCTGCGCCAGATCATGCGTTTCCGCAAAGGTTTTTACGACTTGAGGCATGCCGCCGACAATAAGGTATTGGCGGAAAACCGACATTATCTGCCGGTGCATCGGCTCGCCAACCGGTGCCCGTTCGGCAAAACGGCGCTCGATGATGGGCTGCATTTGCCCGTTTCCCGTCGCCCAGAGGAATTCCTCGAAATCCATGGGGAACATCTTTACGTGGAATTCCTCCGACGGGATTACGATGTCTCGGACGTTCTTTTTTATCGAGATCAGCGATCCGGTTTCGATGTAGTGAAAGCGGCCGTCGGCAACCAAGTACTTGATCGCCTCGCGGGCTCTGGGAAACCGCTGGACTTCATCGAAGATGATGACACTGTTCCCCGGAACGAGCGCGACTTTGAACGCCGCCGAAAGATACATGAAAAAGGTGTCGAGGTCGTCAAGGTAGTCCTCGAAATAGCCTTTTACCCGTCTGCTGGCTTTTGCGAAATCGACAACAAGGTGAGCCGCGTATTCGTTTCGCGCGAATTCCTCTGCAATGAAGCTTTTCCCAACGCGCCGGGCGCCGTCGATCATGACAGCGGAGCGGCCGTTGCTCGTGCGTTTCCATTCAAGGAGCGTATCGTAGATTTTACGTTTCATGTTTTGTTCCAAAAGCGCTTTTTATTCTATCTCTTTTTTATTGAAAAGGCAAGTTGGCACACAGAAATCAAGATATTCAAATAGGCGAAATTCGCAGATTTCAAGATATTCCAAGTTGAAAATGTCGCAGATTTCAAGATATTTCTCAGTTTTGAAACAGAGTCTGCCGCCTTAGGAAGCGGTGTTTCAAATCGAACCTACTGACTGCTGAGCAAAAGGAAACTCGGCCCGGCGCGGGAATGGACCGACGTGACGTACGAAAGCGACCTCGACGCGGCGGGGTGGCGGTTCTTCAAGGTCTCGGTGGAGATGCGGTAAATGTTGCCAATGTGGGAATGTTGCCAGTTGCCAATTCCAGTGGCCAATTGAGGCGCGCCTCTGTGCTGATCTAAGCGGCTGGGGGGGGTGCGGCCTTCGGCAGCGCAAAGAGGAAGACGGATCGTGTACCGCGACGGAGCGCGGCTCTCCCGGGTAAGAATCAGCGCTCTAGCAGTGGTTCCAGATGCTCCCAGATGCGGTCGGCGATGAGCTGCATCCCAAGGTCGCCGGGATGGTTGAAGCGGCCGTGCGCGTCGGCGCGTTCGCGGAAATCGTCGAGTTTCACGAATATGTCGCCCCGCTTCGCCGCCACGCGCTCCTTCTCGGCGTCGAGGGCCGGGCGGATGTAGAAGCCCTGGCAGAACAGCGCCGTAGCCTTCCCGTCGGGGTCGATCCAGTCGCGGAATGCGTCCAGCGCGTCGGCGAACGATCGCGCCGGCGGAGGAGACATAGTCCCGGCGTCGTATTCCTTCGGCACATTCGCGCCGAAAAACAGGACCACGATGTCGGGTTTGAACTCGCGGGCCCAGCGGAATTTGTCCTCGCACGACCACTCCGGCTTGAAGAACGAACGCTCTATCGTCCCGGCCACCTGAAGCAGGCAGCACTGCGAATCAGGGCGCACCGCCGCGATCCTCTTCTGGAGCAGGTGGACATAGTCCCTGTCCGCCGACGAAGCCGCCATGCCCCAGTTGTTGGTCCAGCCGATTTCCGGACGCGGCCCGTGAAGGGTTATGGAATTGCCGACGAAAAGAACGCGCGGCCCCGTGCCATCCTGGTCGAAGACCGCCTGGTCCTTCGCGTTCTGCCCCAGCGCGGGGACGGGGTTGTATTGAAGATTGGCCGAATCTTTCCCTCCCGATTCATTAGCACGCGCGGCACCGGCCTGCGCGTTGCCCGCCATCGCTGTCAATCCAAAAGCAATCGCCATCGTAAAAGCCCCAATCTTCATTGTTTGCAGTTCCCTTGACGTTTCCCCGCCCCGGCATTTCATGACGTCGGGGAAATGACACGAATCATTCTACCATAATGTCGCAGACAAATCCGCCGTCCGCGGAAAAACACGAGCGATCCTCTGCCGCCGCGCGGTCTGCCTCAACCTGAATTACCTTTCACAGCGACTCGATGGCGGGGATGTCGATGTTGCGCTTCTTGGAGGAGAAGTTGACGCAGATCAAGGTCACGGGGCGCCCCCGTCGCTCATTTCCGACTCGCAAGGCGACAGAGGAATTTTCCACCATTCCGAATCGGTTATTTCAACATCGCGCGTCTCGGCATCCAAATTGAAGGCCCCGCGCATGAACTCCTCGATGTAGCGCATGAAGATCCGGAACTTTATCGTTCCCTCGTCATCCTGACTGCCATACGTCCACCTGTCCGCGGAACTGGGTCGCTCGCGTTTTATCGGCAGGTAGCCGTGAATGCGCAGCGTCTTGGCCTTTTTCCGGTTGAAATACTCTTCGTCGTGAAAGTCGAAGACCCGCATCGGGACATAATTCCCAATTTCTCCTTGGTAGACGAGCTGGTGTCCGTCTTTGTCCTCGATTTCGAGCGACTTCACGTTCGTCGAGCCGATGGTGCGAAGGGCGCACTGCAGGCGGCACATCCAGTATTCCGCCTCGGCGTTGGTCATATCGGTCCGAACCCTGCGCTTCGGCTTCGGCGGCTTCGGGCGCGGAACTTTCGGATCGGGCCACTGCCAATCGTTGTCACGGACATCGCCTCCCCAGAACTTCAAATCGGGATTGTATTTTCGCAGTTCGGCAAGGCCGGCTTTGAACATGCGAAACTCATGCGTCGGCGGAGACGGCGGCTCCATCCGGCCACCGCCGGAATCCGTTCCGGGACAATATGCGGTACGGGGGAACTTCCGTTCCCTCGAATGCCCGCTGCATGAGAATGGGGCAGAGCTTCTCGTTGCGCTCCTTCACGGCATTGCTGAAGAACACGATTTCGAATCCGCTGTCGTGAACCCACCGGAGAAGTTCGAATGCGCCGTTGAGGAAAAAATGCGGATATTTCTCCTTGCCAACGGGTATCTGCACATACATACGGTCGAACGTGTTGCCGCACGGATGCCGCTGCATCCAGGCCTTGACGTTCTTCTTCTTGTCGTTGGTGAAATACGGCGTTTCAAGTGTTCCGTCGAGATCGAACACGATTGTCCGTTCCGGTTTTTCCGTTTTCATCGCAATGTCCTTCCGTCCATGCCAGCGTGCAAATGCCGGATTTTCCGTTCAGCCATGGTGCGCTCCTTGTCGTTTGCGGATTCAGTTCTACTAAATGTCCAGAAGAAACGCAAAACAGGGTAGATTCCGATTAAACTGGGCGGCCTACAGGAACATGGCCATGTAGTGCGGGAGCGTGATTTTCTTGCCGACGACGCCGACATTGCCCGAGGTGAGCTTGTAGCCCATCGCGATGTCGTCGCGACCGAGAACCCTGTTCAGCGAGGCCGTCGAGGCGTTGGAGGCCTTGACCTCGACCGGGACGACGGCGCCGTCCTTTTCAAGAAGGAACTCCACTTCAAGCGGATCGTGGGCGTCGCGAAGATACCGCAGCGGATGGCCCCGCCGCACCAGCATTGAGGCCACAAGGTTTTCGTAAAGGCCTCCCTTTACCGAGCCTTTCAGTGTTCCGTCCACCACGGCCGCCTTCATGTCGAATCCGTAGAGGGCGGTCAGAAGGCCGATGTCAGAAAGGTAGAGTTTGAAGGCGGACTCGTCCTCGTAGGCGGCAAGCGGAAAAAGCGGGGCGGTGACATTGTGGGCCATGTCCGCCATGGAGGAATCCCGCAACCACTCCACGGAGTTTCCGAACTTCCTGCCCCCCCCGCCCTTTTCCACTTCAGAAAACTTGAATTTGCGGTTTTCGGTTTCACGGGCGAGTTGGCGCGGTATGGAGAGAAAGCAGTTCTTTACCTTCGGCTTTTCTGTCAGTGGCGCGTAATTCATCATGTCATCGAGATAGTCGCGAAGAATGCGCCGCTGGATTTCGTCCACCTCGCCGTAGTTTTTCCTTTCGGCATACGCGGACACGACTTCCGGCATTCCGCCGACTGCCATGTAGTCGCGGATTTCGGCAAGGAACGTCGAGTTAACAAAGTCGTCCACCTTTTCCCGTTTCACAAATGACTCGCGCAACGGTGCGAGCTGATCGTCGGAGAAGCCTTTCGCCCAAAGGAACTCCTCGAAATCCAGCGAATGCATCGTGGCGTGTTCCTCGTAGCCGACTGGAACGCTCCGGACATTCTTGTACTGTATGCCGAGGAGTGAGCCGGAGGCGACGATATCGCAGCGCCTGTCCCCGGCGAGGAACTTGAGCGCCGTGCGCGCTTCGCCGCATTCCTGTATTTCGTCGAGAAAGAGCAGCGTATTTCCGG
Organism: Kiritimatiellia bacterium; assembly: GCA_017509565.1. Classification (GTDB taxonomy): domain Bacteria; phylum Verrucomicrobiota; class Kiritimatiellia; order RFP12; family JAAYLN01; genus RGIG5952. Next base: position 6,258 of record JAFWPM010000007.1, on the reverse strand, counting down.
GAACGATCCTCGCATCCCTCAACGTCAGGGACAGGCGCGAATATACGGCGTCAGCATCAAGCGAACCTTCGAAAATACGCACCAGATCCGGACGTTCGAGGAAGTTCAGATAGACATATCCGGCATACTCGGCACGGCCGAACCGTTCGACAAGGAACGTCTTGCCGACTTGCCGCGCTCCTTTCACCAATAGGGGTTTTCGATTCGGCTTCCGTTTCCAATCCAAAAGAAAATCGTAGAATTTGCGCTTCAGCATGGCAGTCCTCCAAACGGAGAGAAATACTACCAATTTTCATGAAAAATTGCAACGATGCAACTTTTCATGTCGTGAAAAGTTGCATCGGTGCAGATTTTCGGCAAAACTGGAGCGCCATTGCGAAATCAGAATTTCGCGACGCGCTCACGGCTCATCAGATAGGCTGACGCTTCGCGGAAATGTCACAACATTTCCGCGACGGCCGCAGCTGCGAGGGTAGTCTTGTGCCTTCAGTACTACTGCGTCGTGGCGGGAATCCAGGTGCGGATGCGTGAAGCCCCCCAATCTCCGGCAGAGGCGTAGTCGGTCATGGGGATCGAGCCTCCGCCGCGAAGGGGGATCTCGAAGGCGACGCGGGCGCCGGAAGGCGGCCGGACGCGGCGCGCGGGGATGGTGCCGCCGGCGTCGGACTGGATGTCGGCCGGTTCGTCGAAACGGGGATCGAGGCGCTCCTCGCGGGTGAGGACGACCGGACCGTAGGCAACGGCCACGCGGCCATCCCCTGCCCGGTTCACGCCGCGCGGCCCCTCGATGCGGCGGCAGCGCATGTCGAAGTCAAGCGTCACGGCGTCGCCTGCCCGCCATTCGCGGCGGAGTTCCAGGTAGGTGCCGGGGACAACCAGCGTACAACAGCAAGGGCTGCCGTTCACCGTCACCGCCGTGTTGGCGCTCCACGCGGGGATTCGTAGACGAAGGGTGAAGGTCTCTGGCACGGCGGGCGAGACGGCGATGCGCACATGGCCGTCTCGTGGATAGTCGGTGTCGATGGAGAGCGCAAGCGGCGCTCCGGAGGGCGTTTCCGTCCTGGCGTCGAGGCCGCAATAGAGGTCGATTACTGGGCCTTCTGCACTCCGCATCACGGCGACGTAGGGGATGTAGGCCAGCCCCATCGGGCCGTTGAGGTTGCAGCATGTGACGCGGAAGCCGCCGAACTCCCAGCCCCAGCCGGTGTTCGTAGTCTTCACTCCGTCGAGGAGATTCACGTAGCTGAAGCCCGTGCCGTCGGGCTTCATGGCGCCGACGAGGCCATTGTAGACGTAGGTCTCGATCGCCTCCGCGGCGGTGCAGTCGCCCGTGAGCCGCAGGACGTGCGAGCAGAATTTCATCCACGTCACGCCCGTGCAGGTTTCCATCATGCGCGTGATGTCGGGGTTCGTCTGCTCGCGGGCAGTGTCGCTCCACGCCTCCCCGCAGACGCGCGGGTGGAACGGCTGGTCGGCGCCGCCGTTGCCGACGATCGTGAGCTCGCGGTCGCGGACGAGCGCGAAGTAGTTCAGCACGGCCTGGCGCACCCGCCCGTCACCCGTGGCGCGCGCGTAGTCGGCCAGCCCCTCGAAGTAGCTCGTGGTCTCGTAAGCCTTGGGGTAGACGCCGCCCATGAGGTGCGGCGGCACGTTGTCGAAGGCCATCTGCACGAGGTCGGAGCCTTTCGCGCCGCCGCACTCGACGAGATAGCGCGCAAATTCGAGGTAGCGCGGTTCGCCCGTGAGGGCGTGGATGCGCATGAACGGTTCCAGGAGCGTGGAGGATTCGACGTGGTTCGGACTCCAGCCGAGGTCGCGCACGTCGGTCTTCGGGGCCGGACCGACCTGCGCGAGGATCGCGTCGGCCTGGCGGCGAAGCGAGGCAAGGACGACAGGGTCGCGGTCGATCTGCGCGTAGTATTCGAGGAGGCCGAGCATCACGTATTTGCGCTCCCAGAGATCGCCGCCGGGGCCGTCGGGCTGCGCCTCGGGCGCCGAGCAGCTGATGGAGCCGTTCGGACGCTCGGCGGCGAGGATTTCGGCGACGGCCTCACGCATCCGGTCGCGTATGGCGGGTTCCGGGAAGGCGCGGTACATCATGCACCCGGAGCGGACGAACTTGCCCCACATCTCGCCTGTGGCGTATTTGGGGCGTCCCTCGCGGAAGATGCGGGAGAAGTCGTGGTAGGGGACGGCGCCGAGAATCCAGCCGTCGATGGAGGAGCGGATGACGCGCTCCAGCCCGCCGCGCATCGCGACGGCGCCAGTGGGAAGAGGAAAGAAGGTGTCGGTGTGCTGCTTCATGGTAGTCTTTGGCCAACGGGCGCGACATTGTGGAGGCTGCCGGGCGAAAGCGGCCGGCGGAAGGCGGCGGACCCGCCGACCGCGACGCCGCAGCCGCGGAAGTCGTTACCGGTGATTGCGATGTCGTGCGAGATTCCGCCTTCGAGCCATTCGTATTCCGGGCCGATGAAAAGGCCCCAGCCTTCGGTCGCCTCGACGGTGTTGTCCGCGATGACGCCGTTCGAGGCGCGGATGCGCATTCCGAAGGCGCGGTTGTGGCCGAAGGTGCAGCCGCGTATCTCGAAGCCGCTGCCTTGCGCCCGGTTGGAGATCACGGCGTCGCCGCGCGCGAGGCCCGCCGCATCGGCGACTTCGATTTCCGCCGCAATCGCCGGGCTTTGCTCCGCGAGCCCCGGCCAGAGGCCGATGGAGCGCAGAAACGCGCGCTCGGATTCTGTCGCGGCGGCGGGCTGCGGCTCGACTGCCGTGACGGCGAGTTCGGGCTTGACTGTGCCGTCCATGCCCATCGCCTGCGCCGTGTCGCCGACGGCGAAGGGCGATTCCGAAATGGAGACGAGCCGGACGCGGCGGCCCTCGACGGCGGAGACGACCGCGAACACGCCGGATACGTTCACCGCGTCGTCGCAATGGTACTGCGCGACGCAGTCGAGAATCTTCGGCCCGACAACGGCGCGGCGGCTCATGAAGGCGTCGTGGCCGCCGCTGCGGAGACGCGGGACTTCGCGCGCGGCGAAGTCGTCCTCCGGCGCGCGCCGCACGACGCGGCAGCGCCGGTATTCGTTCGCCTCGCACGAATGCTCCTCGAAGGCGCGCCCGCCGGGGGTCGCGTAGACCGCGACATCCTCAAAGACGCAGCGCAGGCAGCGCAGGCAGTGGACCGCGTTGCGCTCCGCACCGCCGCCGAGATCGGCCTTCCCGCCCTCCGTGAAGACGTTCCATACGGCGATGTCGCCTACGCCCCCGGCCCGGTTGACGCCGCCGCTTGCGCGGTATTCGCGCGGTCCGGTCCTGACGACGTTGAAGCCGTCGCCCATGCGCATCGGGTTCACGAGTTCGAGCGTTTCGCGCCCGTAAACCTGGAAGGGCCAGATTTCGCGCAGGAGCGCGGGGGGCGGCGCGGGGTATCCGTCCAGCGTCCGGAGCGTCCAGGCGCCGTCGGAGTCGGCGGCGACGATTTTGGCCTGCGTGTAGGGCGGCGTCTCGTAGTCGAGCGCCAGATTGCGCACGACGACGTTCTCGCAGTCCTCCAGAAGGAGGAAGCGCGTGTTCGCGAGTCCGCGCAGTTCCGCGCCGCCGAAGTCGAGGGTGGCGTCGCGCAGCCCGCGCAGCGCGAGATACGTCCCGCTTCCTTCCGGCGGGGAAACGCGGTAGACGCCTTTGGAAATCGCGATTTCGCGGACGCCGTCCGCCAGTTCGCGGCGGATGGTTTCCAGTGGGTTCGTCATTTTGCGTTCAGGCCTTCGAGAAGCGCGCGCTTGCGGGGGTTGTCCGGGGAGGGGTGCAGGTCGGCATGGCAGGTGCCTTCGTGTTCCACGCTCCAGCCGGCCCATTCGCGGAAGGCGTGGTAGGTCCAGTCCCATCCGTATTCCCCGAAGAGGGAGATGCAGTCCGCGATGTAGCGGTAGGCGCCTTCGGCCCAGCAGATGGCGCTGAACTCGCCGACGTAGATGCGCGCGCCGTGGCGGCGCTGGAAGTCGCGCACCGGCGCAAGGATTTTTCCCAGCGTTTCGCGGTTCCATCCCCGCCCCGCGTTCGGGTAGGCGATGGGCTTGCCGCCGTAGACGCCCTGGTGCGTGAACTCCGTCGGCACGTACATGTGGACCTGGTAGATGACGTCGGGGAGGTCGAGCGTCCGGAGGTAGGAAAACGCCGCGGGCGAGCAGGCCATGTTGGACTCGACGATGATCGGCGTCACGGGGTCGATCTCCCGCACGGCCTTCGCGGCCCTCGCCTGGAGTGAGAAGTAGTCGCAGCCCGGCGCCGCTGGCTTCGTCTGGACCGGTTCGTTGATGAGGTCGTAGCCCCAGATGCGGGGCTGCCCCTTGCAGCGGCGCGCAATGTTGCGCCAGACCTCGACGAAGGCGTCGGCGTAGCGGGCATCGTGGAGCATCGCCATGTCGCGCGATTCGTCCACGCCCCCCGGCGCGACATGCAGATCGACGACGATGTCTATCCCGTATTTCCCCGCCCACGGCAGGACGTCGTTCAGGAGGTGGTCGATCTTGGAATCGACCCATGCGGCGTATTCGGCGGTGTCGGCGTTGCCGCCCACGGTTCCCCAGCCGCGGATCATCTGGTAGCGGGCGAGCGTCGCGCCCCATTCGCGCAGGGTCCGGAAGTCCTCCTCCCTGCACGGCCCGGCCGGGAGCATCACGCCGCGCCCGACGGGCCGCGTGGCGACCGCCGGCGAATAGACGCACTTGGCGTCGGAATCGTCGTCGGGGAAGAGCGGCGCGGCCTCCTCGATTTCGAGCGACGCGAGGTCGAAGCGGACGCGGCCGCTCGAATCCTGGATGCCGAGATGGAGCGTCGCCGGCCCCGGCCTGCGCCCGCGCAGGTCGAGTTCGATGGTCGATTCGCGCCAGTCGAAGGTGCCGACGAGGCACGGCGCACCCGGCCACATCATTTCGCCGCTGGCCTCGTCCGCGAACGAGATCATGAACTTGTAGCCGAGGTGGCGGCGCGGGCCGGGCAGGAGATTCTCCGCTGCGACGCGGATGCGCGCCGTGGCGCATTTCCCGGCGTAGGGCGAGAGGTCGATGGGCGTTGTCGCCATCGCCGTCCCGGTTTCGGCGAGGTCGAAGGCAAGCACGTCGCCCTCGCGCACAGCGCCGGACTCCGGCAGCGTCCAGCCGGCGCGCGTCCAGTCGGCCGCGCCGGCCGATGCGGCAATTGCGACGAGAAGCAGGGCAAGTTTTTCAGCGAACGGTTTCATTGTCGGGATGGTCGGATCGTGAGGCGGTCATCGCACGATCATGACAAACGGGGAGGCGTCGAGATACCAGGCGCTCGCCGATTGCCCCGCCCGCCACGAGCCGGTGAGGCCGGACACCGACGCGAAGACGCCGGAGATGCCGCCGCTCGCAGTGAGCGCGTCGTGGCGGCGCCCCTTTTCCAGATTACCGATGCCGAGGACGGTCGCCGTGGCGGCGGGGCCGATGGCGACGGATCCGCTCACGGCGACGGGCGAAATCGTGGAGCGGCCCTGCGCGTCGACGACGAACTCGCCCGTGACCGAGATGTCGCCCGTGATGGAGCCGCCCGTTCCGTCGTTGCGGAGCGTCCCGACGGTGACGGCCGCCGCGCCGAGATCGACGCTCGCGCCGGAACCGACGGAGAGCGCCGCGCCGTCAAGGAATCCGTCTTCGCACTCCGCCGGGGGATTGCCTTCCGTCCAGGTTGCCGCCTTCCACTTGGTCGCGAGATACGCCTCGACCTGCTCCATCTCGCCGTCGGTGAGGACGCGGTCGTAGGCGATAACTTCGCCGACAAGGCCCTGGAACGAGCTGTTGGAGCAGTATTTGCCGACCACCGTCCCGCGCGCCGCAGGGGTGCCAAGGCCGATGTTGGCGAAGTGGGCCGCGTCGCCGTCCATGCGGGCGCTGAAGACGCGTGTCACGCCGCTTCCGAAGTCAACGGACTGTCCGCCGTCGAATACGCCGTCCACGCAGACGCGGTCGCCGGGGAGCGTCGGGCGGACATGCCCGGAATCGCCCTCAAGCGTTGTCGAGTTGCTCCCGAAGCGGAAGCCGCGATCCAGCCCGGAAATGCCCCAGAGGCCGCCGTTGCCGCTCTGCGCGCCGGAAATGGCCGCCACGACAAAGACCGTGCGGACGGCGCTTGGCGTCTTGGCCATCAGCGAGCTGCCGGTGCCGAACCGCAGCGCGGGCCTGCCGCCAAGGCCGGCCGGCTCGTAGGCGGGCGCGCCGTCGCGGATGGCGAGCGACGGCGACG
>JAFWPM010000068.1 GCA_017509565.1 Kiritimatiellia bacterium | reverse complement strand
GCCGCCATGAGCAGCTCCTTCGCCTTTTCGACGCCCCCGCTTTCAATCACCAGCGCCCTCTTCCCCGGCGGCAGTGACTTGTAGAAGAACGCGAAGAAGGGTGAGAGTTTTTCAGACACCCGGAGCCAGGTGATGTGGTCCCCGTCCACCTCGAAGATCAAGTCGTCAGCTGCCTCCCAGGCCTGTTCGGGAAGCGATAGCGCAAGCCCCCCGCCGGGGGCGTCCCGGACATCGAGCGCGAGATCGGCAATCTCGAACCTTGGATTGGCTATTGTCCGAATCTTGCCGCCATGCGTTGGCGAATCGAGGTGGTAATCGCCAGCGTCCGCTTTTGCTTCGCCAATGACATCCACGGAAACCGCAATGCCGGAACCGCCGTCCAGCAGGATTTCGAGAAGCGACGAGGCCTTATTGCCCGTCACTTGGACGGCGGCGCGCTCCGGGCAGTATTGGTCCTGCGCCTGCGCAGCCCACCGCTTGAGCGCCTCGGCCGGCCCATGCGGGATCTCCAGCGCGTTTGCGTCGAGCGAGGACTTCAGCGTCTGCCACGTGCATGTCTTCGCCGCGGCCAGGCCGCCCCTTTTAAGGCGTCTGGAAATTCTTAGGCCCAGACAATTGAGATAGGCCCAGCGCTCCCCGGCGCCGGACCCGCCGCCCAAATGGTGGATCATAATTGTCGCGGAAAGGACCGCCTTGCCGCCACTTTCCCCGTCCCGCCTGCCCGCGGCCGCCCTCAGGATCGGGCGGATGGTCTCGCCGAGCATTTCAATTGTCGCGTCCCACGGGTTCGCCGGCCTGTCGCGCACCCACAGCAGCGGGATGTCGGCCGGCGCGAGCGCGGCCATCGCGGCCGCCGCGTCCGAGACCTCCCTGAACTGGACAAGCAGGCTGGAAAGCTGCGCGGCGAGATATGTCCAGCCATTCCCCATGGCCTTCCTGGCCGCGTCGAGCGCCACCGCCGCCCGCGGGTAGTCCACGCGCTCGGCCCCATTCTCGGATAGGGCGTGGCCCATGGTGTCCGCAAGCATGAAGGGCGGCGAGGAATGCATGGCCGGCATGTCCAGGGTCTTTTTCAAGGGCAGGCCGGACATTTTGCCAAACACCGCCTGGATCGCGGCGTCTTCCTCTGACCGCGCCCACCATTGGATGTTTTCGCGGAGGCGGAGGGCCTTGTCGCGGAACTTTTCCGCCAGGAGCGCAAGCAGCAGTTTTGTGCCTAGCGGGGCTTCGCGGAACATCGCCGCCGCGCCAGGCGGCATTTTTTTCCATCCCTCGCCGAGGAAGCCTAGGGGGATTTTGAGGCAGGGGTCGTCGGTATCGTCCAGAAGCGCGGCATAGCGGCTGAGCAAGTCGGCGCGCCCGCTCAAGACGAAAAGCGGCGCGGCGCGATTCGCGATCGCCCCAATCCGCAGCGACGCATGCCGTTCGGCTGCGGCGACAAAGCCGTCGAGTTCGTCGCCAAACCCGTCGCCCGCCATAAGGGCCTTCTCGACCCTGGCGGGCATGACCAAGCCCGCGTACCCGTCGGGGAGCGGGCCGTCGCCAACCTCCGTCAATTTCTGGAAATACTTGCCGTATAAGGCGTTTATGGCATCGTCGCAGCCGGCCATTTCGTCCAGGAGCCTGACGAGTCCGTCGCTCGGTTCGAGGTCGGTAAGGTATTCCAGATATTTCGCCCTGGCCAAACTTTCCCTTGAGACGCCGTAATAGGCCGACTTGCCCACGCCTTCGTGGAACATGGAGATTACGTCGAACCCTATTTGGCCGAAGGCCTTCGCGGCCCCGCGCCTGAAACGCCTCCGCTGGTTGGAGTCCATCCATGCCACGATGCCCCCGCCGTAGTCCAGCCGAATGAGGCGGGCCACCTGAAGCTTGCGGAGCACCGAGTCGAGCATTTGGGCGGTGGTGCCCGGGCGGCAGTATCTGTCCAGCAGGAGCTGGCGCCAGTATTGCCATCTATTGGGGGTCGGGGAAAGGGAGAGCAGCGTCAGCAGCTGCATCTCCAAGGGGGTTGCGGAGGAGTTGGCCATGGCTGCTGCTTATGGGGGGCTGGTCGCGCGTGGCGTCATTGGCGGGCCTGGCGGCAGACAATGTCGGCCAGGCGCTCGGCGGCGTCGGGGGTGGCGAGGGCCTTTGACGCGGCGGCCATCGCGGAACGGCGCGCCGGGCTTGACAGCAGCTCGGCGATTGCGCCGCCAAGCGCCTCGGGGGCGCAGGCGTCCTGCGCCATGGAGACGGCTGCTCCGGCCTCGGCGAAATGTGCCGCGTTGCGGCTCTGGTGGTCGCGGACGGCGGACGGCAGCGGTATGAACACAGCCGGCTTGCCGAAAAGCGCTATCTCGGCGCATGTCGCGGCGCCGGCCCGCGCCACGACAATGTCCGCGGCCTTGTAGGCCCCGCCCATTTGCGGGATGAAGGCCGACACCCGCGCGTCAATGCCGGCTTCGGCGTAGCGGGCGCGGGTCCATTCCTCGGCGTCCATCGCCTTGCCGGTCTGGTGGATCACGCGGAAGTCCGGCGCCTCCCCGCGCCCCTTCAGGAAGGCAAGGGCCTCGGCGACCTTCTTGTTCATCGCGTATGCGCCCTGGCTTCCGCCGGTGACGAAAACCGTAAGTGGCCGCGCGGCGCCGGAGGCATCCCCCGCTGGAGGGCCAAAGCAGTCGCTCTCCGGCTGCTCCAGCAGGTCGAGGCGGACCGGCAGCCCGGTCGCCACCTGCCTGGCCGAACGCGGGAGATGCCTGGCGCATTCCGGGAATGTCGTCGCGACAACGCGGGCCAGCGGCGCAAGGAAGGATATGGCCTTGCCCGGGACGGCGTTGGCCTCGTGGAGCACCACTGGGACCCCAAGCAGCTTGGCGGCCACGACGGGCGGAACGCTGGCGTAGCTTCCCATTGCGAGAAGGACATCCGGGCGCCTGCGCCTGAAATGGAAAAGCGTGCGGAACACGCTCGCCGCGAAGGCGAGCGGATGGCGGCCGGGCGACTTCGGGGCGCCGCCGGCGAATGTCGCGCCCGGCCACCCCTTCAGCGTGGCGCCCTCGATGTCGCGCCCCGCGGCGATGACTTCGACGTCATGGCCGCGCGAGGCCAGGGCGCGCCCCGTCGCCAGACCCGGGAATGTGTGCCCGCCAGTGCCGCCGCACGCAACTTCTATTTTCATGGTAACGCTCCGGAATATTGTGTTTCGGTAGTAGGCCGCCGTCGCCCCGGTGTCCGCCCAGGCGCGCTAGAACGAAAGCGACGGGTCGGCGTCGAGAAGCATTGCCGCGTCGCCCGTCACCCCGAAGCCCGTTCCGGCGAGGGAGGCGATCATCGCGGCATTGTCGCCGCAGAACTTCGGCGGAGGGAGGTAGACGGGTATGCCGGCCTCCGCCGCTACCTCCTGCAAGCGCGCGCGGAGCGCCGCGTTGAGCGACACTCCGCCGCCCACCGCCATCGCGCGGCATGGGTGGCGGCGCACCGCTGTGGCGACGCGGCTGGCCAGGGCGTCGACGATCGCCTTCTGGTAAGAGGCGGCGACATGCGCTATTTCGGGCTGGGTCGAGGCGGGATGGCGTTCAAGGTGGTTGCGCAGCGCGGTCTTCAGCCCGCTGAAGCTGAAGCAGAGCTCCGGGTCGAGGTCCGCCAGGGCCGGGTTGCCCGGCGAAATCCGCCCCTTGGGGAAGCTGATTGGCCGCAGCCCGGGCGGGGCCGCGTCGGCGGCCTTCTGTATGGCCGGGCCGCCGGGATAGCCTAGCCCGAGGAGCTTCGACGCCTTGTCGAACGCCTCGCCTGCGGCGTCGTCGAGAGTCTGGCCGAGAATGCGCGGGACGCCGTCGTCGCCGATGTGCACAATCGCGGAATGCCCCCCGGAGACCACAAGGGCAACAAGCGGCAGCGACTCGGCCAGGCGCGGGGCGCCGGGCGCGAGAAAGGCGCTCTGGATGTGGGCGTGGACGTGGTTTATGCCTATGAGCGGCTTGCCAAGCGCAACGGCGAGGCCCTTGGCGGCGGAAAGGCCGACGAGGAGCGAGCTTGCCAGCCCCGGCCCGTATGTCGCGGCCACGGCGTCAATGTCGCCAAACGACACGCCCGAGTCATCGACGGCCTTGCGTATGACGCGCGGAATCATTTCGATATGGCTTCGCGAGGCGATTTCCGGCACCACTCCGCCGTATGGGGCGTGAAGGGCGATTTGAGTGTGGATCACCGATGAAAGCACCTCGTAGCCATCCCTAACCACGGCCGCCGCGGTCTCATCGCAAGATGTTTCTATTCCCAAAATCAACATGCTACCATCATAGCAAAACCGGGCCGTTTGTGGTATTGATATTTTCGCGCCACAGGACGAAGGAAAGGGCGCCGCGGGTGTCCGTATCGGCGCATTTGGTATAATTCTTAGCAATGAGACGCGAAGAGATATTGATGGAGGATCTCCGTTGCGGCCGCCGGATGGGCGGCCGCAACGCCGTTTTGCTTGTCTGGCTGCTGTCATTGCCCACGATTCTTTCGGAACTCTCCTCCATTGCTATGGAGTACATAGACGCCGCAATGGTCGGGCGCATCGGTTCCGGCGGCGCGGCGTCGATAGGGCTCGTGGCATCGACGACCTGGCTCTTCTGGGGTATGCTCCGGGCGGCGACGACTGGCTTTGGCGTCCAGGTGGCGCAACTTGTCGGCGCGAGGCGCGATGGCGAGGCGCGGTCCGTGATGGTGCAGGGCATCGTCGCCTCGTCGGCCGTCTCGATGGCGCTGGGGGCCATCGCCTCTTCCATCGCTGGCGTTCTCCCCCGGTGGCTGGGCGGCGAAGCTTCGCTTGCCCATGATGCGACGCTGTATTTTTTGATTTTCATGCTGTCGCTGCCAGTGCTGCAGGTGCCCATGCTTGCCTCGCGCATGTTGCAGGCGGCGGGGGACATGAGGACCGCGGGCGGCATGAACATTTTGATGTGCGCGCTTGACGTGCTGTTCAACTTCGTCTTCATATTTCCCCCGCGCGCCATGTCCGCTTGCGGGATGGAATTGACGCTCCCGGGTTTCGGAATGGGGGTCGCCGGCGCGGCGTTGGGGACGGTCGTCGCGGAAGCGGTGGCCGGCGCAATAATGATGTGGGCGCTCCTCGTCCGCAATCCTAAGCTGCGCCTGCGGCGCGGGGAACGTGTCCGCTTCAGGCGCGAAGTCCTCGTCAAGGCTCTTAAGATAGGGCTGCCAGTGGCGTTCGAGAGCATGGTTATGACGGGTGCCATGGTCGTATCGACTGCGATAGTGGCGCCGCTGGGAGCGGTCGCGTTGGCGGCCAACTCCTTCGCGATTACGGCGGAGAGCCTTTGCTACATGCCAGGGTACGGCATAGGCGCCGCGGCAACGACCCTTGTCGGCCAGGCAATCGGCGCGGGACGCCGGACGCTTTCCCGCCGTTTCGCGTGGATATGCACGGGAATGGGCGCGATGACAATGACTGTGAGCGGCGCGCTGCTCTTCATCTTCGCCCCGGAGGTGATGGCGCTGCTTACCACGGACGCGGAAGTCGTGGCGCTCGGGGCGGCGGTCCTGCGCATTGAAGTCTTCGCCGAACCGTTTTTCGCCGCGTCAATAGTCGCAACCGGCGCATTGCGCGGCGCTGGCGACTCGCTTGTGCCAAGCATTCTCAATTTCACCAGCATGTGGCTAGTCAGGATAACGCTGATGGCAATTCTTGTGCCCGGGATGGGGCTAAAGGGCGCATGGCTGGCCATGGCGGTTGAACTCTCGGTGCGCGGCATCCTCCTCCTGTGGCGTCTCCGTTCGCCAAGATGGCTGGTCCATGCGAAATGAAAATCTGCACGGCCAATGTTTACGGCGTGGAACGTGTAGGGTTTTGACAGGATTTACAAGATTGCAGTCCCAAATTTAGCCACAAAGGACGCAAAGGGGAAGGGGACATTGTTGATTCCTTGAGTTCACCTATGCCCTCTGTGGCTGTACAAAACCTCTCCATCCTGTCCAAACAGTCTACCATACCGCCGCCACCCAAAAATTCCACATTGCATGGCGGGCTTTGTTCTGGTAAAATAGGCGGCGACTGAAAACCCTGCGGAGGAAGTCTCGCGCATGACTGCTTTCAAACATTGGTTTGTCGCGATTGCGGCGCCTGCCGGCATGGCAGACGCCGCGGCCCCCTTTGTCCGGCCCGGCCGCCGCGCCATGGCTACTGGCGGATGGCGCCATGGTGCGGGGGCGCCGGGCCTGTGGGCGAAGCGGGTCCTGTCGGCCACATTGCTTCTCGCATCCGTTTCCCTTGCATTCTGCGCCGAGCCGCCGGGACAGGCCATTGACAAGGCGAAGGCCCTCTTTGACGCGGGCAAATGGGGCGAGGCCGGCAATGTTCTCGAAGAATACGCCAGGCGGCGTCCCGCGCCGCCGCGCCTTGCCGAGGCTCTTGTCCTACAAGGGCGCTGCCATGAAAGACGGGGCGACTTCGCCGCGGCGCAGAAGATCTACAGTCGCGTCGCCCACGACGACGCGATGCTGCGGAAGGATCCGGACGCCGTCGCGATGGCCTGCGACAGGCTTCACGCGCTGCTGGTTTCGCAGGGCGCGCCGGCGACAACGCGCAAGCGCTTCATCGAAGAGGCCAGGTTGCGTGTCCGCAGCCCGGACGCGCAGGCTCGCATACGCGAACGCGAGGGGGCGGCGCTTGTCGCCGCGGATGACATTCGCGGGGCGCTTGCGTCCTACAGGGCCGCGCCAACCCTATCGGAACCGGGCCGGGCCGCCCTGTCGCTGCTGGAGGCCGTCGCCGCCCCGGCGCGAAAAGTGGCGGATGCCGACATCGAATCCCTGTCGAAATTGGCAGTGTCCAAGCCGGACTTGGTCCGCCCGCTCTGCAGGGCGCTTTCAAGATGCCGCGATGGATGGCGGGCCGAGGATTTCCTTGCCACGCATTGCCTGGCATGCGGGAGGGGCAGGGAGGCGGCGGAAATCTGGAAGGACCTGTCAAGGCGGAAAGTCGGGCCGGTAGACGCCATCGCGTACTCATACTGCGAGGCGCTTGCCGAATTCGACGCCAGTGCGGCGATGCGGGAACTGGACAGGTGGCTTGCGGCGCATCCGTTGTCACCGCTTGAGGAAAAGGCGCATCTTGCCCGTGCAAGGCTTGAGTCGGCCCACGGCGACCTTGGGCGGGCAATCGCGCTTTTTGAGGAATTTTTGGGGAAATACCCGCATGGGCGCTATTCGGATGTCGCCGGCCGTGAGCTGGCGGAAGCCCGGAAGGCCGCGTCCCTTCTGGAGGCGCAAAGGGCGAGGGAGGAGGAACGCGCGGAGGCGATGGAAAAAGACCCGCTTCTGGCGAAAGTCGAGGCCGGGGAGGCGCTTTTGAGGCAGCGGAGGTACAAGGAGGCGGCCCGCCTCTTCAATTCGCTAAAGGCCATAGCCGGCCAGGGGCTGCGTGGCCGCGTTCTGCTTGGGCTGGGCGAGGCGATGCGCGGAAACGGCGACTCCAGGGGGGCGCTGGAGACGCTGCGGGCGGTGGCGAGATCAGGCGCGGCCTCCACCAACGGGGCATACGCGGCCAGGGCGAACAGGGCCATTGGGGACATCCGCCTCGAAGACACCGGCGACTACGACGGGGCGGTCGCCGCATACGGGAAGTTCCTCGCCATGCGGCCCGACCTTGCGGGGCCGGGGTTCTGGATGAACTACGGCCTCGCGCTCATGGCATCGGGGCGGGGAGAAGAGGCGGCGCAGGTGTTTTCAAGGCGGCGCGACCAGGCCGTTGGTGACCCCGCCGAGTTTGCCAAGTGGGACAACATGGTGAAAAAATGCGGCCAGGGCCGCGAATGGCAAAGGGAGGCGGTTCAGGAACGCGGGGCGCTTGCGGCCATGGATGTGGCCGAGGCCCTGCTTGACGGCGACGAGGCGGGACGCGCACTGAAGATATTTCGGAGAGTGTTGCCAGTGGCGCGGCGGCTCGGGCTTGGAGATAGATGCGCGATTGGCGAGGCGCAGTGCCTTGCTGCCCTTGGGAGGGATAAGGCTGCGCTCAAGGCGTATGACGAGTTCGCGAAGAAACACCCTAAATCCCCGATGGCGCCTAGGGCGCTGCTCCGCGCCGGAGTGCTGTGTGCGTCACCGGCGATGAACGACTTCAGGGAGGCACGGAAACGCTTCGACGCCATAGTGGGGAAGTATCCGTCCTCGCGAGAAGCGGAGGCCGCCGAGTTCTATTCGGCGACGCTGGCGTGGCGCGATGGGAAATGGGCAGAGGCAGGACGACTGCACCGGGCGTTCGCGGAAAGGCACCCCGGCTCCCCGCTCGCACGAGTCGCAACCGAGGAGAGATTGCCGGCGATTGCGGCGAAGTCACTGGAAGTTCCCGCCAAGGCGCAGTCAAGCCGCAGTCTGTCTGCAATAGCATCGCCAAATGGCCGAATACGCCATTCGCTCCGCATTGACCAAAGCGCGTCCTGCAACGCCATTTTCAGAATATATCCCGAAAGCGGATGGAAGATTGTCTCCACGTATTTGCGTAGGGACTCACGAGGGGCTGGAGCGTTGTGGACTGGCCCAAATCCCAGGACGCGATACCAGCACGCCTACCATCTCAGCGACGCATTCTCAAGCCAGGAATTCGCCATGATTGACGGCAAACTTGTTCCGTCCGGCGAGGGTAAAGACCCGAAGACTTGGCCTTTCCGCGTCACAGTTCCATCCGTGGATGTCGATTGGTCTGGCCTTGGAAGTTCGTACTATGAAGACGGCGAGGACACCCAATACGCATTGATCCCGCTGAACCCGAACGGATCGGGCGACATCAGGAACGTCCTTCTGAAGTCGCCATACGACGATGACGAGCGCCAGGGACGGCCTGGCTTCGCGCATGGCTCAAGGGTGTCCCCGACGGTAACGCTGGAGTGGTCCCCGGTCAACAGCGTCTCCCTGCTTCGCGACGGCACAACCAGCATTCCCAGCGGCTGGTCGGTGAACGCTGAGGACGTTAGCAGATGGCCAATCAGTTTCACGACGGTGCCACAGGTTACTTCCGGGGAATTCACAGTGTCATGCGAGGGGCAATACACGGGCTGGGGGAAGGCACTCGACCGCATACATGGGCGCTTTGTCAATGTCGATCTAGACATTGACGCGAACTGCGATGGAGCGATAACCGACGATGACGAGGCCATCGAGGTCTCTAAAGGGGGGATTGTCGGAGTCGCCTACAACGGCCTTGTGCCAATAAAACTCGCCATTGGCCCCGCCAGTCTTTCTGGCAGGGCGACTTTGGCCGCGACATCAGGCGCTGACCACATAAAGGTGTGGGCTGATCGGTCTCGCATGGCTCGCGTCACTTTGCCGAAGACATGGAACAACATAGCCCAAATACCGCAGACGCTTTATGTTGAGGGTATTTCGCCTAGTGCATCCTTGCGCGATATTAAGCTTATGTTGAGATATGACGAGAACCCGGCGGGGCAGACCAGCGCATTGCTGAGATGTGACGACACGATTGCGCTGACTGTGGTAAGGGCGGAAATGGAGCTTTACAAGCCAAAGGTTATTGATCCGGCTGGCACGATGATTCCCATGAATGAGAAGTTGACAATTGGGTGCGTCACTTTCGTGAACATCGACAATGACGATCATGATGCATACTTCGACAATGGCGGACCAAGTCCTGACGATGACGTCGCTGGCGGGGACGACGAATTGGTCAAGGTAAAACTAAAAATCACGCCATCCGGCATCGCCGACGGTCAAGTCAGACTGCTTGCAATGTCGGGCGCGAATACTGTTTCCGTCTGGACAAATGACACCAAGGATACGTCGTCATCATATGTTCCGGGGACTCCGTTAAACGTGTCAGACGATTTTTCCGTTGAAAACCGCAGCCTTGTCAAGACATTTTGGGTAGAAGGTATTGCGGCTCATGCCTTCGAACGAGAGGCCATCCTCAAAGTAGAATACTCTACCATAAACACGGTCTCCTCCGATTTGGCTGCATTAACCGTCATAGGCGTAGAATCGGTTTCATGGAAAGGACGGGGAAATAGCCTGAATGAAACGGATTCTCTTGACGCCGACCCGAACTGGCCGTCTGGGCTTTCACCTGCGGCCTTGCGAGTATTCCCAGGAGCAAGAATAGAAAACGGTGCCGTTGGCGCGGCCCGTGATAAAGTCGATGTTGAAGTGTCTTTGTCCGCGGCGCCACCGCACCCCATCACTGTATATTTGCGTTCCTTTGACGTGGACGACCCCACAGATGACTCCGCGCCTGTCGACAATGAGGCGAACGAAGAGGATAACCGAGGCGCAACGCCCAAACGGGCAGGGGCATTTACAGGCGAGTCTGGTGGTGTATTTGAACTACAGTTCAACGCCGGCCAGAAAACCGCTACATGCGAGTTTCAGACAACCATGCAGCCGGGAGACAATTTCCGCGTTGTCGCCAATGGCGACAAGGACTTCCTCCTTGATCTTGAGAATAAGGATTCATCACAGAACACAGGCGGGACAACTTCGATTAAAAACGCCAACAAGCAGCGTATCTGCGACAAGAACATACCGGGAAACCCGTCGGACAAGGAAATCCGCTTCCCATTGCAGTACGCTTCGCCAGTTCTCACGGTATGGCGGCTCTTGCACATTGAAGTCGATTCGATGGCGGCACCGCCCAGTTCCGGTACGGAGAAAAACTTCGTGGAGGGTAATCTGACAAGTGTGGCAAGTTTCGGAACCGTTGCCGAACGTGTAGGGATTGACATCAATTTGAGGACGGGCCTGACACCTCCTGATAATTCCGCCAACATGACAGCTGGGACTAGAAACGGGCGTTTTGAAAATGGTTGGATAAAGATTGGTTCTGGGTCTGGCACTCCCGGTCAGACAATGACTTCGGGACTTGATGGGAATGGTGATGACTTCGTCGAACGGCTTGCGGGCATTGACATCCCTGTTGTAGTCACAAAGACAGGACAACCCGACATAACCGGGAAGGTTTGGGAATGGAACGGCAACCGCTTCGTGTTGTGCAGTCTTTCAGCAAATCTTTCGTCGTCATACAATGGAGGAACGCTTAATGTTGCCGGTGTGTCTTCGGCAATAGCAACAATAGCCAGCCCGAATATTGTCAATGTGACTAGTGTACCGACAATTCCATTCGTTCTGCATGATGACGATGATGATACGGTTTTGCCCAGTTCAATTGCGCTTGATAATCTGATGGAATCAGACTTGCCGACTGAAAATCGTATGGCAACATTGTTCATACGACCTTCCCACGATGGCGGGGGCAATTTGAGTAATAATCAAAATAACGTGCCTTTTGTCCGAAATACTGAACGTAGCGATGTTTATAGATGGCAATCGCATAGTAACAATATGCGACGATTTTGGGTCGCTTATTTCTTAGCTGCATTTCAAGATTCAAAATCGACAAACCAAACGGATTTTGATCCTAATAGTGAAACAGGTGCTTGGGCTTCTGCAAATAATGAACCATTACTTTCGGGAGTTCTATTCTATCAAGAATCACAGCGAGACGGAAACTTATCTCGGCAATGGAAATCTCGCATTAGTGTTCACGAATTGGGACACAATTTTGGATTGCATGATCGTTACGGTTCTATCAAGAACGATGGAATTATGCATGGCTATACAGAGGGGCAACCATCAATGAATTATTTTTGGGGAAAGCAGGATGCTGCAGTCATTCGCAGTATGCCAGTACCATACTAATACTAGTGCTAAGGAGTTTTAACGATGAAACAAATCGTTGTAATAGTCTTTTCCGCCTTTTTATGTTTCTCGCATATTGTGGTAATGAATTCATTTGCCCAAGACGGCATTGACGTCGCGCTGTCCATCCCCGACCAAATCCTTCTCGGCGATCCGATGCCTGTGTCTGTGCGGGTGCAGAACAAATCTGACAAGAGCATAACTATAATGGAGCCTATTATTCGCCGTTTTGGGCGAGATACCATAACATTCGCTTTAAAACGACCGTATGACGAATGCTTTTCTGAAATCGAACACCCCGACATATATGTGGGCGGCTTGAAAATAATGCCTCCACAGCCCTGCGAAATCAGGCGCTTTGCGATAGGTGAGTCTGTTGAATATCGATTTTCTCTAGCGTATGATTTTTTGAATTCAAGACATCATCAACTTTTGTTCGACACTCCGGGTAAATATTTCATTCAAATATCCATCTACGAACCATTATGCGTAAAAGATTGCGACACTTCCGTTCCGTATGATTCCGAATGTCGGACAATTCAATCGGAAATATCTTCCGCCGTTGTTGTCGCCCCCGCAGACATTCGCGAACAGCAAGCATTAAATGCCCTGGCGAATCTTCCCTGCGAATATTTGCTGTATGGCCCATTTGAATTCCGGGCCGATTGCCATGCGGACGCCATCAAGGATTTCCAACAGTTCTTTCGCGAATATTCCGGCACGCGCCTTGGCCGTCGCGCGGCCCTGTCGCTGGGCATCGCCCTTTCGCAAGGACTGATTCAGGACGACTCCCATGCAATCATTGAAACGTTGGAAAAACTGGCGCACGACAACGATTTTGAATTGCGCCAGTCGGCATTGAGAATTTTGTCTCAGTTAAAGCAATGAACCGACAGTTTCCCAAACTTCCATTGCGACCGCTGGAGGAGGCTCAAGGCGGAATAGGGGATTTCTGCTTCGTGAAAAAAATGTCTTCAGAGTCAGCGAGGCGAGTCGGTGAGACATTGTATTTCGCGCGGGGCAATGTTGGTTTCAAAATATGGAGTTCCGATGGTGAAATTGACATTGAATGCGTTGCCCGGCAGGTGGACTCCATGCTTACATCTACCCCAACAACATATTGTTCTGACGCAAATTGGCCAACTAATGTCTATGTTCACTCAAAGGAGCCATAAAAATCAAACCATGAATATTCACAAAATGGCACATAATTGTTTGATCGGCGCATATTTGAGTTTTCTTTTCGCGTCAACATTTGCTAGCAAAGCGATGGGGGTGACGTTATTTGAGAAACAACATGAAGACGGACATTCCGTGCGAGTCGAACTCGAGACGATAATCACGAAACCCAATGCGCCGCATTCTTCTCAAGCAAAAAAACTTCCACAGGGCGCAATCGTTGTCGTATCCGATTTGGAAATTACAGAATGTTCGGTAATCATCAACGACGGCAAGGGCCTTGAGAAAACTGTGTGGCGAAAGCGCGGAGTAACAGACCCATACCTCGCGAAAGATTCAGACAATATCACGACGCTGAAAGTCGTGGACATTGCAGATAAAAATGGTTTTCTGGCCATACTTTATTCTGCGGAGAAAACGGAAATAGACGTGATTGACTTGAATGCAGATGAGAATCACAACATCCTTGCGCACGAAAGCCTGTTTAGGAATTCCTGTCTCTACATAGTGAAAAATGGGAAAATCGCGTGGTTGGACAAGTTGTATGTCATCCTTGAACTCACCCCGGAATCAACAGAGGTTTTTTGCATCGACAAAGGCAATTGCCAAAAACTCTTCACTAATAGTAGATGAGACATAGTGGGCATAAAGGGACAGACTGTTTCTTGTATTACACGTTATGAAAACACTGTTTATGATTGTAGTAGTTCCATGCAAACAGTCCTAATTGGTATACCATATTCATCATATTTGAATTACGCGAATCCTCAAGTCGGTTCGACAGAAACGCCATTAAATTTTGAATTGCGGTAACGAATGCGAAGGTGAAAATGGGAAGAGGCAGAAACATTGCGGCAAATTCTATCAAAATGCTATTGTTCCTAGCGATGCTTGTTCTTTGCGCGCTAGAGGCGGGAAGTGGCGTCAAGCCGGAAATCAAGTCTAGATACCATATTGGAGAAGAACCCTTATGGACGGAACTTCAACTGAAAGAGTATCTGCAACTTCCCGAATTATTGGCGATGCCATTAGACATTTCGCCATCCGCCGACCTAATGGCCGAAAGGGTTTGCTTAGAAATGGGTGCCAGGTGCAAGACCAATGAATTTTCGATAATCTTTCCTATCAAAACAAACGAAAACGGGATAACCTTTTCCATATTATCTCCTGAAAACAAAAAGTTCCGGGTTGTAATCTCGAACAGCAAGGAATGGAATCATGAAATACAAAGACTCTTCGGCATTATCCAAAATGCCTGTTCATTGTGGAATATGATTCCCGACATCTTCAAACCAGAGAAAGCACAAGGTTGGTATAAACTCCGTCGAATTAAAAATCGCCCGCAAGAGTGGCTTTTCGTGGATTGCAACAAGACAATCATAAACATTCGATTGGAGGAGAATTCTGCAGACTGTGACGAAAACGCCTTGGCGTTTATTGACAAAATTGCGTTGATCATAAACGAATGCCTTACAGAATCACCCAAACAATGTCTATGATTTTCTTCAAACAGGCACCTAACCATTGATTGAAGTATGAAACCGTCCTCTGCAAAACTGCTTTTATCCGTGATGCTTTTCCCGCTTTCCCTTTTGTTCGCGGGAGACAAGGGGACAGACATTCTATCGTGAGACGTGTAGCCCATGTGGAGTTTTCTGACAAGATTATCAGGATTTGCAGGATTGCTGCGTGTCAACAGATTGTGTGTCCCTTTATGCACCGCCTTGATTCCAATAGAGGGTGGAACGTATGCCTCGGCGAATAATAAGCCATTGATTTCAGGAGTTTTATTTTATCAAGAAGTTTTCAGAGATGGGGGGTTGCCGAATGAATGGAAGGCGCGCGTTAGTGTTCACGAACTGGGACATGTTTTCGGTTTACAGGATAGAAAATCATCGATCGGCGATGATGGAATTATGTTCTACAGCGTTCCGCATGGCGCGGCGCAAATGAACTATTTTTGGAGAAGAGTAGACGCCGCAGCTATTCGAAAAACCTTGAGGCCTTATTGAGGAAGAATATGAGAAGTACGGTTTTAGCGTTAGAGGCAATGATTCTTTTGAAAACCGCGTCGACGCTTTTTGGCGGTTCGCTTGAAGCGACGATTACTGTCCCGGATCGAGTCTATCAGGGGGAGCCAATTACATTGATTGCCAAAATCAGGAATGATTCAACCCAGGAGAAAAACATTGTAGTGCCGGAGACACGTCGTTTTGGACGCGATTCGATCGAATTTTTCTTTCAACCTCCGGGGACATCTGATTTCAAGCGCATTTTACATCCCGATGTGTATGTAGGCGGCATGAAGATGATGGCGCCAAAACCATGCCCAATTATACGTCTGGCCCCTGATGAAACAGTTGAATATGTGTTCTCCGTCGCGTATGACTTTATGGATTCCAGATGCTATCAAAAACTGTTTGACACGCCAGGCAAATATTCGTTTCAAGTGTCGTTATATGAGCCATTGCATGTCAAGGATGGCGAAATGTCAGTTTCGTATGATTCAGAGTGGAAGGCGATTAAATCGGAAATAACCTCCACAGTTGTTGTCGCCCCAACGGGCATTCGCGAACGGCAGGCCTTGAATGCCCTTGCGAATCTCCCATGCGAATATTTGCTGTATGGCCCATTTGAATTCCGGGCCGATTGCCATGCGGACGCCATCAAGGATTTCCAACAGTTCTTTCGCGAATATTCCGGCACGCGCCTCGGACGCCGCGCGGCCTTGCCGCTGGGCATCGCCCTGTCGCAAGGTCTGGTTCAGGATGACTCCCATGCAATCATTGAGACATTGGAGAAGTTGGCGCATGACGATGACTTGGAATTGCGCCAGTCTGCATTGGGAATCCTGTCTTTTTTTGAGGGATGCGCCGTCCCCTCTCCACAACGGCCATCTTCTGGAGTTTACCGGCCTTTGGCCAGCCCCCCTGAGTCAGGATCGGAATCAGGTGATTCAGCACTCTTAAAGTCGCCTGGAGAAGCGCTTTCGGTGAGCATCAGTCTCCACAAGACATCCATAGTGTTGGGGGAGCCTCTTTATATCATTGCGCGACTAGAACACAAGGGCGCCTTCTCATTGAGTATGGTTTACCAAAACAGCCCCAGTTTTAACATCGGTGAAGGGTGGGGCCGAATCATGATTTCAAATAAAGCTTCTGATTTTTCCAATTGGTCGGATGACGTTCGACTTATTGAGAAAGTGGCACCTGCCGCTTTAATTCGACCTTATCGTGATAGTGCAATTGCCAATGACTATGTGGTCGGCGCAAGAGGTTTGAACAGCATAGACAATCCAGAATTCTTGTCATCTGGGAAATATAAGATTAAGCTAGAATATGTGCTGACGACAGGGGATGTTGCAGTGTCGGAGCCTGTGGAGTTTGAAGTAAAAGAACCTGTTGGCGAAGAGAAAGCCATTTGGAACAGATTGTGTGCAAATCGCCTTTACTGGCTGTTGGTGCAAGCCCCCTGGGAAGTGAACGCAAAGGCGGACGCCGCCATTGATTTTGAAAAGGAGCTGAATCTCGTCAAGGGAACTGTTTACGCACAATATATGGCGCTGGGAATTGGCAGAAGCCTTTTGTATGGCGGCAATCGGAACGACGCAATGCCATTCCTTCAGCATTGCGCCACGACCTCGGACAACGAATTCATAAGTGGCATGGTCAAGAAAATTAAAGATGGCTATTCGCTGCAATGAACACAACGCGTCCGTCTCATAAAGGGACACACAATCTATTGACAACGAGCCCCGCGAAAGTCGAAGGTCGGTAGGGGGGCGGCTGTCGAATGTCGGAGTTTTTTGACAGGATTAACAGAATTTGCAAGATTGGAGTTTCAAGAATCCTGTCCTAAAATCTCCGCATCCCCCAACACATTTCGCCAACCCAATGCGCCTGTTCCGACTTTAGACTTTAAAAAGATCGGCAGTTTTGATACAATAATCGGCAAATGAGTGGAATTGGAATAAAGGCGTCGGGAGGCGTCATATATCCGCATGGCTGGAAGGCGGCGGGAGTGGCTGCGGAGGTCAAGTACCGCAACCGCAGGGATTTCGCCATGGTTGTTTCGGAAAGCGTGGCGACGGTGGCCGGGGTGTTTACGACAAACGCCATGGCCGCTGCGCCTGTCCGCTACAACCGCGCGCTTGTGAAGGGCGGGAAGGTCCGCGCCTTCACCGTGAACACCGGATTCGCGAACGCGTGCACGGGCGCAAGGGGCGAGGAGGATGTCCTGGCCACGGCGCGGCTTGCGGCGGAGGCGCTGGGCGTCCCCGCCGGCGAAGTGGCCGTGTCGTCCACGGGCGTCATAGGCGCTCTGCTTCCGATGGACCGCATCGAGGCCGGCATAAGGCTGGCCGTGCCGGCCCTGGCGGCCACTCCTGAGGCGGCGGACGCCGCCGCCCGCGCCATCATGACGACCGACACCGTGCCCAAGCAGGTTTCGGCGGCATTTGAAGTCGAAGGGCGCGAGGTGCGCATAGGCGGGATGTCGAAGGGCGCGGGGATGATCGAGCCCAACATGGCCACGATGCTGGCATTCGTCACGACGGACGCCGCCGTGGCGGCCGTGGACCTTGACGCGGTGGTCCGCGAGGCGGCCGGCGCGAGCTTCAACAGGATTGTAATAGACAACGACCGCAGCACGAACGACTCGCTCTTCCTGGCGGCCAACGGGGCGTCGGGTGTGGCGCTCGCCCCCGGGAAGCCGGGATGGGATGATTTCCGCGAGGCGGTGAAGGGCGCGTGCCTGTGCCTCGCCAAGCAGAACGTGATGGACGGCGAGGGGGCGTCGAAGTTCGCGACCGTGACTGTGACCGGCGCGAAAAGCGACGCCGACGCGCAGCTCGCCGCGCGGGCGATAGCGCGCTCGATGCTCGTGAAGACCTCGTGGTATGGCGCCGATCCGAACTGGGGGCGCGTCATCTGCGCCGTCGGCTATTCGGGCGCGGCGGCCGAGGAGTCGAAGACGACCATCCGCTACAGCGGGATACCGGCCTTCGAGCGCGGCAGGGTGGCCGGCGCCAGGGAGCTTGAGGCCATGGCCCGCGCGCTGAAGGAGCGGGAAATACTGCTGGAGGTCGATCTCGGCCTCGGCGGCGGCGCGTGCACGATCTACACGTCGGACCTGACACACGAATACGTCAACATAAACGCCGACTACACGACCTGAGCGGAGGCGGCCAAACCCTGACATGAACCTTCAGACCTACATAGACAAGGCCTCGATCCTGATAGAGGCGATGCCATACATCCAGCAGTTCCGCGGGGAGACATTCGTGGTGAAGCTGGGGGGCAGCGTAATGGAGAACCGCGACGCGCTGGACTCGCTTCTTGGCGACGTCGCGTTCATGGCGACGGTCGGGATCAAGGTCGTGCTGGTGCATGGCGGCGGGAAGGCCATTTCCCGCGCCCTGGACATATCCGGGGTCAAGAGCGAGTTCGTCATGGGCGTCCGCGTGACGAGCGAGGACGCGATCGGCATAGTCGAGCGGGTCCTGAAAAAGGAGGTCAACGCGGAGATCGTAAGGATGCTTCGCAGGCTTGGGGCGAACGCGCACCCGCTCCACGGCGACTGGATAATCAAGGCGGTGCGCAAGACGGCGCGCCCGGTTGGAAGCGACAGGACGATCGACTGGGGTTTTGTCGGGGAGCCGATTTCGGTGGACACGCGCACGGTCATGGAGATGACCGATGCCGGCGTGATCCCGGTGGTGACGCCGCTTGGCATGTCGGAATTCGACAGGATCTACAACATCAACGCCGACAGGGCGGCGTCCGCCGTGGCCGAGGGGCTGAGGGCGAGGAAGCTTGCCTTCGTTTCGGACGTCCCCGGCGTCCTGCGCGACAAGGACGACCCCGAGTCCCTGATTTCCTCGATCCGCGTTGGCGACATCGCGGCGCTGGGCCGGGACGGCATAATCGCGGGCGGGATGCTTCCCAAGCTCCAGAGCTGCGCGGAGGCCATTCGCGCGGGCGTCAGGAAGGTCCACTTGGTGGACGGGCGGATGCGCCATTCGCTTCTTCTTGAAATTTTCACGAACAAAGGTGTTGGAACGGAGATAACCGAAGATGAGTAGCACAAGGGAAATCGCGGACCTCTACGCGAAGTATGTGATGAACACGTATGCGCAGAAGGTCGCGCTGGTAAAGGGCCAGGGCACCGTGGTAAGCGGCGCGGACGGGAACAGGTACATAGACTTTACGTCGGGGATAGCCGTGCAGAACGTCGGCCACGCCCATCCGAAGGTCGTCCAGGCGGTGGCGGAGCAGATGGCGACGCTGAACCACTGCTCCAACCTCTTCTACAACGAAAAGCAGGCGCTGCTGGCGAAGAAGCTCGTCGAGATATCCGACCTCGACGTCGGGACGAAATGCTTCTTCTGCAACTCCGGGGCCGAGGCGAACGAGGCGATGATCAAGCTTGCGCGCCTTTGGGGCCATCTTGGCGGGAAGGGCGACGACAACGGCGGCTACGTTGAAATCGTCACGATGATGAACTCCTTCCACGGGCGGACGCTTGCGACGCTCACGGCCACGGGGCAGGCCAAGGTGCAGGATGGCTTCGACCCGCTGCCCGTCGGCTTCGCATACGCCGACTTCAACGACATCGAGTCCGTCAAGGCGGCGATCAACGACAGCACCGTGGCGGTGATGCTGGAGTGCATCCAGGGCGAGGGAGGCGTGATACCGGCCGACACGAAGTTCATGAAGGCGCTCCGCGCCCTCTGCGACGAGAGGGAGATCCTGCTGCTCTGCGACGAGGTCCAGTGCGGCATGGGCAGGACCGGCGACTGGTTCGCGTGGCAGTCCACCGGCGTCAAGCCGGACGCGTTCTCGCTGGCCAAGGCGATCGCCTCGGGTGTGCCCATGGGCGCCGTGGTGGCGTCGTCCAAGCTGGCGGACGTATTCACGCCCGGGCGCCACGCCTCGACCTTTGGCGGCAACCCGCTTGCCTGCGCGGCGGCGCTCGCCACGATTGGGGTGATCGAGAGCGAGAACCTTCTGGAGCGTGCGGCCGACGCCGGCGACGCCATCATGTCCGGCCTTGGGAAAATCGCGGACGCGCATCCCGGCCTGGTGAAGGCGATCCGCGGCCAGGGCCTGATGATCGGCCTTGCGCTGGACCCCGGAAAGATCGATGCCGGCCGCGTGGTCGACGCGGCCCGCGACATCGGCCTGCTGGTCTGCAAGGCCGGCGGCAACGCCATAAGGATACTCCCGCCCCTGAACGTCACGGACGACGAAATCGACGACGGCCTGGACATCCTGGCCGACGCCATAGACGAGGTGGCCGGCGCGTAGTCCCTGGGAGAGTGTGAAATGGGCGAACTCGGGAGCAAGGCGTCTACGGGGCTGTGCGTGGCGGGAGCCGTGCTGGTCGCCTGCGCCGCCGTGGCCATGTGGTTCGCCGTAAGGCCGCATCTTGAAGCGCAGCGCCGCCTGCAGCGGCAGCGCGACGAACTCGCGCTCCGCGTGGCCCGCGAGCGCGCGGAGGTCGACGAACTCAACAGCCGGAGCCTGCGCTTCGAGACCGATCCGGAATTCGTCGAGCACGAGGCAAGGAAAAACCACCGCATCTTCACCGGGGAGACCGAGTTCGTGTTCGATGCGCCGGAGTGACGGCGCGGCGGCCTGGCGATGGTCTTTACCAAGTGATTTCAAGCAAGCAAGGACAAAGGAGAAAACAATGGCAGAAATGACACCAATCACGCCGGACATGCAGCCTGTGGCGGAAGGCGACGGGACCCCGTACGTGTCCGAGCGCTTCAGGCTCGACAACGTGGACGACGAACCCGCCAAGGAGGCGAACTACACGCTTGCGGGGATTTGCTCCATCGTGGCGCTCGTCCTCTTCGCGGTGGCGCTTGCCATCGTCGTCATGGACTGGAACTTCCTCAGCAATGCGTAGGGACATGAAGAAGCTGAGGGTCTACCTGAGCGGCCCGATCATGGACGAGATCGAGGGCGCGGCCGCGGACTGGCGCGCGAAGGCGCGCTGCGCGCTGGGCGAACGCTTCACGATCCTCGACCCGATGCGCCGCAACTTCAAGGACCGCGAGGTCGATTCGGCGAATGAAATCGTCGAGTTCGACCTCCAGGACGTCCGCGACGCCGACATACTGCTTGTGAACTACAACAAGGCGTCGATCGGCACCTCGATGGAGGTGTTCTACGCGGCGCACGACCTTGGCAAGTTCATCGTGGCCTTTTCGCCGTTCGACTTCGCGTCGTGCTCGCCGTGGATGGTCCGCTACTGCACGAAGATACTGCCGTCGCTCGATGCGGCGACATCGTACATACTGAGCCACTTCGTAAGGCCGGACGACGACGAGTAGCCGCGGATCCGCCGGAACCACGCCTTTTTCAACGCATTGGCATTTGGCGGGCTGGACGCGCCAGATGCCGGAGGTGTCGCCGTGAAGCGTTTTGCATACAGATTCATCGACCAGGTGCGGCGCGAAGCCAAGCGGCGCGACGCGAAGGTCACAACGGTCTCCGGTGGCCGCGAGCGCGTGTTCGAGGCCTACGACTGGGGCAACGACACCTTCATCTTCGAGCGTGGCGTGTGGAGGGACCGCCCGTCCCACGCGCCGGTCCTGCTCGTGAGGAAGTGCGCGCTGATGGCCGGGCGCGAGGGGCGCGTGATGACCGTCACCTCCGGGAGCCACGCGACGGCGGCGATGCCGCTGCTCCGCGGCGACTTCTGGAACCTGGGGCGAGTGCCCGAGCGGCGGCGCGGCGAGGTGATGACAAAGTGGGTCGTCTGCGCCAACGTAGTGGATGGCGGCGACGCCATTGAGATTTCCCAGCGCGAGGTGGACATTGGCGAAACGCACGCGGCCGACGTCTGGCTGCGGGGGCTTGGGTGGCCGCTTTCCGCGGTGGTGCTGGCCGAGCGCAACGACGCGGCGCTTGACTTCTACCGCAGGAAGGGCCAGGAGTGGCGCATCAAGCCCCTGGTCTGGACGCGGCGCGAAATCGACGCCGCCCTTGCGGCGTCGCGCACCAGGATCCATACCGACCTGCGCTACTACCACAGCGTGAAGGGCGTCCACTTCCTTTCCTACGAGGACTTCTCCTCCCTGCTGACGCTGTGCTCCGTGGACCGCGACGCGGCGCGGCGCTGCATCGACGAGATGGCCGCGCCAGGCGAGGTAGGCGACCTTCCGGCGCTTTTCGACCCGAAGTTCGGCGGCCACCACGAGATTGAGCTGTTCGGCATCCGCGACCTTTCGGCGTCCGCGCGCATCGCGAGGATGATAGCCGAACTCCAGCGCGAGTTCCCCGCGCTGTCGCAGGAGGAGTGCGAGAACAGGCTTTCGGAAATCGCCGCGATCTACGGAAGCGCGCTTTCATTCCCGGCCCTGGCGGATTCGGCCAGCGACCTGTTCGCCTCGTCGATGTACAAGCATCTCACCGGCGAGATATACAGCACGCACGACCAGGTGGTCCCTGCCTTCGACGACCGCAAGACGGCCCTGCCCGGCGCGACGTACCGCGGCGGCAAGCCGGACTTCCACCCGGGCGCGGACAGCAGGACGCGCTCGCTCATCGAATACGTCCACAGCATACTCTCCGCCGGCGAAAGGATGGAGTACCTCAACGTCTACGAACTCCGCAACGGCGACGGCCACTCCGCCGGCAGCCACCCGACGCGCGAAATCGAGTTCAAGACGTCGAACCGCCCGGTGACCCGCAAGCTTATCGAGAAGAGGCTTGCCCAGCGCGGCATCGAATACGCGACCTACATGCTTGTGCGCGTCCAGGCCTTCCAGTCGCTTGGCGTATCGTACGGGCGCCACCACCTGCTCCAGCGCTACGACCGCGGCTCGGGCGAGACCTACTATTTTGTCCGCGACCGCTATTCCGGCTACGCGCTCGACGCAATCAGCCAGAACCGGTTCAAGCGGCCGCGCGGGGCGACCGGTGAGTTCGTCGAGTTCCCGGAGGCGGTGCTGCGGACCGCCGCGCAGGCCGGGCGCGCCGCAGCGCACACGATGATCGTCAAGAAGTACATCGAGGGGCCCGACCCCGTCCATTTCGGCGACGGCAAGGAAATCATAGAGTTCGTGAGGGACCTCTCAACGGGCCTTGAGATGGCGAGCGGGATGCGCCTGTGCTCGGTCCGCGGCGCCCTTGGGTGGCCGTGCATCGACAAGACGCGCGAGAACCTCGACGTCTGCTTCAGGGAATACACCGAGGCGTTCGCGCGGACCGCGGTCTCGTTCTGGAGGAAGAACGGCGGCTCGCTACCACTCAACTCCGTGATGGACGACTTCTGCGCGGGCTTTGTCTCGGCGACGCGCGAGGTGTACTGGAACTACTACAACCGCCGGGAGACCTTTGCGGAATTCAACCCCGAACTGAAGGCGGCCTTCAAGTTCCGCCAGAAGTGGCTGTTCGCGCTGTGGGCGCTTGAGCGGCAGTATGAGAACGCCGACAAGCTTGCCGCGATGATGAAGATCGTGGCTGGGAGGCTTGCCGCGCGCGCCGACGGGGTGGAGATTTAGCGAGTGGCGGGCGAAGTGTGAACGGAGCGATTGGGGAGAGTATGGAGAAGCAGAGGGACATACTGGTATGGGGGCGGACAGGCGGGAATGTCCGCCTTGTCTTCGCGGACGCCACGAAGGCGGCGCGCGACCTGGCGGCCAGCCACCTCGCCGGGCCGGCGGCGTCCGAGGCCCTCGCCG
>JAFWPM010000067.1 GCA_017509565.1 Kiritimatiellia bacterium | reverse complement strand
ATATTGTTCTCCTTTATGCGGTTACTCTGGTTCCGTTAAATTTGCCGCTCATTGCCTTGACGATACTGTTCTCTTCGTTAAGGTCAAAAACAAGGAACGGAAGTCTGTTCTCAAGTGCGAGGGCGCTGGCGGAGGTATCAACCACCTTAAGTCCCATTTCGACCACCTTCTCAAGAGAGATCTCGTCGAATTTCTTCGCATTGGGGTTTGTCTTGGGGTCGCTGTCATATACTCCGTCGATGGACTTTGCACCGCGACGCCGCGCGCCATGAAGGCGAATGTCAGCATCACGTATGCGGTCATGAAGAAGAAGCCGCGATGCCCGGCGGCGACGAGCGTCAGCGAATACCCCATCAGGGCGAAGCAAAGGCCGCCGAAGGCCGCGGCGGCATTTTCCACCCCGCGCGTCCTGAGCAGCCAGCCAAGGCCAAGCGCCGCTATAAGGACGTCCATCTGGTAGGTGAGGTCGTTGAACAGGTATGGCGGCAGCATGAGTTCGAGGACATCGTGGAAGTCGAGGCCGGACATCCCGGAGACCGCCTCGTTGAGACGCCGCGCATGGTGCGCCATGTCCACCAGTGGACTGTCCGGGCCAATCAGGAGGGTGTAGATGCCCCACGCCGGGGAGAATATCGCGGCAATCGCCGCGACCAGCACTAGATACGGCCAGTTGGATTGGAAGAATCGCTTCATGGTGCCACCGGAAAATGATATCCCAAATTTCAGATTTCAGATTTTAGATTCCAGATCCCAAATCTCAGATCCCAGATTTCAGATTTTAGATTTCAGATTTCAGATCCCAAATTTCAGATTTCAGATCCCAAATCCAAAATCCCCTACTTCTAGTTCTTGAATGAATGTATTGGCGCGGGTATGCGCCCCCTGCGCGAGACGAACCGCGCGGAGTCGAACCTGTTGACCGGCATTATCGGCGCGTGGCCAAGCAGCCCGCCGAATTCAACGGTGTCGCCGACGGCCTTGCCGACGACGGGGATTATCCTGACTGCGGTCGTCTTCTGGTTGACCATGCCGATTGCCGCCTCGTCGGCGATTATCCCGGAGATGGAGGATGCCGGGGTGTCGCCTGGTATGGCGATCATGTCTAGGCCGACGGAGCAGACGCACGTCATTGCCTCCAGTTTTTCAATGGTGAGCGCGCCGGCGTTCACGGCGTCGATCATGCCCTGGTCCTCTGAAACCGGGATGAAGGCTCCTGAAAGCCCGCCAACGTATGACGACGCCATTACGCCGCCCTTTTTCACCTGGTCGTTTAGCAGCGCCAGCGCGGCGGTGGTGCCCGGGGCGCCGGGCTGCTCCAGGCCAATCTCCTTGAGGATGTCCGCCACGGAGTCCCCTATCGCCGGCGTCGGCGCGAGCGAGAGGTCCACTATCCCGAACGGGACGCCCAGGCGGCGCGAGGCCTCCTGCGCAACCAGCTGCCCGACGCGCGTGATTTTGAAGGCCGTCTTCTTGATCGTTTCGCAGAGGGTTTCGAAATCGGCATTGGGAATCTGCTGTAGCGCGTATTTGACGACTCCTGGCCCGGAGACTCCTACGTTTATGACGGCATCGCCTTCGCTGACGCCGTGGAAGGCGCCGGCCATGAAGGGGTTGTCGTCCGGCGCGTTGCAAAGGATTACAAGCTTGGCGCAGCCGAGGGAGTCGCGGTCCGCCGTTGCCGCGGCCGTCGCCTTCACGGTCTCCCCCATGAGGCGAACGGCGTCCATGTCGATTCCGGTCTTCGTGGATCCGACGTTCACGCTTGAGCAGATGCGCTCCGTCGCCGCGAGCGCCTCCGGTATTGAGCGGATCAGAAGCTCGTCGGCCTTGGACATCCCCTTCGATACTATTGCGGAGAATCCGCCGAGGAAGTTGACGCCAAGCTCGGCGGCGGTCGAATCGAGGGCCTTCGCAATGGCGACGAAGTCTTCCGGCGCGCGGCAGCAGGATTCGCCGACAAGCGCAGCGGGCGTGATGGAGATGCGCTTGTTGACAATCGGTATCCCGTATTCGCGTGAAATCTCCTCGCCGGTGGAGACAAGTCCGCCTCCCAGGCGCAGCAGCTTTTCACGTATCTTCGCGCAAGTTTCGCCGACTGTGCCGCCCGCGCAGTCCAGCAGGTTAACGCCCAAGGTGATCGTGCGCACGTCGAGATTCTCATGCTCGATCATCTGGTTCGTTTCGATTACTTCGGAAATGTTTATCATCGCAACCCCAAAAATTCAACCATGCAGACAAGTGTAGCCCCGCTCGCAAAGCCCCCGAATGCGCCTCATCCCAAACCCCGGTTCGCCATGGCAGGCTTCGGCCTATCTCATATCTGAAATCTCAAATTCCAAATCCCAAATCCCAAATCTCAGATTTCAGATTTCAGATTTCAGATTTCAGATCTCAGATTTCACACCCTGTGCATCTTGTCGAAGATCTCCTCGCGCTGGCAGCGTATGCGCAGGCCCATTTCCCGGCCAATCGCGTAGAGGTCGCGCGAGACGGTGTCGAATGGCTTGCCGCAACTGGCCATATCGACAATCATCATCATGTTGAAATAGTCCTGGACTATTGTCTGGGAGATGTCGAGGATGTTGATGCGGGACTCCGCGAGGTATGAGCAGACCCTGGCGATGATGCCGATTGTGTCCTTGCCGACCACTGTTATCACTACTTTGTTCATGGTATCAATTATACCATAAGAGGCCGCCCGCGCTTGACTTCAATGGCATTCTTTGGCAGAATCTTTTCCATGAATACGTCCAGAGTACCCGCCTGCGCGGCCGTCTTCGCCGCGCTCGCCATCGCGGCCTCGCAGTTGTCCGCGGGACAGCTGCGGCTTGTTTCTCCCGCCGAAGGGGAGGCAGTTTCGGCGCTGACTGAAATCCAGCGCCATTTTCTGTCCTTGCCGCGCGAGGAGCGCACCGCCTGGATGGCGGATCCCGGCCGGCGACAGGAGCTGCGCCACAAGCCGCTCCCGACCATCCTGCGGTGGGAGGACCAGGCGCGCGGTTCCGGCGCGCGCCGCTCCTACTGCGTTGAAGTCCGGCGCGAGCCGGACGGGCTTCCGGTATTCCTCGACACGACAATCGGGGACTCCGTGGAAGTCCGCAACCTCGAAATCGCGAGGACATGGCGCTGGACGGTCCGCGCCATGGAGGGCGGACGAATCGTCGATGAGGCCGCAGGGACATTTTCGACAGAGGACCGCGCCCCGCGCGTCATCGAGGCTGGCGCCGTCCCGAACATGCGGGACATTGGCGGGCGCATTGGCCTTGGCGGCAGGCGCATTCGCCAGGGACTTGTGTTCAGGACCGCCGGGCTGAACTCAAACGCCAAGGTCAGCCCGTACTATCCTGACGATTCGGGAGTGATGGCGGCGTCGGCCGCATTCGACGACCTCGGACTGGCCCTGGAAAGGCGCCTTGAGTCCGTAAAGGCGCTGAAGGGCGCGCCGGAGAAGGTCCGGCCGCTCGACTTCCCCATTTCCCCAAAATGGACGGTCTTCTACATTGACCGCGGCCAGTTCGTCACCAATTCGATTGACGCGCTTGCGTCGCTCGGCACCGAAATCCCTGAGTTTTTCCTTGGCGCGAGGGGCGCCGCCATCGAGGCGGACAAGAACGGGTGCGTCGTGCTGGGCAAGCCCGCCGACCGCGTCGCCCACGCCGTGCTCATGCAGGTCGTTGAGTCCGCCGAGGATGGCTGGGCGACAGTCGGCTGCGGGGCCGACTGGTACTGGACGCTCCGCGTCGGCGGGGTGCCGGTCGCCGATTTCACAGCCGGCAACCCCGGTGTGCCGTCCGCCGACAGCCAGCCGCTGGTTGTCCCAGTTCGCAAGGGCGCGAATCTCGTCGTAGCGACCGTCTGCTCCGGTTCTGGCGGATGGAGCTGGCACATGCGGCCGGCGCCGGCTGAGCCAATCGCCAAGATCGTCGAGAAGTCCGTCCACGCCGCCGAGACCGCAATCGGAATGCACAAGATTTTCAAGGCCGGCCTCATCCCAGGCACCTGCCGTGTCGGCGACGCGAACGGCCACCTGCTGCGCGACACCCTCGCGATCAGGACCGACATCGACCTGCGGTCGGACCGCGAGTGCGCCGGCATGGAAGGCTCGCCGCTTGGCCCCGGCGTCGAGTGGATCCAAGTCTCTTCCGCCGCATACGCCGGCATGCAGTCCGACACTGGGCGGGCGAGCTTCGCGAAGGTCTTCAGGGTGTTCCTGGACAAGTCGAACTACCCGATTGACTTCCACTGCATCGCCGGGCGCGACAGGACCGGCGCCGTCGCCATGATAGTCGAGGCGCTGCTTGGCGTCGACGAGGACGAAATGCGCAAGGACTGGGAGGCGACTGTCTTCCAGGACGGCGACTTGAAATTCCGCACCGACAGGCTCTACGAGAAACTGGTTTCGGGATTTGACAAATGGCCCGGGGAAACCATCAACGAGCGCGTGGAGGCATACGTGCTGTCACTCGGTTTCACTGCCGCGGACATCGGCTTCCTGCGCGGGTGGCTGCTCGAACCTGTCGCGGAGTAGCGCCCGCCCCCCGCGCGTCGCGACGAGCGCCACGGCCGAGCAGTATCCTGCCGCGAAGAGAATGAGCGGCAAGTCGGTGGCGAACAGGCGCTCGGGCTGGCCGCCGGCGCCCGACTTGAACGCGAGCCACAGGTATCTGGCCACGCCAAGGGCGACGAACGGCACGGTCCACGCCATTCCGCCTGTGCCGAACTTGTCGGCCGTCCTCGTGGAGAATGCCCAGGCGGCGTATGCGGCCAGCGTGAGCGCGGCCGCGACGCAGACGCCCGCGTCAAGCCCGCGCGCCCCGTATTGGCGCAGCGCCGCGCGGTGGCGCGCCGCGGAGTCGCCAAGGCAAACCAGTTCAGCCCTCCTCTTGCAGAGGGCGATGAAGAGCGCCCCGCAGAATGTGCAGCATACGATGCCGGGATGGACCGTTGCCCTGGCCGCCACGGTTCCGGCCAGGACCCGCAGTGAAAAGCCGGCCGCGACGCAGGCCGCGTCAACCCAGGCAATGCGCTTTAGCCTGGCGTTGTACGCCGCCTGCAGCAGCGCGTAGGCGACGGCGCAGACCAGGAAGCCGCGCCCGAGAAGCGACGACCAGGCTAGCGCCGCGGCCGCAATGGCGGCGCATTCAGCCGCCGCCGCGCGGGCCGTGAGCCGCCCAGACGCAACCGGACGCGACTTCTTCAGCGGGTGGAGCCGGTCGCCTTCGCGGTCGCAGATGTCGTTCGCGATGTAGGTCGCGCCGGAGAGCATGCAGAATATGCCGACAGCCAGCGTGACGCGGATGGCCGCCGCGCCGTGTATCGACTGGAACCTGTCGAGCAGCGCGAAGACGAAGCCCGCGGCCACCAGCAGGTTTTTCGACCACTGGCCCGGCCGCAGCACCTCGACGAATGGCGGAATCCGCCGCTTTCCCGGCTCTGTCATGTGGCGGGACAACTATTCCTGCCCGGCCAGTTCGCGAAGCGTCGCAAGCGCAAGCCTGTGGGCGTCGGAAATCGTCTGGCCCTCGCGGAGGGGCCACCCGCATTCGCAGGATATCCCGCCCGCATAGCCGATCTTGGCAAGCGCCTCGAAATATGGCGCGAACTCGAAGGCCGGGCCGTCGCCGGGGTAGGCGCGGGTGCCGCGCATGGCGATGTGGCAGTGCCTGAGGTGCGGGCCGGCGGCGACAATCGACTCCGCGGTCTCGCGGCCCTGGATCATGTGGTAGAGATCCGCCAGAACTTCCATGCGCGGGGAGTCCACATCCTTGACTATCTGCATCGCCTGCCAGACGTAGTTAATGATGTTGGACTCGTTCGGGCAGAGAGGTTCGATGACTACGGTGACCCGGCATCCGGAGATGCGTTCCGCCAGCCCGGCGCAGAATTCGGCGAACTGGTCGCGGCCGCGCTCGACGTCTGGGCGCTCTCCGGGCTTCGTGAAGTCGCCCGGGACGTTCCGTGCGCCGCCGGAGCCGAAGACTATGAACTTGCATCCGATTTCATCGGCGCGGCGGCAGGCGCCTTCGGCGTAGTCGAGCGCCTGTTCCGGGCGCGCATTCGGACCGGTGAGGCGCATGGTGCCGGGCAGGAAGCCATTGCAGGCGTAGAGCGGGAGTTCTATGTCGCGGAGGCGGAGTTTGTTCTCCTGCCAGGCCTCCTCCCCCTTGTCGGGCAT
The DNA here is from genome assembly GCA_017509565.1 of Kiritimatiellia bacterium. Classification (GTDB taxonomy): domain Bacteria; phylum Verrucomicrobiota; class Kiritimatiellia; order RFP12; family JAAYLN01; genus RGIG5952. The sequence continues at coordinate 1,775 of JAFWPM010000067.1, read as the reverse complement.
CAGGGCCTCCGCCACGGTCGTCTCGAAGTAGTCAAAGCCGTCGGCCGCGGCCTGGGGCGCGTCCGCCAACGAGCAGCATTTTCCGAATTTTATCATTGCGTGTCTCCAAAGTTCCGGGTCATTGATCGCGAAATGGTGTCCGCTGGCGCATGGCCGCGCGCGGGTCGCTCTTTATGCGGATCTGCCTCAGCGCCGCGAATGGGGCGAGCCTTCTTGCGGCCTGCTCGATACCGCGCAGCCTTGTCCTGCGGATTTCAAATATCTCCGCAGTCGAGCCGCCGAGCACGTAGAGGATGCCGCCGACGTACTTTTCCGGGACGAGGCTGTCGGCAAGGTCGCCGGCGGCCTTGCGCCACGCCGCGGCGATCTCATCCTCGACGGGCATGGCCCCAGGCGCGGCGCCGGCCTCTGGCCGGAGGCCGAGCTTTTCAGCTATCGCCCCTGCCGCGGCCCCGATCGCCACCGCCTCGCGCCTGCGCTGCGGGGCGTCGGAGTCGAACGGGAGCCCCGACCCGTCGTCGCACCGTTTGGCCGGGGCAGCCAGCTTGCGCAGGCCAAGGCGGATGAGGAAAGGCTTGGCCCTGGAGGGGGCAGCCTGCGTCATTCTCCGCCCCCGAAGTCCAGTTCGTAGAGCGTCTCGGCTATGCTTGCGCGGCGATTGGCCGAATCCTCGATGGCGCGCTCGCAGTATTCCTTCGCAAGCTCGCGGGCGTTGGCGTCCTCCCCGCTCGTGATGACAAGATATATGGCCATGTTCGAATATGCGGCCACTCGGTCCTTGAGAGGCACTTCGTGCGCCTTGTCCTTGTCGTCCATGTAGTAGCGGAATATCGGGACGATCTGCTCGGGCCTGAGGTGCTCCCACTTGAGCCGCTCGCTCTTGGCGTCCTTGCGCGCGGGCTTGATCTCCACGGCGCGGTCGTCGGCTTTCGTCACGCTCCACTTCGCCCGCGGGTGGACGAACGTGTCGTCGCTGGAAAGCCGCTCCACGAGGAAGGCCTTTAGTTCGCGCAGGCCCTCCACGCGGCGGCGCTCCACCTTGAGCGCCTTCTGCGCCGAACGGAACTGGAGCTTCTTCTCCAGTTTCGCAAGTTCGCGCAGGACGTGGTCGAACTTCCATGCGGCAATGTCGTCGGCGGCGGCCGGGACGATGGCCTTCACGCTGTTGACTTCAGCCTCCTCCGCCGCCTTGCGGGCCGCCGCTTCGGCCTCCAGCCTCTCCTTTTCGGCGCGGGCATCCTCGGCGGCCTTCTCCTCCCTCGCGCGCCGCTCGGCGTCAAGGACGGCCGCCGCGGCCAAGGAGTCGAGGACGTCAAGGGCGCGCTTCGCATCGGCAAGCAGCCCGTCCAAACCGGATGCGGCCTCCGCTAGCCCGTCCAGGCGCTCGCGCGCCTTCGCGGAAATCGCGGCGATGGTTTTCGCGTTGCGTTCGGCCTCGCCGCGGATCGCGTCGGACTTCCCGTCGGGAAGATGCGAAAGGGCCTCGGCGCGTGCCGCCAGGGCCTCCACGGATTCGGCCACCGGGGCGGCGAGCGCGTTGGCGCGGCGCACCGGGGCGAGCATCATGAAGATTTCGCGGGCGGCGCCAGGAAGTCCGTCAAGGGCCTCGACGCCATCGTCGGCCGCGCCGCCGACCACCTCCTGCGTGGCTTCCCCAGCGGCTTCGGCGCCGTCCGCCTCTTCGGCGGCGACATCCTCCGCCCCGGCGTCCGCATCCCCCGCTGCGGCCTCGTCATCCGCGTTGTCCGCTTCCGCGGCCACGGCGGCCTGGGCTT
>JAFWPM010000001.1 GCA_017509565.1 Kiritimatiellia bacterium | reverse complement strand
GCTGGATTCCGCAGACTCCTCCGAATTCGTCGCCGCGGCGTCATGCGTCACCGGCTCGCCGTTGGCGATGCGGAAGGCGTCGGCCGCCGAGGCGGGGTCCGGCGCGGCCGCGCCGCCACCCTGGTGCGCCCCGGCCTGCTCGGGGACGAACCCCGCATCCGCGACGAGCGCCGCAAGCCTGTCCTCGCAGTATTTTGCGCGGATTGAGGCTATGCCTTCGCTGAATTCCGGGTAGTCGCGTTCAATGGCCCTGTATTTTTCAAGGACGCGGGCGAACCCGTTGCTCGCCGCTTCGAGCTTGCCTTCGTCAAACGCCATCTCGGCCTTTTCAAGAAGGGAGTCGGCCGATTTCAGGCGGCCCGCCGCATTGCTGGCCGAGGAGCCGAAGAGCGCCCATGCCCCCGCGTCAAGCGCGACGGAGGCGGCCAGCGCGGCCGCGGCAATTGTCAATGTCGAGTTTTTCATACAACCCAATTCTACCAAAATCCGGCACTTTGGGCAAAGTGGCGCCGCGTGGCGGACTACCGGGCGGCGCGCCGGCGCCCGCCTCCCCTGTGCGCGCTTGCGCCGCGCGCGAGGTTGTGGTAGTATCTTTACATGCAATTTGGCGCTCCAAGATTCCAGAAATTCCAGCCGCCCCCCCGCGTGGTCACAGGGGAGGATGGCCTTCTTTTGATTGACAAGCCCGCCGGGATGTCCTCCCATGACGTGGTCGGGCTCATCCGCCGCAGGTTCGGCTTCCAGAAGGTCGGCCACGGCGGTACGCTCGACCCCGGCGCCACGGGGCTCCTGCTGATCCTGGTGGGGAAGGGGACGTCGCTCTCCAACAAGGTAATGGGCTGCGACAAGCGCTACGTGGGGTCGATGCTCATCGGCACCGAGACTAACACGCAGGACCTTGAGGGCGAAGTCGTCGCGGAGCTCCCATACGACCTCGTGACAATCGACCGCCTGCGCGAGGAGGCCGGCAAAATGACCGGGGATCTGTTCCAGACGCCGCCGATGGCCTCCGCCGTCAAGGTCAAGGGCGTCCCGCTTTACAAGCTGGCCCGCAAGGGCCAGGAGATCGAGCGCGAGCCGAGGCTCATCCACGTCTACAGCTACAAGATCACAGGCTACGACGCTCCAGTGGCGTCCTTCGACATTGTCTGCGGCAAGGGGACCTACATCAGGACGCTCTGCCACGACCTTGGCGGCGCACTCGGCTGCGGGGCCTGCATGCGCACCCTGCGCCGCGTAAGGTGCGGCGCCTATTCCGTCGACGACGCCATTGGCTTCGAGGACGCCATGAAGCTCTCCCGCGACGAACTCGTTTCGCGCGTGATCCCGATGCACCTCGTAAAGTGACGCAGGAGAATCCGCCATGCACAAACCCCTGGTGATCATTCCGACATACAACGAGAAGGACAACGCCGGCCCGATCTCAAAGGCGGTGCTTGAAAATCTCCCCGGCGGCGAGGTCCTGTTCGTTGACGACAACTCGCCGGACGGCACCGGCGCGATCTGCGACGCCCTGGCCGCGGCCGATCCGCGCGTCCATGTCCTGCACCGCGAGGTAAAGGACGGCCTTGGACGCGCCTACATCGCAGGCTTCCAATGGGCCCTGGAGCGCGACTACGACAGGATTTTCGAGATGGACGCGGACTTCTCGCACGACCCGCGCGAGTTGCCGAGCTTCATCGCCGCCTCGGAGGATGCGGACCTTGTCCTGGGGTCCCGCTACATCGGCGGCATACGCGTCATGAACTGGCCGCTTGGCCGTTTGCTGACCAGCACCTTCGCCGGCGTCTACGTCCGCGCCATCACCGGGATGCCGGTAATGGACCCGACCGGCGGCTTCAAGTGCTTCAGGCGCGAGGTCCTGGAGGCGATTGACCTTTCCGGAATCACCTCCAGCGGCTACTCCTTCCAGGTGGAAATGACGCACAACGCCTGGATGAAGGGCTTCAGGATAGTCGAAATCCCGATAACCTTCGCAGACCGCCTGAAGGGCAAGTCGAAAATGAGCAAGGCCATTGCCGTGGAGGCCTTCTTCAAGGTGTGGAAGCTCGCCGCGTCCAACTGGTTCCGCCGGAAGCCGCGCGGGAAAAGGAATCACTAGCGTCCCACAAGTATTCTATTTCTATTTTAACGCTGAGGCGCGGAGAACAAGGACGCTGACGCCACTTGCCCATATCCTGAATGGGATGGTTGTGCATGCCTTTTTGCAAACAATGCCAGAAACCTCTGCGCCTCTGCGTTGAATCATTACATGGGATGACAATGGAAAGGAACTGAGCCTGGCCTCGGGCTTGCGCGAGTGGCGCCTAGCTTTCCGCGGACGCCTCGCCCCAGCCGGCTACGGTCCGCGAAATGAATTCGACGGCGAGCCTTTGCATCACATGCTGGCCGAGTTCCGGGGAGGCCGGGGCGCCAATGGCGTAGCGGATGTCGCGCGACGGGTCGATTGGCCCGAGGTCCTTGATCAGCCTGCCCGGAATCGCGAAGTCCGTCTTGCAGGCGATCGGGACGAGCGGCACCCCGGCTGAAATCGCAAGTTTCGCGCCGAGGGAGTTGAACTTGGCGGGGTTGAACGAAGGCGTCCTGGTCCCCTGCGGGAACAGAAGGATGGAACGGCCGGAGGCCAGGTGGCGCCTGCCCTGGGAAAGGGTTTCGGCGAGGTCGTGCCGGGCGTTTTTCCTGTCCAGGAGAATCGGGTCTATGGCGCGGAGGCATTTTCCGAAAAGCGGGTATTTTGAAAGCGAGCGCTTCGCGATGATGGTTATTGCGCCGAAGGGGTTGAGAATGCAGGGGAGGTGGAAGGTTTCGAGGAGGCTGGCGTGGTTGGCCACGTAAACGCGCGGCGTGTCCCCAAGCCGCGAGAGGTTTTCAAGCCCCTCGATTTTCACGACGGCCCCGGTGGCCTCGGCGGCCTGTATCGTCCTGTAGGTCACCTCCGAAAAAAGGCGCGGGGAGTAGCCCCTGCGCAGTTTCGACGCCATGTCCGTAAGCAGGATGTGCAGGACGCCGCTGACGTAGAATCGCCACCAGGCCCGGATGCCACGCGGGAGGCGCCTCGCCGGGCGGCATTCCGCCGGGGTTTCGTATGAACCTTCCCTGAGGATTTCCTCGAATTTGTCAAGAGTGATCATGGATGCCTCCGCGTTCGCTACCGTCGCCCCGCCATGGCGCGCTTCAGCGTCACGGGGTCGGAGTATGCGATGCCGCTGTCGACCGGCAACCCGAACGCAAGGCGGGAGACGGTCGCCCCGGGCGCCGCGCTGCGGACCATCCCGGCGAGGAACTCCGCCGTGGCGTCGCCGTCGAGGTCGGTCCCCGTCGCGAGGATGACTTCGCGGAAGCGTTCGGAGGAGAGCCTTTTCGCGAGTGCGTCGAGCCTCAGGTCGGCCGGGCCTGTCCCGCGCGATGCGGAGACCTTGCCGTGAAGGGCGTGGTAGAGCCCGTTGAAGGCCCCGGAGCGCTCTATTGCCGCGATGTCGCCCGGCTCCTCCACGACGCACAGCGCCGAGGTGTCGCGCATGGGGTCCGTGCAGCGCGGGCAGGGGTTCTCCGACCGCAGCGTGAATCCGCCGCAGATGTCGCAGCAGACCACGCCGGCGCGCGCCTCGGCGATTGCCGCGAGGAGCGGGTCCGCGAGGACTTCGGGCTGGCGCACGAGCGCCAGCGCCGCGCGCTCGGCGCTGCGCCTCCCCAGGCCGGGAAGGCGGGCCAGCGCCCGTTCGAGATTTTCAAGCGGGTTCCGCATTTCCGCCGGCGTCAGCCGAATATCCCGCTGAGTCCGCCTTCCTTCATCATCTGCTGCATTCTCTGCTGGGTGGCGTCCTTCGCCTTCTTCATGGCGCCGTTGAAGACGTTCTGGATCATGGTTGTGAAGCGGTCGGTCTTGCCCTTCCGGAGCTCCTCAAGGGCCTCGTCGTCGATTTTGAGCGACGAAAGGGTGAAGTCCCCCTTCATCGTGGCGTGGATGCCGCCATTGGAATATTCGACGACGATGCGTTCGACTTCCTGCTGTATGCGCTTCGCCTCGGAGCGCATTTTAAGGGCCTGCTTGGCCTGTTCGAATATGCTTGCCATAAGTAGTGTCTCCTGTGTTTGGCGTTGCCGCCCCAGTCTGCCGGGGGGGCAGTCTAGTCCATCGTCGGGTCGTCGGATGGCTCGTCGATGATGTCGTCGGTGTCCTCCACGGTTTCGGGCATTTGCCTCACCGGAGGCGGCGTGATTGCCGAGATTGTTCCGCCGAATGCCTTCAGCGCGGCCTTGATCGCAGGCTCGTTGGCGGCCCTGATGGGGCTGTCGTCGTCTGCCGCGTCCGTGGCGGCGGGTGCGGTGGGCGCGGCTGCGGGTGCCTGGCCGGCGGGTTGTGGCGCGGCCTGGCGGGCGGG
>JAFWPM010000066.1 GCA_017509565.1 Kiritimatiellia bacterium | reverse complement strand
GTCGGGCTTCACGAGATTGATGCGGCAGCACGCCCCGCACATTCGGCACTTGAAACTTCGCACGTTCATTTCACCGGTTTTACTATCTGGAGTTCGCAAACTCCCTGTAAAAATCAAGAAGCGTTGAAAGGCATGCGCCTATATCGCCTGTACCGCCGCTGATTTCGCAAACCAGCACTGCATTGGCGCGAATGAGAACGGCGCCAGCATGTCCGGCCCGCCAACGTGACGATGGCAAACCTTCGTTTCTGATAAAGCACATATCGGGAATATCACGCAACATTTTCACTTTACCAGCCAAGACAGATGCAGGAAGCGGTTCATTGACCAATTGCGCAATTCCGAAATTGAAGGCATCCCCGTTGGACTTGAACAGGTACAAGCGGCCGTCAATCGAGATTGTGCCGCCTTTGTAGCCATCCAAGTCGTATTCCGCCTCAGCGCCGCTGCAATAGGCCGAATCTCTGCTTACGTGGACGGAGTCGAAGCACCCCACATTCTGCGCATTGGCAAATTTATTTGTCGTGGCCGCAATCCGCTCGGATTTAAGAAGCTTCTCCGAAACGGCTAATTGGCGCGCGAACAAGGACGTCGCGCTGTTGCTGGCGCTCTGGTGCTTCCTGTACAGCTCTACCGCCGGACCGTAACTGCCCCACCATGGTTTTGCTTCGCTGGGCGTGTCCGGAACGAAGCAGGCGAAACCGGTTCTGCCAAACACCATGGCATCCGTATCGTAGAGGCATACGGCCTCGCCAAACTGAGTATGGCACGAGGCAATGAATCCCGTCCTTGCAGTGGGGAAGAAAAACACCCACTCCATCAAACCGCTTTGCCACATTTCTTCGGCGATGCGCGTTTCGCAGTTTCCCAATTTTTCGAACACATATCCGAAGAAATCCGTCAGTCTGCTTTCAGCGCCGTCAATAGGTCCGCTTTTCAATCCTGCGAACGCAAACACGGCGACAACCTGCCGGTTCGTGCGGTCGAGGCAGACGGTGTAGTTGCAAAAGCGAGAATCGCCTGCTTCGGCGGATGGCGTGAACTTGCAATATTCATACCAATCGGATTTAGCCTTTATGTTGCTGTGCAACGGCGGACAGACCTCGGCGTCATCCATCTTCTGCCCAAGGCGCACGCCGAAAAGCGACAGAGCATCGCCCGACCCATCCAGAAATCCGAATGCGCCGCTACCCGTCTCCGCCTGCGCCGCAACCGCCGCAACCGCCGCGACCATCGCCGCGCATCCAAGCGCCATCATCATTTTCCTCATCTTCGCTTCCCTTCCCTTGTGTCCTTTGCGTTCTTCTTGTCCACCGCAGCGCATTGCGAAAGTGGATATAACTAAACCCCATTGAAACTGGTTATTGACCATTGGCAACACTTCCACATCCTGACCGCCGTAGCCTTGGCGAAGGCGGTTGGCATCATTTCCCAATGTCATATCCCAAGCAGCCTGCGGCCTTGGATAATCGCGGAGAAGAATCCGGCCTGCCTAGACGACCGGATCGACATGTCCGTCGCAGACCAGCACGGGGCGCTTGCTCATTCCGCGACGAATCGGCAGACGCTTCATCCGCTCCGCGACCTCCTTCTCGATCTCCGCGCCAATCTCGTTTCAAAAATAAACGGGCATATTATCGCAGACCCCCCTCCGCAAGTCAAGCGCGAAATTTGCAAATGTCAAATTTTGCGCTACGCCAAACGCCGTTTATCCAGCGCGAAACTTGCAAACTTCAAATTCTGCGTACTACCATCATCGACAAGGCGCGTTCAGTCCACACTCATCACCGAGCCCAAGGATAATTCGATTTTTAACCACAAAAGGCGCACGCCATGGGTTCGCAGGATTTGTCCCCACGACATACGACTTTCATGTCGCGTTCTCGCGCCCGATCCACGCCATGAGGAAATCGACGATGCCGGCCTGGCGTTCCGGCGGGATGGGAATCCCCCTGGGGAACTTCCACCACTTTTCGAGGCATCCGCGGCAGCAGGTGGCGGTGGCGTGCTGAGCGATGAAGACGGGGTGGCCGCGCATGGGAGTCTGGCGGCCGTCATTCGGCGGGTTCGCCGGCGCAAGGCGGTCGCGGACAAAGTCCGCCGCATGGCTGCGGATTTTATCCAGACCCTTCTCCGCGATGTAGCGCCGGTCTGCCGGGGAGAGGTGGAACCTCGACCGGAACTTCGACCTCGCCAGTTTCGCAAATGCCTCGTCGTGTGTCATGGGCGTTTTCTCAGCATGGGATGCACCTATGCCCAGAATGGCTGTCATTTCTTCCTAAGATCGACGACAACGAGTTCCGGGTGGTTGAAGAACCGAGGAAGGGGCGTGGATTCTCGTGCGAGTCCGCGCGAAACGACCAGAGTCGTATGGCCGTTGAGAGAATGGACGCCTCCCGCGCGGCGGGGAAACAAATGCCTTTCGCCTGAACGCGGGCCTCCAGCCGACGGCCCGTAAACGCCTAGGTCGAACCCAGGAATGCGCCACTGCCCGCCGTGCAAGTGCCCGGAGAGGACGAGGTCGAAGTCGTGTTTCGCGTATTCGCCCGAGTATTCCGGCCGATGCGAAAGAAGTATCTTCAAACGGGATGGCGGTGCCGCAATGTCCACGGCCGCCAGCTGCCCGAGCCATGCGTCGTCCGCCATGTACGTGGGATCGTCGATTCCGCAGAAGGCGATTTCCATTCCACCCACCGTCAGAGTCTTTACATTCCCCTCCAGCACCGCCACGCCCGATGAAACGAGAATATCCCTTATTTCGGGAATGCGGCGACTCCAGTGTTCGTGGTTTCCGAAGACATAGAGGCATGGATAGGCGCTTGCGACTGCGGAAACGAAATCTTCTGCGTTGCCATCCGGCATGCGGTCGTCGAATATGTCCCCAACCATCAGAACGGCGTCTGGCTTTTGGGCATGTATTGCCTTGACAAAGGCCCGCTGCCCGGCTCCGTAGCGGCAGGAATGCAAGTCGGAAACCACCGCGAGTCGAAGTCCGGTTGGGGGAATCTTCCCGTCATCCACGGCTACGTCGTAGCGTGTGACAATGGGCATTTCATACCATGCGCCTGTAGCCGAAAGCAGTATCCAGAGGGCAAGGACGGTCTTTCGTGCACATTTCCCATGGCGGCCCAGCCGCCGCCATAGCGGAATACGTTTGGACAGGATTGACAGGAACACGATATGTGCGGCAAGGAATGGCATAACGGCCGCGATGCCGAAGAGCGATTCTGGACTGGGGAAAAAGCCGGTAGTGAAGCCAACAGGCAGCAGGTACGGGCCGAAGAAAAGCATAAGCGCCGCCGCTTCCATCTTCTCGGACATGCCGGTAAACAAAGTCCCTTCCGGCGACATTAGCGCGAATGTCGATATCAGGGAGACGAAATACGCGATGCCGACAATGGCAGGGGTTTTGCCAAAGTGTTGTCTCATGGTGAAGGGAAAAGAAATGGAGGTGTGCATCTGATATCCGCGATTTCCGCGGATATTATACTGCGTAATCTCCGCAAAAGTCAATTGGGCGTAAAGGCATATTATTGTGCTGGCCAGGGATAATTGGGGTAAATGTCAGGCCTCGGTTTCATCTTCGGCCGCCGCATAGGCGGACTTCCGATTTCCTGAAGAGGTT
>JAFWPM010000065.1 GCA_017509565.1 Kiritimatiellia bacterium | reverse complement strand
TTTCTGCGGCTATGACAGCGACTCCTCGCTTCGCAAGGCCTTCCGCGTCCGGCTCGGAATGTCCCCCTCAGCCTGGCGCAGGACGGCGTGTGCGAAGAGACGGCCTGGTCCCGCTTGAATCGAATCCCACTTCCGCAGCCGGATCCGGCTGTCGTATTTTTCCCGGATATTTTTGACGTATTTTTCCCGGTTTTCCGAATGGAAGGTGCTATACTTTTCCCCGGACGGTCGACAAAGACGGATTTTCCGCCTTTGGGACGGCCCGCCAAACAAGCTAAGGATTACACTCCATGAAAACAAGCATGCGTTTCGCAATCCCCATCATTGCGATTCTGGTTGCGTCCGCCCGCGCGGACTACGCGGTTTCCTCCGACACCACCTACGGCAACGGCGCTCCGGTGACGTGGGGCGCCGCCCCCTTCATCGGGAATTTTGTCTTCGACTTCTCCGGCGGCGGCGACTCGCTCTCGTTCGCGAACCCAGTCCAACTCAATGGAAACAATGTTGAGTTCTCGGTTCCATCCGGCAAGACGGCATACCTCGCTGGCGGCGTAGCCAGCACGACTGCCTCGAAGGACAACAACGTAGGCGGGGCGATTGTCAGACATTCCGAAAACAGGGGAACGCTCGTCATCTCGAATGGCATCGACAAGACTCGCCTGTCCCTCAAATTCGGCACGACCATCATTGACGACAGCAACAATGCCGGTGTCACGAATGCCCTAAACTATTGCAATGTCTGGGATTCCGCAAACGTCGTCTTCAATGGCGGCGCCTACGAGAGCTACGGCGAAATCTACATGGGAAGCCGTTTTACCTTCTCGATAACCAACTGCTATTTGAAGAAAGTCGCGAACTCGACGCACAACGGGGCTTTCAATGTCGCCAACGGCACGTTCCGCGCGGTCAACTCCGTCGTCGATTCCGCGAATGGCGCAACGCTGACGATTGGCGGCATCTATTCGTCCGGCACCGCGGAAAATGCAACCTACGAAATGGAAGGCGGTTCCCTGCTTATGCGCGGAGGCATTCAGGTGGGCAAATACGGAACGGGTACATTCAATTTTAAGTCCGGCATCGTGAAGCATGTCGAGTACAGTCAGGATTGGCCTCAAATCATCGGAAACGCATCCTCCGCCGTTGGAACGCTGAACATTTCCGGCGGCGAATGGCAGGTCGGGGGCGCCCCCTGGAGCGCCAACGACGGAAAGTGTTCGGTTGAGATAGGACGAGATGGCTCTGGGACTGTGAACGTGTCTGGGACGGGAGTATTCTCACTTGTCCCTGGTGACGCAGGAAGCAAGAACTGCCGCGCCAAGGTCTATGTCGCCAAGAATGCCGGAGCGACCGGCACCCTCAACTTGAAAGAGGGCGGCACTTTCCTGACATGGGGCTACGGCATAATCGGCGGGGAGGGCACGAGTTCGCTCGTATTTGATGGCGGGACATTCCAGAAGGCGTCCGGCGCCACTACCGGAGGAGACTGGGTAGAGACGAATCTGACGACCGTCGCTGTTGGCCCCAAGGGTGGCATTGTCGATACGGGGTCGCGCAACATGAAGTTCTGCGACCCCATTGTCGATCTGGACGCGACGGCGGCGCCTGAGGGATTCTTCCGCAAGCGCGGTACGGGAACGCTGACTTTCCACGGCGCCAATTCCTACAGCACCCCAACGCTTGTCGAAGCTGGCACCATTGCCCTGGCCGATGACGGCGCACTCTCTCCTAACTCGCCGCTTTGGGTCGATTCCGGCGTGACAGTCAACCTCTCAGGCACGGCAGCCCAAACTGTCGGCGGCCTTGGCGGCAAAGGCACGATCTCCAACGTTTCGCTGACGACGGCGGGCCCCATCTGCCCCGGTGGCACGAACGAGGTCGGGACTCTCACGCTCTCCAGCTGCCCGCTCACCCTCGCGCAGGGGGCGCGGCTCGTCATCGACGTAGATGCGCTGGGCAACTGCGACGCGCTGGTTGTGACGGGCGCATCAGCGCCGCTCGACCTCTCCAACCTTACAATTGAGGTCGTCGGCGCGGACACGGATGCCTCGAAAATCGGCCCAATCATTCAATGCGCGGCAGGCGTGACAGGGACGCCAACTGTGACTGGAACCAGCCTCAAGTCAATCTCGACAAGCGCTTCCGGTGCGGTCAGCCTCACCGCCTGTGCAACCATGATAATCATGCGGTAGGTCAAAGCCGATGAAACTCTTTGCGCCCGCTAGAGCTTTGTTTTGCGCACTTTCCCTCCTCTGCCTTGATGCCCGATCCGAAGTAGGCTCGTACGGAGCGTTCGCCCCATCATCCCCCTACGGCGTCTGCTCGCACCTGACATACGGCGAGTTTCCGGCGCGGGGCAAGACCTTCGCCCTTTGCGGCGTGGCGGGGATTGGGACGGTTCGGTGCGACTTCAACTGGGAAAACATCGAAAAGCCAGCCGGAACGTTTGACTTTTCGCGAACCGACGCCATCGTGGCCGACGCGAAGGCGGCCGGCATCGCCATCCTGCCGATTCTCGACTACGGCCACCCGGCCTACCCGAAGCCTCACGAAGAAACTGGCCCGTGGCGGCGATTTGTCCGCGCGGTCGCGGGACGCTATGCCGCCGACTGCCCGGTCTTCGAGGTCTGGAACGAACCAGATCACCCAAGCCACAAGGACACCGTAAACCCGACGAACTACTTCGCCATCCTGGAAAGCGCCTGTGAGGAAATCCGCCTTGCCGCGCCGTCGTCGCATGTTGCCATTGCCGGACTTTGCGGAGTTCCGCGCAAGTTCATTGAGGAACTCTACCGGCTCGGCGGCGGAGACTACTTCGACATCATGAACATCCACGCCTACAGCGTCCCGGATGAACCGGAGGGAAAACTCGACCGGATGCTGGAGGAACTGCGCGCGCTCATGGCGAAATATGGCGACGCGGACAAGCCTGTCTGGATTACCGAAATCGGCTGGCCCACAAACGAGCAGGTGCCTGAAGGCGATCCGAGAAGGGAGAAATGGGCTTACGGTACGGGAGTTGACGAGTCAACGGCGGCCTGTCGACTTTCGCGGGAACTCGGCATCGCTTTCGCCGAGGGTGTCGGGATGTTCATGCCCTACGAGTTGCGGGCCCGGGAGTTTGCTCGCTACAGCCGGGAGGCGCATTTCGGGATTGTCCGCAACAACTTCGTCCCGAAGCCGCCCTTCACGGCCTACACCGCCTTCACGGCGATGCGGCCGGCCGGGTCGGTGCAGAAGGCGGACGTCCACTGGCACGACGAAAGCCGGACGTTCTTCTTCCCGCAATGGCGTCGTCCCGACAATGCCGACACGCAGCGCGAAGGCAAGCCGCTTGGCGCCGACGCGGGGATGATTTGGACAACGGGGGCCGATGCGCTTCGGACGCTTCGCTTCACGTCAACCGGCATTCGCTTCTTCAACCACCTTGGTGCTGAAATCTGGCCAGAGCAAAATGACCTCGGGGGCTATGATGTCATCGTTTCCGAAGAGCCTGTTTACTTCGTCGGCGGGGAACTTGCCGCGCCCGAAACGGTGGCCGCTGCGGCAAAGGCCGCAGCGCCTGAACTGGATCCGACGCTTGTCGCCATCATCGCCGACACGCACGTGAACGGGCTTCCGGCTGAGCGGCTTCCCGAATGGTGCGCCGGCTTTTCGCACCAGGCCGGGCTGCTGCGCAAAACGGTGGAGGAAATCCTGGCGCTGCGGCCGCTCCCGGCCAACGTGATCGGCCTTGGCGACTACGCCTTTCTCTGGGGCATGCCCGAGGACTACGCTCTGGTTGGGGGAATCCTCGCTCCCCTCGAACGCGCCGGAATCCGCGTCACGCTCGCGATGGGCGACCACGACCGGCGCGACAACTTCCTCGCGCAGTGGCCGCGCTACGCGGAAGAGTCGCAAGTGTCCGGGCGCATCGTCACGCGGGTGGACACCCCCCATTGCCTTTTCCTGATGCTGGACACGGTCAACGACGACCCCATAGGTTTTGGCGAGAAGACGCGCCCCGGAGATTTGGGCGACGCCCAGCGCAAATGGCTGGAGGCGGAACTCAAGGCGGCCGGCAAGCCGATTATCGCCTGTGGCCACCATGGCCCCAGGGAGGATGACGTCAACCTTGCGGGACTGCTTCTGGCCTCACCAGCGTGCAAGGCGTATTTCCACGGCCACTGGCACCGTTGGCTTCCCAGTTTTGAGCGCCTTCCGGGCAAAGGACTTCTACCGCGCTACACCTTCCCTTCGACGGGCCATTGGGGTGACATCGGGTTTGCGCTGCTGCGGACTTATCCGGACCGGGCCGTCTTGGAATTGCGCCAGCATGACTTGCTCGGCGAAGGTGTTCAGAACGATGCCCTCCGCGACGCCGTGCTGAAAGACCGATCCGGCCAGCTTGCCACCATTCCGTTTCGGTAGGGGGGGGCGAGCGCCGGATGCACTGGATAGACTGGGCAATCATGCTTGTGCCGTTCGCGGCGGTGATGGCGCTGGCCTTCCACGCCCGCCGTTACGCGCGCGATGTAGTGGACTTCCTTGCGGCCGGGCGGGTCGCGGGGCGCTATGTCATATCCGTCGGCGACATGGCAGCCGCGCTGTCCGTCATCACCATCGTCGGAAACAGCGAGGCGTTCTACCGCACCGGAGCCGCGCTCGGATTCTGGAACATCCTCACAATGCCCGTCGGAATGTGCATCTCGTTGTGCGGATACTGCGTGTGGCGCTGGCGGGCGTCGCGCGTTCTTTCCTTCGGACAGTTCATCGAGAAGCGCTACAGCCGGCCGTTGCGGGTCTTCTGCGCAATCCTGCGCAACATTTCCGAAATGATGGCCAATGCGATCGGGCCTGCGATCGCCGCCAATTTTTTCATCTACTTTCTGGGTCTTCCGCACCGGTTCCCCTTGATGGGAATGGACGTGCGGAGTTTTCCGGTTCTCGTGGGCTTGAGCCTGCTGCTGGCCTTGGGGGCCATCTGGCCGGCGGGACGGATTTCGCTGCTCGTCACCGACACGATCCAGGGTCTTCTGTCGTATCCGATTTTCGTGGCAATCGCCGGATATGTGCTCCTCCGCTACACCTGGGGAACCGACATCGAGCCCGTCCTGCTTTCGCGTGTCGGCGGCGAGAGTTTCGTCAATCCGTTCGACATTTCCAAGCTCCGCGACTTCAACATGTTCGCACTTGGAGTGGCGGTAATGGGGTTGCTGCTGAACAAGGCGGCATGGTTCGGCAACGACACGACGAACTCGGGGCGGACGCCGCACGAGCAGAAGATGGCCGGCGTCCTCGGCACCTGGCGCGCCGGATTCTCCGGAGCCATGATCTGCATGCTGGGTCTACTGGTCGTGACCGTGATGAACCACCCAAAGTTCGTCGCGCCGGGAAACCCGTCCGGGTTTTCGTCGCACGAGACGCGAGTTGCGCTCGTAAACAAAGTCGCCGAAGAGGCGGTGCCCAGCTCCGAAGTCCGGGCCGACATAGCCGCGAGGCTCGCCGCGATGGAACCGGTGTCGCTTGGCGAGCCGCTGTCCCAGCTCCGCAACAACGACACGCCCTACATCGATTTGGCGAGAACCAGCATACTTGGGAACGTGCCGGAGGCGCTGCGCGGCGAGGCCGAAGCCGTGGCGCGCGGCGAGCAGGAGCCTTCCACGGAACTCGCCGCGATCCAGGGCGGCAACGCCAGGCAGGCGCAGCGCCTTCGCTCGTTGTATGGCCAGATGATGCTTCCTTCCGTCGTGCGCCAGGTCCTTCCGCGCGGGCTGGTCGGCCTTTTCGCGCTCCTCATGCTGATGCTGCTCGTCTCGTCCGACGACTCCCGCATCTTCAACGCCGCTGCCACGTGGGTGCAGGACGTGATTCTCCCGTTTATGAAGAGGCCCCCCGAAAGCCGCCGCCACATTTCAATGCTCCGCCTCGCCTCCGTGGCTGTCGCCTTTTTCTTCTTTTTCGCCGCCGTGTTCTTCTCGCAGCTCGACTACATCAACATGTTCATACAAATCATGTGCGCGGTTTGGCTGGGCGGTGCCGGGCCGATCATGGTTTTCGGCCTCTACAGCCGTTTCGGGAACTCCGTAGGGGCATGGTGTTCCGTCGTGTTCGGATGCGGCACCTCCGTTGCGGGACTCATTCTGCAGCGGACGTGGGCCGCGTTTGTCGTTCCGCTTCTTTCCTCGCGTGGCTGGGAAGAGTCGGTGTTCGGATTGTTCGCACGGCTGTCGCGGCCAATGAACCCATGGGTGGACTGGTCATTCGGCTTCAATTCCGGGGAATGCGCTTTCGCCGAAGCGCTGCAGGCGTTCCGCGAGAAATTTTTCATGAACTCCGCCGAAATCTACGGACTGTCCATGGCCATGTCCGTCATCGCCTACTGCGTCGGTTCGTGGATCGCCTTCAGGCTTGGATTTCGCAGGCCGTTCGACCTCGACGGGATGCTCCACCGCGCGCCTGGGCAGGTGTCTGGCGCCGAACGTCGCCGCGTCCCTCTTCTCCAGCGGCTTGTCGGGATCGACGAGGAATACACGCCCGGCGACAAGGCAATCGCCTGGTCGGTTTTTTGCTACATTGTCTTCTACCGTTTCGGCCTGACATTCGTTGCGGTTCTGATCTGGAATCTCGCGCGCCCCTGGACGGCGAATCGGTGGAGCACATACTACTTCGCCACGAATCTCGTCGTCCCGATGGCGATAGGATGCGTGACAACCGTTTGGTTCCTGTGGGGCGGCATCCGCGACGGCATCCGTCTCTTCGCGGACCTGCAAAAGCGCGTCGCCGACGCCGCCGACAACGGATTCGAGATGTGAAAAACGACTTCGGAGGGGCCGACGCAATGGATTCCGGAAATGCAGAACTGTCCCTTTCCGCCGGCGTTCTCCGCGCCGCCGGCGTTACCGTGCTTTCCGGTCTCGACGCCGCCTTTTCGCTGCGCGGCGGCTTTTTGCGGCTGGATGATGTGGCGGCGGCGCCCCCGTCGTCGTGCGCGCGGCGGGGAAGCCGCGCCGCCTCCGCTCCGTGGCGGCACGATGCGCTCGGGCGCGCGGAACGGGTCGTCGCCTTCGTGGGGCAGGTGCAGGGGTCGCCATTCTGGTTCACGCCCGTGCAGGGCTCGGACCCGGGGCGGCTGGACGGTGCCGCGGCGTGGCTTCTGCTGAAGCGCTCCGACGGCCTGTTCGTCTTTCTCGCGCCGCTGCCTTCCGGCAACGCCTCGTCTTACATCGTCGGTTCCGGCAATGGCGCCTTGCGCCTTTATCGCGCGACGGGCAACGACGCGCTTGCGCCGTCCGGCAGTGGCCGCGTCCTCTACGTCGCCGCCGGCGACGACCCGTGGGTACTGCTGTCCACAGCGGCGCGCGCGGTTTCCCGTGCGCTCCCGGCCGCCGCGCTCCGCGAAGACAAGCCACCGCCCGCCTTTGCCGACAGGCTCGGATGGTGCACGTGGAACGCCTTCTACCTTGATGTTTCCGCCGCGAAAATCGTAGAAGGCCTCGCCGCCTTCCGCCGCTCCGATGTGCGTCCGGGGTTTGTCGTGGTCGATGACGGCTGGCAGCGCCAGACCCCGCCCGTGCCGGGGGTGCGGCGCCGGCTCGCCGCCTTTGGCGCGGACGAGTCGAAATTCCCGGGAGGTCTCGCTCCGGTCGTGCGGGAGGCGAAGCGCCACTTCGGACTCCGGCACGTTTTGGCGTGGCTGACGCCGCACGGTCTTCCGGGCGGGATCGATCCCGCCGCGTTCCGCCGCTACCGCCCCGCCGCCGTCCCCCCGCAGCGCGACGCCCATGTGCCGCTAGAACCCGTTCTGCGACCGGCGGACGCGCGCACGACCGTTCTCCCCGGCGACTGGCGGGGCTTTCTAGGCGACCGCTTCGCCGAACTCCGGCGCGCGGGGGTCGATGGCGTGAAGGCCGATTTCCAGGGGACGCTCTTCTTTGCGTCCGCCCGGTCGGCCTCCACGTCGCGTCCGCGCGAAATCGCGCGGATGCGATCCGCCCTCGAAGCCGCGGCGGCGGACGCCGGATTCGGCGCGAACGTCATCACCTGCATGGCGCACCTCCCGGAAATCTGGTACCACGCTCGCCAGTGCAACCTTTCGCGGGGCTCCGACGACTTCTTCCCCGACATCCCCGCGTCGCACGGCGCCCACATCCGCGCCAACGCCTTCACGGGACTCTGGTTCGGACGCTTCATGGGGGTCGATTGGGACATGTTCCAGAGCGCACATCCCTTCGGCGACTACCACGCCGCCGCGCGGGCCGTTTCCGGCGGCCCGGTGTACACTGCCGACACGCCGGGCGGTGTCGACGCTGCCGTCCTGCGCCGCGTGGCGTTTCCCGACGGCCGCGTCCCGCGCTTCCCGCAGCCGGCGACGCCCGCCCTGCGCTCGCTATTCCCCGAAGCGGAGGACGATCCGCGCGCCTTCGTCATCGTCAACGCGAACGCCTGCGCCGGTTGCGCGGCGCTTTTCGACGCCGCCACGGGGGAGCCTCTCCGCGCCGTGCGGGCCACGATCCGCCCCCGCGACATTCCCGGCGTTCCCGACGCGGAGCGCTACGCTGTCTGGAACGGACTCGGCACGCCGCGCCTTGTCGCGCCGGATGGCGCCGTCGTGCTTTCCAGCGGTCGCCGACGCTTTTCCGTCGTGACCGTCGCGCCGGTTCGGGACGGGCGCTTCGCCGCCTTCGGGCTTGCGGGCCTCCACGCCCCGGCGGCCGTGCTCAAGAGCGTCCGTCCGATCCGCGGAGGCTATGCCGTGCGCCTGTCCGGCGGCGGACGGTTCGCCGCCTGGTGCGCGTCGCCGCCGAAGCGCGTCCTCGCCGGGCGCAGGGAAATCCCGTTTTCGCACGACACCCGCACGGGTCTGCTCTTCGCCGACGTGACGACAGGGACGCTCACGGTCCGCCTCTTCCCCTGAAAAAGCGCAATCGGTCAGCCGTGCAGCGGGCTGCCCTTCAAGAAGCCGACCGTCCGGATCCCGGCCCGTCGTGGACCGCGAACTTCTCGATGTCAAAGACAAGGGTTTTCCTGTCGTTCACGGCGCTTTCCCCACTAGGTCTGGCCAATCGTAGTCCCTGAGGGCGCCCCAGACGGCGGTGGCGTATGATTCGCGTCCGGGCTTTGGATCAAGGAGGAGTCCCGTCCAGGAGGGCGGCGGATCGGAAAACCGCACTTCGGAGAAGAGCTGCGGTTCGGCGGCGTAGGCGTGGGCGGCGGCGATGCAGTCCCAGCCGTTCGCATGGAGCGGGACGGGCGCGCCGCCCCTCGCGCGCGATTCGGCGGCGGTGTGTGGGAGACCGAGGGCTGCGACGACTCCCCCGGCGAACCCGACTTCTGCGCCGACCCGGCGAGGGGGCCGCGCACGGCGGGCCTGCGCTCCACCGACCTTTCTCTTTCGACCTATTCCTTCCGGCGCTCCGATACCGGGGCGAGGGCCCTGGCTTTCTGGGTCCACGGCTGCGACATCTCGCCGGAGCTGGACTTCGCGAACGCCCCCAAGGGCCATGTCCGCGAGCCGGATGACGGGCGCATCCTCCAATACACGCATCCGGGCAACTCCTTCGAGACCCGCCCGGCGGTTTTCGAGGACATTGGCGGCGAGCCGCTGCGCGACCCCGTGTGGGTCGATCTCCTGACCGGGCGCGTCTACGACTACGACAAGGCCAACGTCATCCCCTGCCGCGACCGGGTCACCTACCTCGAAGTTCCCGTCTACGACTCCCCGTGCCTTCTCATCGAGCGCGATGCGTTCGCATGGGATCCACTGGTGTAACAACGTCGGTTTGCGCGGCAGCGGGCGGTGTGGCAGAATCCGGGCCGCCAACGGCATGGTCCACGTCATCGGGCTGTAGACCACCGTTTGGGAATGGCCAGGCACCGACAACGAAACACCGCCCATGAGCACACCCGCCCCGGATTCCGACATCGCCAAGATCGACCCCAATTTCGCGTCGGCGCGCGTCGACGACCGCGAGGTCGTCTGGCACAACGCCGCTCTCGCCCCGTTTTCGGTTGAGGGGCTTCCCCTGCGCACCGGGCCGGACGCGCCGTTCTGGCGCCTCCCCGGCCCGACCGGCGCGCCATACGTCATGCAGGACACCGAAGGCGGCCTCCTGCGCAACACCGCCGGCGTGTGCGTCCGCTTCCGCTCCGACAGCCGCGTCGTCGCCATCCGCACCCTGCTGAAAGACTCCCGCGACATGAACCACATGCCGCGCGCGGGCAGCGCCGGATTCGACCTCTACTGCGGTGCCTGGCCCAACACCCGCCACGTCGGCACCGCCCAGCCGAACCGCGACGAAACCGAACTCGTCCACATTTTCGCGTAGCGAGCCGTCCAGCTCCTCCGTCGTGTAGCCGAAGAGCGTGGCGAAGCGTGAATCCATTGAGCGATCCTTCAGGTGGTTCATGCCGGAGAACACCGAAAGCTTCGTGAGCTTCGTCACGCCTGTCATCATCAGGAAGCGGATATACTTCGAGTTGGTCTTCAGTTTCTCGTAGAAGTCGTGGAGAAGCTTGCGGACGCGATTCAATTCTTTAGGGCTGTCGAGAAACCCCTGCACCGGGACGTCGTATTCGTCGATTAGGACGACAATCTGCTTGGTGGGCGACTTCTTTGCGGCGGCGAGAATGAACTGCTTGAACTTACCCGGAATGGTTCCCTTTTCGGGAACGGGGCATCCGGCCTGGGCGAAAAGACAGTCAACAAGCACGCCGAGTTGTTCCTTTACCTCGTCGAATGTCTGGCCTGTCGCGTCGGACATCGAAAAGTTGTAAACCGGGTAGCGATTCTTCTCGTTCCAGCACTCCCACGGAAGGGCGTCGAGCTTCAGCCCCTTGAAGAGGTCCCGCCGCCCCTCGAACATCGCCTGGAGCGTGGAGAGCATGAGCGACTTGCCGAAGCGCCGGGGACGCGAAATGAACAGCTGCGAGTCCGACTTGTGGCGCGCAAGCTCGTAGAGCAAATCGGTCTTGTCGACATACTTGCGCTCCGGGTCCGTAATCAGGCTCGGAAAGTCGAAGTTGCTGGTGGTGAGTTGTCGTATGAAGCGTTTTCGGCCATGGCGTTTTGTCCCCCGTGTCGTCAACGCCTTCAATCATACCACAGAGGCGGGGGAAATGCAAAGGCCGCGCGGCCCGGAAAACGCGCGCGGTTTTTGAAACGCTGGACTTCCGCCGGGAAAAGAGTAGAATTGTCGCAATGAACAATTGCGCAATAGCATACATTGTCCGCTTGAGGCGCGACCGGGTGCACGACGCTGCGCTGGCCGGGGTCAAGCGCTACGCGATGTCGCGCGGGTGGGGCGTCGAGGTCTTCGGCTGGGACGAGGCGCGGCGCGTCTTCCCCGGCGCGCTGCGCGGCGCCATGCGCTTCGTCGGCTTCACGGTGGAATGCTCCGACCTAGCGCCCGACCTGCCGCGCGGCCTCTACGGGGCGCTCCCGGTGGTGTTCATGAACTGCCCCTCGGCGCCGGCGGGGCGGCGCTTCGCGCGGTTCTGCGCCGACAACGAGGCGATCGCTCGCCTGGCCTTCAGGGAGCTGCTAGCGGGCAAGCCCAGCCTCATGGCCGTGGCGGGCCTGCGCCGCGGCCTTTTCAACTGGGTCGATCTGCGAGTCCGCGCGTTTCTCGAAGCGGCGGCGGCCGCGGGCGTGGAGTGCCGAGCGTTCGAATTCGCCAGCCGCCACACGTGCGCCGAGCCGGGGGAGCGCGAGCGCTTCACGGACTGGATCGCGGCTCTGCCGCGCCACACCGCAGTATTCGCGGCCAACGACATCATCTCGGCCGACGTCGTGGCCGCGGCGCGCGCCGCGCGCCGCAACATCCCGCGCGAGCTGACGCTCCTCGGCGTCGATAACGAGCCCGCGGTGTGCGAGGTGTCGCGCCCCACGCTTTCCAGCATCCAGATCGACTGCGAAAGCCTGGGCTACCTCGGCGCGAAGGCGCTCGGGGAGCTCGTGGCGGGGCGCGGCGGCGCGCGCGCCCCCGCCCCCACCGCCGTGGGCCCGCTCATGGCCGTGCACCGCGAATCCACGATGGGCCACGGCCGCCGCGAGCCGCGAATCCTGGAGGCAGTCGGCATCATCCGCCGCGAGGCGTGCGAAGGGCTAACCGCAGGCAAACTCGCCCGCCGCTTCCGCGGCTCCCGCCGCCTATTCGAGCTGCGCTTCCGCGAGGCCATCGGACACTCCATCCTCGACGAGATCATCCGCGTCCGCCTCGAAAACGCCAAGACGCTCCTCGCGCGCACCGACACGCCTGTGGGCATCATCGCCGACTTCTGCGGCTTCGGCACGAACCGCGCCCTCCAGAAAACCTTCCTCGCCCGCGAGGGGATGAGCATGGCCGAATGGCGCCGCATCCACGGCGGATAGTAAAATTCTTTTCGCAAAAGTTCGTCCCGTCGCCTTGTTTCGTGGTATCATTGTCCCGCCGTTCACGCCAAAGGGGACAAATCACCATGAAAACTACAGCAACAGCCTCACACGGAACTTCCGGCGACTTCGCCGGACGGCATTTCGCGCGCTGCGCCCTCGCCATCGCCCTCGCCGCGCCACTGGCGGCACTCGCCGTCAGAAACGAAGGCGGGGAGTTCACCTACGGCGGCGCTGTCACCGACATGCGCACGACCGGACAGACGGGCGACCAAATCTGGAACGTGACCTCGCCCCTCAGCATCAAGAACTTCTGGCCGGGGCAGACGGACGACGTCCCCTACTGGCAGATCTACAGGGGCGAGTCCATAACGGACAGCGGCCAGGCCCGCGTGATGCGCGGCAACGTCGTATTCGAAAACGAGGTGAAGTGGACGGGAACGGAAAACTATGTTGGGCTCCTGGGACTTGCGAAAATTGTCTTGCGCAACGGCGGCTCGCTCACGGTGACGGGAGATCACCTGCGCATCGGGCAGAAGGACACATCCGGTGCGGCGGGGGCGGGGATGCTTTTCATGGAAGAGCCAAGCGCCCTTACTGTTGTCGGCAAGATTGCCATTGCGGGAAACAGCCGCCCCGGCACCATCTGGATGGACGGCGGGACGCTGTCCGTTACCAACAACAAGCTCGCCACGAGCAGCAGCGCGAACATCGAAGGATACATCCGCGTCAACGGCGGGACGGTTTCGCTTGGCGCGGACAACGCCGACTTCCTGCAGATTGGCCGCGCCGACAACTACGGCTCAATGCACGTCTCCGGCGGCAAGGTCTCGACGCGTCGCGCGGGACTTCCTGCCTACGAAAATTTGTATGCCTGGCTTGGCTATGCGACCAAGACTGCGCCGAACAAGGCGGCGGACATTTACGTTGACGGCGGGTTGTTTGACTTTTGGAACGAGGGGCTTGGAATCGGATATTGGAGCGACTCCGGCGTCACGGGCGGACGCGCGACGCTCACCGTTGACGGCGACGCGAGGTTTGTCGGGCACATGGTGTTTCTGGGCCGCACTGGGAGCGGCAATACGGCATCAGTGAACTTGAACGGCGGGCGCTTTGAACTCACCAGGGGATTCTCCGAATACAAAAAGACGGGGAACAACAGCCAGCGTCTGAACTTTGACGGCGGGACGCTCGCCCTCGTCAGGGATTCCCGCACGACGGCATATACCGGGGCGCTTGGCACCGCCGCCGGCGACATTTCGATCTATCCCGGCGGCGGGACGATCGAGGTGCCATCGGGCATCACGGCAAACGTCTCCGCCACGTTCCGCAAGGCGACGGGCTGGGGCGTCTCGGAAATCACGCTCACCAGCCCCGGCTCCGGCTATGTGACGGCGCCCAAGGTGACGATTTCCGGCGGCAGCGGCTCCGGCGCGACGGCCTACGCGATCCTCAACAAGGACATGACACTCGAGCGCATCGCCGTCACGTGCCGCGGCGAGGGCTACGCGGAAGGCGACGCGGTGACGGTGACAATCGCCTCGGGCACCGGCTCCGGTGCGGCGGCCACGGCGACGCTCGCCCCGAACGACGGCGGAGTCCTCCGCAAGACCGGTGCCGGCACCTGGCGGCAGCAGACGAACGACAACGCCTTCGACGGCGCAATCGAGGTCGCGGAGGGGACGCTCGCCGTGAGCAACGCCGCCTTCACCGCCGCCTCCGCGCTACGCATGGGCGAGGGGACGGCAGTCGCGCCCGTTCGCGGGTCAACCTCCGCGCTCAACCGCCTCGATGTCACGAACGGCGTCGTCGCAATCGCCGCGTCCGGCTCCTCCGGCACGGCGACGCTCACGATTGGCGAACTTTCCGTGAATCAGGGCCTTGCGCTCGTCACGCACACCAACGGGCTCGACATCGCGCTATCCTCCACCGACTCCACGGCGACCTCCTCCGCCGAAAGCCCCGTGGTGAACGGTCTTGTCTATGCGAACAAGGATGCAGGCGCCTTCCGCAGCCCGTCGCTCTTCGAGCGCGCGGCGGACGGCTCGCTCTCGCTCGTCACCACAACGGCCACGCCCGGCACCGACGCGAACTGGATGCCGTCGGCAGACAGCACGTTTGCGGCAACTGCTCTCAACAGCATCATCATGCCGCTGTCCGGAGGAGGTTTGAATTGCTATGTGGAGAACAGCGGACTTGTCGAAGTGAAGTCCGGCATGATGGTCGTGAGGCGCCCAAACGAGGGTGTCCAGCGCATGAACGTGACCGGCGGCGGCGCGTTCACAACGCGCGCGAGGGACGGCTTCTTCATCTACGGCGACACCTATCTGGCCGGCAAGCGCTCCAACTCCACCGCGGACGGCAACGCGGTCGATAAAGGCGAATGGCGCCGCCTCTTCGGCCCCTTTGCAGACCCGGACTCCTCCACGCCGATGGCGCTCACCGTCGCGGGCGAGAAGCAGACGCGCCCCGAACTCGGCTTCCAGGCTTGGTTTCTCGGCGGCAACAACTCCTTCTCCGGCGGCCTCAACCTTGTGAACGGCGGCGTGTTCATAGAGGACAACAGCGGCCTTGGCGCGGCGGGCGCGCTCGTCCGCGCGAGCGGCTACTGCTCCATCGCCGCGCGCGACTGGGCGTTCGCCATCGCGCACCCGATCGCGCTGCTCGACGGCTCGGCGCTCATCTTCTCGCCGAGCGCCAGGACTGGCAACACGGTTTCGGGCGCTCTCTCCGGCTCCGGCGACCTGCTCACTTCCGACATCAACCGCCCAGGCTATGCGGTGGCCTTCACGGGCGACCATTCCGCATTCACGGGCGACTACTACATCCAGGGCAGCGCTCGGATCGCCCCGGCGGCGTTCTCCGCCGCGGCGGGCATCAAGCTCGCGGACGGCACGAACGGCGTGGGCGTCGTCGAGACGTCCGGCGCGTTCACGCGCCCCGCCGGCACGGGCAAGGGCGAGGTCTGCTGGAAGCGCTTCGGCGCATATCCGGTGTCCTACGGGCTTCGCGGCGGTTTCGCGGCATTCGGCGGCGACCTCACCGTGAACCTCGGCGGCGCGGGCGCGAAACTCGTCCCCGGCGCGGACTACCTGCCGACTGGCGCGGTCATCCAGCTTCAGAGCCAGTTCGCCGACGGCGCGCTCACCTTCGCCAACGGGTTTGCGCTTGGCGGCAGGACGCAGAAGGTCAGCGTATGGCAGGAAAAGACCGCGACGCTCGCGGGCGCAATCTCCGACGAAGTCGGCGGCGGCGCGCTCGCCGTCGATGGCGACATCGCCTTCGCCGGGACGCTCGAGTTCGGCGCGGCGACTGCCGCCGCCAACTCGGCGCTGCTCGCCGTCGATGGCGACCTCGACTTCGCGTCCGGCGCGTCCGTCGCAGTCGATCCCGCCGCCCTCGCCGAGCTCGACTCGGAAAGCGACTACGCCATCGCCACCGCGACCGGCGCAATCACCGGCGTCCCGGCGCTCGACGCCGCCTCCGACGCCGCCGGCTGGCACGTCGCGGTCAAGCGCGGCGCGGTCGTTCTGCGCCATGTCCACCCGTTCGTGATGGTGGTGAGGTAGTCCGCGCCTTCCCGCCGTGTTCGTCCAGTTTTGAATTTTGATTTGTTTCAATGATGCCCAATAGATTTTTGTGTCATTCCGCCGTCGTGGCGATTTCATGCATGGCGTTCGCGGGCGCGGAAGCGCCCTCGAACGCCATGCTTCCCAAAGTCTGGATGTCCGCGAAGGGGCTTCCGGACATGGAGGAGACGATCAGGATGTGCGCGGAACAGGGGGTCGATTGCGTCGAGGTGCCGACGCGGCAGGTGGAAGACTGCGCGCGCAGTCTCGCCGCCCTGCGCAAATACGGCATCCGGGGCTTCACCGGCTCCGGACCCGACCCATCGATGGACTCGCGCCCCGCAGTCCGCGACGGCGCACCCTGTGAGCGCGCCGTCTGCGTGGCCGGCGCCTACCGCGGCCTCGCCATCGACCGCAACCTCTTCGCCTTCGCCGCCGGGCCGCACGAAATCGTCGTGGAGCCGCCGGTCTATTCCAAAGGCCAGCCCTACACGCGGCGCAAAAAGGACGCGGACGGCACCGAGCGCGTCGTGAAAAGCGGCCACTACTTCGGGTCGCTCCGTCCTACAGGCAAGGCCGAAATCATCGTCCCGGAGTGCCTGTTCGACGGCGAGCAGCACCTGCGCGTCATCCCCTGCGAGGTGCTGCCCGCCGGGCCGGACGAAAAGCCCGAAAACGACACCGCCGTCGGCATGTCCGGCCCGGAGATTGAGAACCGGCGTCTTGTGAAGCTGCGCTTCGACCTCACGGACTGCGCGGGGCTGATGCTCGACAAGGTCGGGATAGCGGTCTATTGGGAGAGCGACCCCGACGGCTCCTCGTGGAAGAACGGTAGCGGACAGCTTTCCGTGTTCTCGGAACTCACGCGCGAACGGGCGCGGCATTGCGGCCGCTGGCGCGCCAACCAGTGGGCGCTCGCCAACGGTGGCGCGTTCCCAGCGGAGGAGATCGTCGCCATCCGCTTCGGCGACGAGTGCTTCAACATCACCGGCTGGCTCGACAGCCCCGCCGCGAGCGTCCCCGCGTGGGGCTTTTCCGACAGCGGCCGCGCCGCTTTCGAGGCGGCGGCAACTAATTCGTCATTGACGGGGGCGGCGCACGCCGCCCCCGTCCAGCCTCGCACCCTGGGATTTCCGGAAATCTACGGCACCGGGGCGTATGGTGTGGCGCTCTACGTTTTCCACGAGGCATGCGCAGGGCTGGTCCGCGCCTTCCGCGAGGGGGTTCGCGAAGTCTCGCCCGACCTCCTCGTATTCCGCAACACGACGCGCGCCGACGTCTGGAGTGAGGCAAACGACCGCGACGGCTCCGGCCAGGAACTGCTCGCCCGCGAGCTCGACTTCCTGCACATCGACCCCTACCCAATCTACGCGGGAACCTACGCGACCGACGCCATCCCCCGCGACATGGGATACATGAGCGGCCTTGCGCGGCGCTTCGGCAAACCGCTCATCCCGTGGATGCAGGCCCATGCATACGCCCCGAGCGGAATGGGCGACATCACCCCCGCCGACATGAAGCGCATGTGGGCGCAGCACCTCCCCTTCGAGCCGTCCGGCATGATGTGGCTCGGCTTCGACGCCAACCCCGGCAACTCCGACACCGAAATGACCTTTCCCAAGCGCTCCCCAAAAAGCTGGGCCTACGCCAAGGAACTGTTCGCGGAGGTCCATTGCGGAATGTCGGAGCGCGGGCTTCCAGCCCGCGGAATGCCGGAGCTCGCCATCGTCCGCCCGTATTCCACGCGCGCAACGCGCTGCGCCACGGCGGGCGGCTGGCGCAACCCCGCCGACTGCCACCTTGCGGCATTCGCCCTCGCCTGGGGCGTTGACAACGGCCTCCAATACGACGTCTTCGAACTGCCGCCGGCGGGGGGCGCGGGGGGCAAAGCCCCCCGGTTGTTGTCAGAACTTTCGCGCTACCCGCTGGTAGTCACCACAGTCCCGCTGCCCGGCGTCCCCGCCGCGCGCGTCCTCGGCGCGGGCACGGACGGCACCATCCTCGACCTTGCAGGATTCAACGCGCTGCGCAAGGCGTTCGCGGCGGAGATAGCGGCGTCCCGCGCGGCGGACGCCGGCGGCAAGTCAAAGTAGGGAAGAAAAGCAAACGGTTTTCAATGTCCGCGACTTCGGCGCGGCGGGCGACGGCACGACCAAGGACACCGCCGCCATCCAGGCGGCAATCGACGCGGCGGCGCATACGGGTAGCGGCCTTCGCGAAGTCCTCCTTCCGCCCGGCACGTATCTCTCTGGCTCGCTGTTCCTGCGCGGCGGCGTGGACTTCCACCTCGCGGAAGGCGCGACGCTCCTCGCCAGCCCCGCCCCTGCTGACTACAACCCCGCCGACACCGTGGAATGCCTCGCCACCGCCCGCCTCTCCGACCTGCTCGATCTGTGCCAGCCGGCAAAATGAGCACCTATTTGCAAATTTTCGATTTAGGTGCTCGTTTTGGAGGATTGGAAAAAGAGCACCTATTTGCGATTTTTCGATTTAGGTGCTATTATTGTTGCGCCGTTCCACGCTGTGTGCGGGCATTTCGCCTTTCCGGGCCGGACGGCATGCAACGGAGAATGAAGCATGTTTTTCGGACGAGAGGAACTCATCGACAGATTGACGGCCTTGACGCGCAAAAGGACGGCGTCGCTTGTCACTTGCCGCGCTCCGGCCGGTCCCGTCGCCGGCGATGAAACGACGACTGCGCTTGCCCTTGGATTTCGCCCCGCGTTTTGCTAGAATTGAAGTCGCAAACGACAAGGGGCTGGCCATGATCGAAAAAGCGGCGACCGACATCTACACATTCGAAAATCTGCGCAAGAATCAATATACCTACGTGGACAAGACGGCGATTTTGAAGGAACT